>JAKPNJ010000213.1 GCA_029548445.1 Bacillota bacterium | reverse complement strand
GGTGGTGGGCCGGGCCGGGAATGGCATCGACAACATCGACGTGGACGCCTGCACCGAAAAAGGCATCATCGCCGTCAATACGCCGGAGGCCAACATCATGGCCGCAGCGGAACTGGCCGTGGGCCTAGCCTTCTGCGCATTCCGGAACATCTGCCAGGCGGACACCCTGTCCCGCGTGGATGACTTCCGGCGGGGCCGCCTCATCGGAAACGAGCTGGAAGGGAAGACCGCGGGCATCATCGGGCTGGGCCGGATCGGCTCCATCGTGGCCCGAAAGCTGCAAGGTGTCGGCATGCGGGTGGTGGCCTACGATCCCTATATCACCGAGGAGCGCTTCGACCAGGTCGGGGCCGAACGGTGCGAAACCCTGGACGAGCTGCTGACCCAGTCGGACCTGATTTCCTTTCATACACCCAAGACCAAGGAAACCTACAACATGGTCGATGCGTCCAAGCTGGCCCTGTGCCGCCACGGCGTCCGCATCGTCAACGCGGCCCGGGGAGGGCTCGTCAACGAAGCGGACCTGGCCGAGGCCCTGCGAACGGGACGGGTGGCCGCGGCCGGGATCGACGTCTTCGACCATGAACCCAGTTATGACAGGAAGCCGGGGGACCAGAACTACCAGAATCCTCTCCTGGGGCTGCCCAACTGCGTCGTGACCCCCCACCTGGGCGCCTCCACCCACGAGGCCAACTGGAACGTGGGAACCGCGGTGACCGAACTGGTCGCCCGGGCGCTGAAGGGCGACCTGGTGGCTGCCATCAACATGCCATCGGTCAGCGGGCCGATTTCCGAGCTGAAACCCTTCCTCGACCTGGCGGAGAAGTTGGGGTCCATTTATTTCCAGGCCGAAAGGAGCCGGGTCCATCGGATCGAGATCGTGTTCCGGGGCGACCTGGCCTCCCAGGAAACCGACCTGGTGACCCTGTCCATGTTAAAGGGGTTCCTTTCTCCCATCAAGCAGGAACGCATCAGCTATGTCAATGTCATGCGCATGGTGCGGGACATGGGCATCGAAATCAGCGAAACCCGGTCCAGGCAGCTGGAGAAATACACGAATCTCCTGACCGTCTCCTTCGTCTCCCAGGAGAAGACCCTGACGGTGTCCGGCACGGTCTTCGCCCGGGATGCCCTTCGGATCACGGACTTCTTCGGCTATGCCATGGACTTCGAGCCGACCGACTACGTGATCGCCATGCAGAACGAGGACAAGCCCGGCGTGATCGGCCGGGTGGGCACGATGCTGGGGTCCCGGAACATCAATATCGCCTCGCTGAACTGGAGCCGGAAACGGGAGAAGGAAAAGGCCGTGGCCTTCGTCGGGGTCGACTCGGAAGTGGATGCGGACACCCTCGAGGCCATTCGCCAGCTGGACGGCGTCCTGCGGGTCTCGTTCCTCCGCTTCTAGCCGCTGCTTCCAGCCGCTATCCCTCGCCCAGGTCCACCCGGATGATGTAGAGGGTCCCGGAGGAGAAGACCTCCTCGCCCAGGGCCTTCAACGTCGTCTCGTTGATTTCCGGGAACCGCTGCCGCTCGATGTCCCCGACGATGACATATTCCACGGCATATCGCCGGTACAAATCCAGGATGGCCTCCCGGGAAGCGGCTTCGTCGGTGGCATCGTTCTCGTCGTTCCAGGTGTACATGCGGCGCACATCCGACTGCCTGGGCACCACCACGTCCTGGTAGGCGTTGGGCGTCTTCTTGCTGGTTCGCCAGAGCCATTCATGGGTCTGCCAGCCGATGACCGTTGGCAGGCCCGTATAGGCGGAGATCCGGCAATAGTCGGTGTAGCTGGTGCCGTGGGCTTCCAGGATGGTAGGAAGACCGTCCACATTTTCATTGAGCCATAGAACCGCGTTGTAGTCGTTGGCCAGGTCGGTGGTCAGCGGGGTATCCCCCTCCACCCTGGCGGACTTCTTTTCGGCATAGGCCACGAGTCCGTCCAGGCCCTTGTAGTTGTCCAGGGTCCATTTGCCCAGCCATTGGGGAATGGCCACGAAGGGGTAGAAGGAGGGAATGATCAGCAGCAGGACCATGAAGACCGACACCACCGACCACCGGTTGTCCACCTTGTTGTCGCCCCGTCGGGCCGGGAGCCGGGCGATGGCGTACCCCACGACGATGGAGAAGAGGACGAAGGCCTGGTAGGTAAACTTGAACATGGTGTTGGCACGCTTGTAGTCGCCGCTGTAGATGTCCTTGACATACATGAGTTCCGGGGCCAGGATCAGGCCGAACGCGCAGATGAACAGCCCCACCGCCAGCAGGTCGGCCGTCGGAATCCCCAGAAGGAAGCGGGAGAAGGCCCCCCGGGCCCCGGCTGCCTCGGGGATCTCTTCCGGCCGGGCGGTCATGCGCTTGCGGATCACGTAGAGGGTAAACAGCGCCCCCAGCAGGAAATGGGTGCCCCAGAGAATCAGGAGTTGATAGAGGGTCGTGTGGTTCAGGGCCAGGGCCAGGGACTTGGAGATGGGTTCGAATCCCAGGTTGAAGGGCAGCGCCACCAGGTGGGCCACCAGGAAAAGGCCGGAGACCTGCGCGCCCGTCATGGTCAGGGCGTCGCCGATCAGCACCGTCAGGAGCAGGCAGATCACGAAGGCGGCCAGGTAGCCGCCCAGGGCCAGCAGCGGATTGGAAAGCAGCAGGAACGGGGCGAAGACCAGGGCCATCTGCAGGAGGAAGACAGGGATCGACTCCAGGTTGCCGAGAGCGCCGTATCCCCGGATGTTGACGAAGAGCAGG
>JAKPNJ010000193.1 GCA_029548445.1 Bacillota bacterium | reverse complement strand
GCCAGGGCCCGGGCCTGGGGCCAGGCAATGGCCGTTCCCAGGCCGCCCCCGATCACGCAGGCATCCTGGATTCCCTCCAGGTGGGAGGCCTGGCCCAGGGGACCGGCCAGGTCCAGGATGGCGTCTCCTTCCGCCAGGGCGCCCAAATCCCTGGTGGTCTTGCCCACTTCCTGGAAAACAAGCGTAATGGTTCCGGCATCCCGGTCAGCCTTGGCGATGGTCAGGGGGATCCGTTCGCCGTCCTCGTGGACCCGCAGGATCACGAACTGGCCCGGCAGCGCCTTGCGGGCGATACGGGGCGCTTCCACCTCGATCCGGATGACGGACGGGTTCAGGAGGATCTTGTTTCGAATCGTATTCACGGGATCTCCTCTTCTTCGTTCCGGCTGGTCGGAGAGATTGGAACATATTGTATGCAATCCGGCAGGAATCCGTCAAGAAAACGGACCGGTCCGCCCGGTCCGTCCTGGAAATCCCAGAGGCCGATTCACCGGCTTCTACTTCAGGAGCTCGCGCCAGTCGAGGTCGCCCCGGTCGACGGCCAGGGTCAGGACCTCCGCCGTGGCCAGGTTGGTGGCATAGGGGATGCTGTTGATATCGCAGGCCTTGAGCAGCGGATTGGGGCTGTCGTAGTACGCGAGCATCGGGTCCCGCAGGTAGACGACGGCGTCGATCTCATTGAACATGGCCCGGGAGGCCAACTGGTCGAACCCGCCCGTATAATCGGACGAGAGGCCGACGACATCGAGGCCCGTGGACGAACGGAGAAGGCGGGCGGTGTTTTCCATGGAAGCCAGGTCATGTCGCCTGAAGATGGGGCTGTAGGCAATGCAGAAATTCACGAGGAGCTCGTTCTTTCGCGTATCGGCAAGCAGCAGGATCTTCATCGGCGTCCCTTCCCCCTTTCCGCAGTTCTGTGTCCCATTTATTGTATCCACATGCAACCGGGCTGGCAAGTAGCCGGGCGGGAAATCGTCGGATCAGCCGGCAGGCTCTCCTTCCAGGCCGAAATAGGCCTCCAGGAGGTCCCGGGCGATGCCGGCGGTATTGCTGCCCCACACGCCTTTCTCGACGATCTGGGCGATGGCCACCTGGGGATTGTCGGCCGGGGCGTAACAGATGAACAGGGCGTTGGAAGAGGAAATGTCCTCGAAGCCCGTCTCCGCGGTACCGGTCTTGCAGGCCACCGGAATCGGAAAATCGAGAAACGTCTCATGGGCGGTCCCTTCCCTGTCGGCCGCCACCGCCACCATGGCGGTCCGGATGGCCGCCAGGGTCGATTCCTGCACCGGGATGGGGATCGAGGGGCCGCCCCCGGTCCGGATCCGGGTCCCGTCGGCCGCCTCGATTCCGGACAGGACATGGGGCGTCACGAGCCGCCCGGTGGCGAGGCCTGCGGTATACCGGGCCAGCTGCAGGATGGTGAAGCTGTTGTCGAACTGGCCGATGGCCGTCTGGGCCGTATCGGCGGGAAACCAGACCTGGTCGTAGGGACTGGCCCGCAGGCGTTTCTTTGTCTCCCGGCTTGCCCGCACACCCCGGACCTCCCCCGGCAGGTCGATGCCCGACAGCTCGCCGAGGCCGAACTCCCGTCCCCACCGGTCGATGTTGTCGATCTTCGCCAGGAAACCGGCCTGGTGGAAATAGACGTTGCAGGAGGTGGCCATGGCCCGGGTCAGGGACAGGTTCCCGTGGCCGCGGGTTGGGTATTCGAGGCATCGGAAGATCCAGCCGCCGATATCGATGGTCCCCGTATCCCGGATGACCTGCCGGGCCGTGACGGCGCCGGTCTCCAGGGCCGCCACGGCGGTCAGGGGCTTGAACGTGGATCCGGGGGTATAGTTCTCCATGATCGCCCGGTTCAGGAGGGGCTTGTCCTTGGTGTCTCCCAAGGCCTTCATCATGCGGGTGTAGGCATCCGGATCCGAGGCGGCCCGGACGAAATCGTCGGGCGAGAAGCCGGGATAACTCAGCAGGGCGAGGATCGCCCCGTCCCGGACATCCATCATGACCAGCGCGCCGGAATCCGCGTCCCCCTTGCTCTTGGGATCCTGCTTCAGGAGGATGGCCTCGATGGTCCGGGCCATGGAATCCATGGCGACCTTCTGGAGCCGCATGTCCAGCGTCAGGATCGCCCGGCCGCCCGGAACCGGCGCCCGGCCGGCATCCAGGGACAGGAAGACGCCCTGGTCCTCCTGCCCGGTCATGATGTTGTACGGCCGAAGCCCGTCCTGGCCCTTCAGGTACCGCTCGGCGAAGGCCTCCACCCCCACCTGCCCGACCAGGTCGGTGGGCAGGTAGCCCACCCCCTTCCACTCATCATACTGGCTGGCTGATATGGCGCCGATGTAGCCCACCACGTGCCCCGCCCAGGCCGCCTCCCCGGTGTAGCGCCTCCGATAGCGCGTCGTGACGAGGATCCCCTTGTAGAGGTCGTTCCGCTCCTCGACATCGACCACGGTCCGGACGCCGACATCCGGGGCGAACTCCAGGGGGCGGCCGCTCCGGTAGGACCAGGACTCCCGGAAGATCCGCCATCGGAGCCGCATGACGCGAAAGGCGTCCTCTTCATCCAGGGCGGGATCGACCTGGAAGAGGGTATCCCGGAGATAGGCGAACAGCATTCCGGCGTCGGTCTTGACATACCGCCGTTCCGAGGCGTCCGGGACGGCGCCCGGCGGCGCCGGGTCCAGGTTCAGGAGGTTCGCGTCCTGCTGCCAGAGGAACACGTCATCCTCCCCGGTGGCGAACCGGACGGGAGAGACGGCCAGGTACCGCCCCAGGTCGTTGTCATAGGACTCGCCTCTCGATTCCAGCAGGAGGGCGATCCGGAGCAGCACCCGGTTCAGGTCCTCGTTGGCGAGACCCGCATGGCACAGGGAGAGGGTCGTATAGGCCTCATTGTAGGCCAGGGGGACGCCATACCGGTCCACGATCTCTCCCCGGGGCGCGGGGATGACCTGTTCCCGGGCCACACCCCGGAGGATGCCCACCTCGACGCCGGCGGAAGGGGCCAGTTGGATACCGGCGGTGGTGGACAGGACCAGGAGGCCGCAGGCGACATAGACCAGGGACACGAAGAGGTACCGGCTCCTCAAGGCCCGCAGGAACCGGCGGAGCCGGCGGACCGCCGGCCGCTCCGATGCCGTCGGGGCGGCCCGGAACAGGGCGGGATCCAGGTCGAGCTTGCGGTTCATTGGGCGTCCCACGCGAAGAAGCCGTCGGCGGACCGGTCCTCGATTTCCTCCCGCCGGCGCCGATAGGGTCCGAGGACATGCAGGGCGGCATGGATGG
>JAKPNJ010000164.1 GCA_029548445.1 Bacillota bacterium | reverse complement strand
GAAGCGGGGTTGGCCGTCCTCCAGGGCCGAAATTCGGGTTTTTCGCTCCAGGTCCGGGACAGCCTGAACCGGTTCAAGGCCCTGAAGTTGGGGTATGGAGACAATCCCCAGGTCGTGTCCATCGACCACTGCGCCCACGGCCCCGTGGGGGATGTCCAGGCCGTCGGGGGCCTGCCCGTCCGGATCGGGGTCCATGCAGGCAGCTGGGAAGTGCCCGCCCATGCGTACCGGGATTGGCTCTGGAAGGCCCGCGACATGGAAGAGGCCATCCGACGCCAGCCCTCCTGGATCGGCGACATCCGCCTCGCCATCTCGTGGTGCCCGGTCCATCCGGGCATCCTGGACGCCCTGGCCCGGATCCTCCCGCCGGAGCGGGTGGTGCTCCATGTGCCCCAGTGGCGGGCCTTCGGCTACGACCAGGACTATCCGAGCTTTGTGCCCAGTGAAGACGGCCGGGCCTTCCTCCTGCGGGCCAGGGAGATGGGCTTCCACGCCCTGCCCCACTGCAACGCAAACCAGGTGGCATCGGACCATCCGATGGGGAAGGTGGCCCTGGATTTCGCCTGGCGGGACCGATTCACCAAGCGGCTGTCAGGGTGGGCCTGGGTGGAAAGCGTCAACCCCCGCCCGCCCCAGTCGGTCTCCCTCCTGGACACCCACAAGGACTGGAATGTGATGCTGGACATCCACCAGGGGTTCTCGGGCTACCGGAACGAGCTGCTGTTCCAGGTGGGGCGGGCAGTCGAGGACATGGGGTTGGACGGCATATTCCTCGATACGTCCAACCGTTTTTACAACGCCGACAACTGTGTTGTGGAAAACCTGACGTCCATCGAGGCCGGCCTGCTCCTGCTCCGGGAGGTGGGGACCCTGCGGCCGGGCTTCGCCGTCGGCGGGGAGGGCCGAAACGAGCTGTCCGCCCGGGAATCCGCCTTCGTCCAGCTCCATGTGCTGAAGGGCATGCCGGAAGTCACGCCCCTGGAAGCGATCGTGCCCGTGAATGAACGATTGCTGTCGGGCCTGGCCCGGGGCATCGGGTATGGTGGCCTGGACGGGAAGGGGGACCTGTCTCCCATCCTCCTGGCCATGACCGAGCGCATGGGCGCACTGCCCACCCTGACTGTCCGGGATCCCGGGGAGATCCTGGCGCCCAATCCGCTGGTGGCCCGGGTCCTGGAGCGGGCCCTGGCCGACGCCTGACGCCGGTCAGGCCAGGGCGCCCACCGCCCGGTACATGGCCAGGAGGTTCGCCACCGGCACATCGGGCTGGAGATTGTGGACCTGGGCGAAAACGTAGCCGCCGCCCCGGCCGAGGATGTCCACCTGGCGCCGAACGTGGTCCATGACCTGTTGCGGCGTCCCGTGGGGCAGGACGCCCTGGGTGTCGCAGCCCCCGCCCCAGAAGGTGAAATCCCGGCCGAATTCCCGTTTCAGGAACACGGGATCCATGTCCCGGGCCGTCGTCTGGACGGGATTCAGGATGTCCGCCCCGATCTCCGCCAGGGTCGGGAGAAAGGCGGCGATCGAGCCGCAGCTGTGCATCAGGACCGGCTTGCCGAACCGGTGGACTTCAGCGAATAGGGCGGCGTGGGCTGGCGCAATGAAGGCCTTGTACTGGGCGGGATCCAGCAGGGGCCCATTCTGGCTGCCCAGGTCGTCGCTGCATTCGACCAGGTCGACCCAGGGGGCCAGGCGGTCCAGGCAGCGCCGGAGGGTTCGAAGCCGCCGTTCCAGGATCCGGTCCACCAGGGCGTGGGCGTAGGTTTCCTCGAGGATCATGTCGGTCATGAACGCCTCGAACCCTCGGAGCCGGAGCGCCCGGCTCAGGATCCCGGTACCGCAGTAGAGAATCACGGCCCGGTCGGAGGACGCCCGCAGGGTCCTGGCTTTCCGCTCCAGGGCCGCGAGCTCCCGGTCGCCGATGGTGCCGGCCTCGATCTGGGCCAGGTCCCCGATCCGGTCGATGCCGGGAAGGGGGGCGTGCACCGTGTCAAAGCAGGTTCCGCCGGGAGGCATCCGGGCCAGGACGCCCCCATCCCCCGGGACCAGGAAGCCGCCGGATCCATCCGGGACCGGGCCAAACTCCGCCGGAATCTCGACTGTCGTCCCGTCCGGCAGGGTCCAGTCCTTCCACGACTCCCCCAGGCAGCCCGGCCATTTCGGCAGGGAGAGATAGACGGCGTCCGCCCCAACCCGATCCAGGAGTGCGGTGTCGACTTCCGCCACCATGAGTTCCGGATCGAACACCCGGGGTGTGGCCGGCGGAAGGCCCAGGGCCTGGCGAAAGGGGTTGTGCAGGAACGCGGAAAGGCCCGTGGCGCCCATCCCGCCCAGGTCCAGGGGCAACCGGTCGGTTTCCCGGTGCCGGACCGCGGCGAGAATTCGTTCCCTGGCGGTCATGTCCGTCCCTGGAAGAGTCGGATCCTGGACAGGGCCAGCCGCCGCCCGGCCTCCTTCGCAGGGCCAAACAGGGCCGGTACACTGTACCGGAACCCGTCCCGGGCCTGCTCGTCGCAGTAGCTCCGCCCGAAGGCGGCGATGAACTCCGTGCAAATGTTGACCTTGGCGATGCCCAGGGCGATGGCGGCAACGATCTTGTCCGGCGGGGTGCCGGACCCGCCGTGGAGGACCAGGGGCAGGGAGACCCGGTCCGCGATCCGGGCGAGGCGATCCAGGTCGATGCGGGGCGTCGAGCGGTAGAACCCGTGTCGGGTCCCGATGGACACGGCCAGGGCGTCGATGCCGGTTTCCCGGACGAACCGGGCTGCCTCGTCGGGATCGGTCAGGGCATCGTCGCCTTCCTCCGTGACCGCTCCGCCTTCTGTCCCCGGAAGGCGCCCGAGCTCGGCCTCCACGTCGACGCCGGCGGCGGCGGCCATGGCCACGACCTGCCGGGTCATGGCAACGTTCTCATCGAAGGGGCGCCCGGAGGCATCGATCATGACCGACGTAAAGCCGGCATCGATGGCTGCCCGGACCAGGTCGATCCTCTCGGCGTGGTCCAGGTGGAGGGCCACCGGCACGGACGCCGCCTCGGCCGTCCGGCGGGCGGCCTCGACCAGGTTTTTCATCCCGGCGAATGCGCATTCGATGGATCCGGCCTGGAGGATGACCGGGGTGCCCGCCTCCTCCGCCGCTTCCACCACGGCCTGGGCCGAATCCAGGGACCAGAACTCGAAGGCGCCCACCGCCATCCGGGTCCGCCGGGCTTCCTGCAGCATCGTCTTCATTCCCGCAATCGGCATGGCCGGCTCCTCCATTGACAAGCATGGACCGTTCCCGTACGCTATGAGTGAGTATATCATTCTAATTATTAGTATATCAATATGGTTGGGACGGTGGCGGTCCCGCAACCGGGACAACGCATGCCGGCGGCCGGCCAGGACCCGAGTCCCGGTCGGGAACGGGAAGAGGAAGGAGACCTCCCATGGCGCACCCTCCCGGACGGTTGGAATTCCACGGTGGGGAAACCGCCCGCCTGTTTACCCTCGAGCTGAACGCATCCCTGGAAGGCGTCCTGCGGAAAAACCTCGTCCGGAACGAGGCCGACAGCATGCGGGGCTTCGTCCACGCGTCCGTCGATGGCCGCCCCTGGTCGGGGACCTCCTGGTCCCGGGATACCGGAGTCCTGCTCCGCGAACTGGCCCTGTGGGGCCATCTCCGGGAGGCGTCCCGGGTCGCGGAGCGCCTCATGGCCCTGGTACGGCCCAATGCCGCGGGATACCGGATGTTTCCGGAACGGTTCGCATTCGGGGAAGCGGGGAGCGGAGAGGAACTGGACGGAACGGCGGCGGTGGGAATCGGCCTTTTCCTGCTTTGGCGCCGCCTGCCCGAACACGACCCGCTCCGGGCGGCCATCGCCCGATTCCTGTTGGGTCCGGATTCCCCCATCGCCGGCCTCCAGGCCATGCTGGAAAGCCGTCCCCTGCTGGCCGGCAGCGGCGAGTTCGGAGGCGGCTGTTACATTGAGGGCCTCCACTGCAACTCGGTCCAGAACCAGTATGCGGCACTGGCGCTGGACGCCGCGGCCCGACTGGCCGGGGCGGCCGGGGACCCGGACCGCTCCGTCCGGCTGGACGGACAGGCCCGGCGGCTGCGCCAGGCGATCCGAACCTATCTTGTCGAACCGGACGGGACCTGGCGCTGGACGGTGGAACCCGGGTCCCTGGAACCGGACCCGGCCGTCAACGGGGCGCCCATCAACGCGGGATTCGGCGGAATCCTCGGCATCCTGGCCTACCAGGCCGACCTCCATGGCGTCGATCCCCGGGCCTACGACCGACAGGACCTGGCCATCAGCCGGCGGACGTTCCGGAAACTCGCGGCCCAACCCGTCCGAAAGGCGCTCTTCGAGGCCGACGGGTTCTGGACCCAGTTCGAGGCGGCCTTCGACGGGTTCCTGACAAGCCCGTCGTACGGACAGGGATATGCCCTCCAGTCCATGCTGCTGCTGGACCGGATGGATCTGGCGGCCAGGGCCCTGGGATACCTGGTCCATGAGACGGCCCATCCCGTCGAGGGATACCGGATCGACCGGGAATCCCCGTACTGGTTTTATGAGCGGTTCCATGCCCGGGCCGCCCGGGGCCGCATGGATTTTGACCAGGGGTGCGGCGCCCTGAACGTGGTGTGCGTGGCCGAACCGCTGAAGGTGGCCCGGCTGGTCGCGGGCCTTGACGACCACAGGGAGGATGTCCTGTCCGTCCGGCCCCGGCTTCCGGACGGCCTGGACGGGTACACCGCCACGGACTGGCCCGTTGCGTCCGCCGGCCGGGTGGTCCGGTGCCGGGTGGATTTTCGGAGAGGGGCGTCCGGCATGGCGTTCGACCTGGAGACGGATGGCAGTGTCCTGCCCCGGGTGGAACTCATTGCGGGAGGAAGGCGCATCCGGTTCACCGGGACGCGCCGGATCGCCATGGAACTGGACGGATCGCCCGGGGAGCGGGAAGGGGACCGGAACGGTTGACAGGGGGGGGCGCCGGAATTATAATCAAATCGATATATCAATAAAAAAACTAAGTATATTGACAAACGCGACCCAGTGGGATCCGGCAGGGAGGAAACAGGATGGACGGAGCATTCGATCGGTTGACCCGGCCCCTGGGCTACCGGGTGTCCCGGGTCAGCAGCTATGATGTAACCGGCGGGAACGCGGACGCCTGGATGGGCATCGCGCCAGGGGAAACCCGGGTGCTGGCCGACCTCGACGGCCCCGGCGTGATCCGCCATGTCTGGACCACCATCGCTTCGTCGGATCCCCTGTACCTCCGGAAGATCCTGTTCCGGATATATTGGGACGACGAGCCGAACCCCTCCGTCGAGACCCCGGCGGGGGACTTCTTCGGCCTGTCCCATGGCCGAGCCTATACGTACCAATGCGCCGCCTTCAGTACGTCCGCCAACGAGAACGGCCGGGTTGACATCGGGGTGGCGATGAACTGCTGGCTGCCGATGCCGTTCCGGAAGAAGGCACGGATCGAGATCGAGAACCAGCAGGAGAAGACCCTGGAGGGGATCTATTTCTACATCGACTACAGCCGCCATGACACGCTGCCCGACGATGTCCTGTACCTGCATGCCAGCTGGCGGCGGGAGAATCCCTGCGACGGGTGGACCGGACCCGGCAGCGTCTGGGGCAGCGAGGCCTGGAAGACCCGCCACGAGGGACCGGAAGGGAAGAATCTCGGGGATCGGGGCAACTACCTGATTCTTGAAGCGGAAGGCCGGGGACACTACATCGGCATGAACCTGGGCGTCGACCACCTGTACAAGGGATGGTGGGGCGAGGGCGATGACATGATCTTCATCGACCGGGACGGCGACCGGGCCTGGCCCCCGGACCTCCACGGAACCGGCAGCGAGGATTATCTCTGCCACGCCTGGGGGATGCAGAAAGTCGCCCACCTCTATTCGGGAGAGCCCTGGTGCGAGCTGGAAGACCACCACAACTGGGGCAAGGTGGCCGTGTACCGCTACCACCTGCTGGATCCGATCCCCTTCGGGAAGAACATCCGGGTCAGCATCGAGCACGGCCACGCCAACGACCGGAGCGACGACTACGCCTCGGTGGCGTATTGGTACCAGGACGAGCCCCATCGGCCCTTCGACCCGATGCCGCCCATGAAGCTTCGGCTGCCCGATTTCTGACAGGCACCGCCCGCCCGCGGCCGGAGGGCCGGGGCGCGGACGCAGAGGAGACACAAACCGGATGGACACCCAGCCCTGGCTGACGGAGATGCCGCCCCGGTCGTTCCTGGAGGGGTGCGCCTTCCTGTGCATCGATCTCCAGGAGAACGCCGCCGATCCCTTCGGCCCCCCGAAGCCCGTGACCGACGCGACGATGCCGCCCCTGTGGAAAGAGATGGGCTTCACGCCGGAGGATGTCAACGAGGCCAACGACTTTGCCTACCGGGTCTGCGCCCCCAATGCCCGCCGGGTGGCCGACGCCTGCCTCGGGGCCGGGCTGCCCCGCATCTTCGTCCACTGGGGCGCCCGGTACGAGGACCTGTGCGACATCGATCCCGAGGTCCGCTCCCTCCTGGTCCAGGAAGGACCCGATCCCGGGACCTGCCGAAAAACCTATCCGCCCTCCTCCCGGGAGCGTCCCGCCGCTTTCCTGGGAGTGCGGGACGGGGATTACGTCCTGGCCAAGACCGCCCAGGACGCGTTTCGGGCGACCCCCCTGGAGTTCATGCTGCGCAATCTCCGCGTCCGGAACCTGGTCTTCGTGGGCGGCCATACCGGGGCCTGCCTCGGCAAGACAGCCAGGACCGCCAGGGAGCTTGGATATGGTACGCTGTGCGTGGAGGACGCCACGTCCAATGCCTTCGAGTCCAACCGGATTGAGCGCCTGCTGGCGTTCGGGTTTGACTGGATTGTCCGGACCGCGGCGTTCGAGGCCTGGATGGCGGCGGAAGGAAGGGAACAGCCATGAGCAAGCGCAGTCCGATGTACCTGCAGATCTTCGAGGAGTACCGGGCCCGGATCATCTCCGGCGAACTGAAGCAGAACGACCGCCTGCCGTCCGAGGCCGAGCTGGCCGAGACGTACGGCGTCAGCCGGATCACGACCAAGCGGGCCATGGAGGAGCTGTTCCGGGCCGGCCTGATCTATCGGCGGCAGGGCAGCGGTAGCTTCGTCGCCCGGATGGCATCCAAGGGACAGGATCCCGCCGCGTCCCGCTGCCAGGGCGTCTGTGGATTGTGCATTCCCTTCGACACGTCCCTGGGCCGGAGCGTGGACATGATCCGGGGCACATCGGATTACCTGCGGCGGAAGGGCTACCTGCTGAGCGTCCAGATCTCCGAATTCGACGCCAACAAGGAGCGGGAGATCCTGCGGGACTTCTCGGAGCACGGGGTCGTGGGTCTGATCCTCTACCCCCTCTTCGACAAGGTCAACCTGGATATGCTGTATGAGCTGACCCTGGAGAACTTTCCCATCGTGACAGTGGACAAGTACATCGACGGGCTGCCGGTCCGATCGGTTGTGACCGACAACTTCGGCGGCGCCAAGACCGCCACGGAGTACCTGATCGAGCGGGGACACCGGCACATCGGGTTTCTGTCCGACCTGGCCCTGGGCGACAGCCCGACGGTCCGGGACCGGTTTTTCGGATTCTGCAAGGCCCATCGGGAGCATGGCCTTCCCCTCGTGAACGACAATTACCGCATCGGGTTCGTCCGGGAGATCGAGGCCCTGGATCCGTCCGCCATCGACGTGCTCCGTTTCAAGAAGCCCCTGAATGCCCTGGTGTCGGATTACTTCAAGTCCATCCTGTCGGGACTGCTGGACCGGCCGGATCCGGTCACGGCCGTCGTCTGCCTCAACGACTACATCGCCATCGTCCTGATGAAGTGTGCCCTGGATGCCGGCATCCGGGTGCCGGACCAGCTGTCGATCATGGGCTACGACAACATCGAGCTGTCCCAGCACCTGGAAGTGCCCATGACCACCGTCGAACAGGACTTCTACCAGATCGGCTATGATGCGGCCCGCCAGCTCGTTCGCCAGATCACGGGCTCCGGGACGACGAAGGGAGATTCCATCACGACCCTGCCGGTCCACATCGTCGAGCGGGAGTCCGTCTCCGACCGGAGGCCGGAAGCGGACCGCCGCGCCCCCTGATATTCCCGCCCGGGGCGGGAACCGGCAGACACAGTTGAAGAAACCGCCTTCCGGGAGGTGACGACATGGGCACGGTCTTCTCCGTTATTTCCTATACCCATTGGGACCGGGAATGGTACCTGACCTTCGAATCCTTCCGCATCCGGCTGGTCCAACTCATGGACCACCTGCTGGACCTCCTGGACCGAAGGCCCGAATACCGGTTCCATCTGGACGCCCAGACCATCGTCCTGGAGGACTACCTGGAGATCCGGCCGGAACGACTGGACGATCTCCGGCGGCACATCGCCGCCGGCCGGATCCTGGTGGGGCCCTGGTACATCCAGAACGACTTCTTCCTGACCAGCGGCGAGGCCACCATCCGGAACCTCCTGGAAGGGCGGCGCATGGCCGGGTCCTTCGGCGACTGCATGAAGGTCGGCTACACCCCGGACCAGTTCGGCCTCCCGTCCCAGCTCCCCCAGATCCTGGCACGGAGCGGCCTGGATTCCTGCCTCTTCGCCCGGGGATACGCCTTTGATCCTCCCCGGCGGTCGGAATTCCTCTGGCGGACCGAGGATGGATCGGAAGTCCTGGCCGTCTTCATGCCCTATTG
>JAKPNJ010000175.1 GCA_029548445.1 Bacillota bacterium | reverse complement strand
CGGATCGCCATCGCCCGGGCCCTGGCCATGGATCCGGAAATCATGCTCTTCGACGAACCCACATCCTCCCTGGATCCGGAGATGATCGGGGAGGTCCTGTCCGTCATGAAGGAACTGGCCGGGGACGGCATGACCATGATCGTGGTGACCCATGAAATGGGCTTCGCCCGGGAAGTGGGCAGCCGGGTGCTGTTCATGGACGGGGGACGGATCGACGAAGAGGGCGTTCCCGACCGAATCTTTACCGACCCGTCCCACCCCAGGACCCGGGAGTTCCTGTCGAAGGTCCTGCCCCGATGACCCCCGGCGCCCGGCCGGAGCCCGCATCCGGGTTCCTGCGGATCCGGGGGCCGTCTTCCCCGAAGGCTGTGGCCGAGCTCCTGCTCCTGGTTGTGACCGCCGTCTGGGGCTCCACCTTCATATTTATGAAGAACGCCCTGGCCTACACCAGCCCGACCGGATTCATCTTTCTGCGATTCCTCCTGGCCACAGCCCTGGCCCTGGCCTTTTTCGGACGGTCCCTGGCGGGCCTGCGCGCCAGGACGGTGTGGAAGGGGACGGTCATCGGCATCCTGCTCTACCTGGGACTTTTCCTCCAGGTCAAGGGCCTGGAGACGACCCTTGCATCCAATTCCGCCTTCATCACCGCGTTCTACATCCTCTTCGTCCCCCTCATCCAGGGGATCACCCTGCGCCGGTTCCCCAAGCGCGGCATCCTGGTCGGGGCCGTCCTGGCCCTGGCCGGACTGTTCCTCCTGTCGGGAGGCGCCACAGGGGAACTGGACCTGGCTGCCCGTCCCGGCGATTTCCTGACATTCCTGGGATCCATCGCCTGGACGGCCGAGATCTTGGCCATCGACCGGCTGGCGCCCGGCGAGGAGGGCCGCGCCCTGGTCTGCGTGGAATTCCTGGTCGTCCTGCTGCTGTCCGGCGTGTCCTGGGTATTGTCCGGCCCGGTCTCCGTATCCTTGGCCCCGGGGCTTCTCGTCTCCCTGGCTGTCACGGGCATCGGAGGCACCTTCCTGGCCTTCTCGGTCCAGACGATCTTCCAGAGCCGCACCGATCCGTCCCGGACCGCCCTGATCTTCTCTTTCGAACCGGTCTGGGCCCTGGGCTTCGCCCTGCTCATTCCCGGAACGGACGGCACGACGGAATCCCTGACCTGGATCCGGGGCCTGGGTTGCCTGCTTGTCCTGCTGGGCGTCCTGAGCGCGGAATTCATTCCCCTGAATCGCCTGCGTCCTGCCATGAAGGACGGCATCCCGGCCGAGGGGGACTAGCCCAGCCGGTTTTCGCCGCCCTTCCGCGGCTTGTGTCGGACGAATCGCCTCCCCCTATCCATCCGGACCGCCTAGGATGGGGCAGAGGTGATGCCTGTGGGCCACATTCTTTCCACTGTGCTGGTCATGCCCCTGCTGCTGGCCGTCCTGGTCGCCTGTGTCCTGGGAACCGTGGATCGGTATGCCGATGTCCGGAATGCGGCCGTCCTGGAGGCGCGGGCCGCCGCGCCGGTGACGGGGGCGGACGAGCCGGGCCGGTCGGCCGTTCTGCGAATCGGAGACCTGGAGACATCGGCGCCCGTCCTGCTCCCGGAGGAGGTCCTGGTCCTGGCCGGCCTGGCGGAGGACTGGGTCCGGGTCCTGTCGGGAACGGGCAGGGCGGCGGCCCTCCCGTCCGGTGAAAGGGACGGACCGCCATGATGGAAGGGAAAGCCGGTAAAAAGGGTGGCGTCTCGATCTTTCTTTGCCTGGTTCTCGCCGGCGCCCTCCTGGTGACATCCGCCTGCCTGCAGGGTGTCCGGATGCGCCAGGACGACCTTGCGATCCGCCAGGCCCTGGC
>JAKPNJ010000111.1 GCA_029548445.1 Bacillota bacterium | reverse complement strand
GGGGAAAACCCGGGCGGCCATGCGGTCCGGCCCCTTCATCGTCTCGACCTACCTGGTCCAGGCCATCTTCGGATTCGCGATCACCCTATTCTTCATCTTTGTCCTGAAGGACGAGCTGTTCCCCACCTTCGGGTTCCTGCTGGCCCTGGGATACGGCCAGGGGCCCGGCCAGGCCCTCGCCCTCGGACAACAGTGGGAAAAGGTCGGATTCGAGCTGGGCACCAACACCGGGCTCATGTTCGCCACCGTCGGGTATCTCTGGGCGAGCTTTGCCGGCATCCTGTACATGAACTACCTGGTCCGGGTCCGGAAGATGAAGCCCGGCATCCTGGCCACGGGAAAGCCCCATGACCCCGTCCCGATGCTGTCCGAGCAGGACCGGGCGGATGACACGCCCCTCAGCGAGTCCGTCGACCGGTTCACCATCCAGTGCTTCCTGATTGGCGTCACCTACCTGCTGACCTACCTGACCGTTTTCGCCGTCGATTTCGCCCTGCGGGACCGGTTCGGGACCTTTGGCACCACCTTCGCCAACATGATCCAGGGTTTCGCCTTCATCATCGGCTCCCTGTACGGCCTCCTGGTCCGGATCATCCTGGACGCCCTCCGGCACAGGGGCCTCCTGAAGCAGAACTATCCCAACAATTACCTGCTGCAGCGGATTGCGGGCCTGACCTTCGACTACATGGTCTGTTCCGCCATCATCGTGCTTTCCTTTGCCGCCATCGCCCGCTACTGGCTGCCCGCCCTGGTCATCATGACGGGAGGCGGGTTCCTGACCCTGTGGTGGATTTCCCTCATGGGCCGCCGGGTGTACCAGGACTACACCCTGGAGAATCTCGTGGGATTCTTCGGTACCCTGACCGGCACCATCTCGTCGGGCATGGCCCTGGTCCGGGAGGTGGACCCCGAGTTCCGGAGCGACGCGGCGAACAACATGGTCCTGGGCAGCGGCAGCGGCCTCGCGGCCGGCTTTCCCCTCCTGATCCTGATCAACCTGCCCGTCCAGGCCTACCTGAGCGGCAATACCTCCATGTACTTCATCTCCCTGGGCATCTTCCTCGTGTACCTGGGGTTCCTCATCCTCCTCATGCGGCCCTGGAAAAACCGGGCCTGACACGTTCCGTCCCCCTGTTCTCCCGGTTCATGGGAAGCATCCATGGTAGAATCGACCTGGAGGCGTGACACGCGCCGCCAGGGGAGGATCGCCCGGATGGGGCTTGCCATCGTGTATGGGGCGACGGCCCGGGACCGGACCGCCGACTGCCTGGCCGACCTGCTGGACGCGCTGGGCACCGGCCGGGTCCGGAGCGCCTTCCTGGTCGTTCCGGAGGAGGCCAAGCTCGAGGCCGAAAGGCGCCTGTTGGCCGAGACGCCGTCCGGCTGCCTGATGCAGGTGGAGGTCTCGAGTTTTTTCCGCCTGTCCCACCGGCTGGCGGGCGAAGCCTGCGGCCGGGCCCGGCCCCGGCTGGACGCCGCGTCCCGGGCCTTCCTGCTCCACCGGATCCTGCGTCGCCGCCGGGAGACATTCCGGACCTTCGGCCGCATGGCCGACCATCCCGGATTCGTGCCCCAGGTGGAGGCCGTCCTGGGGGATTTCCGGCGCCACGGCATTGACGGGGCCCTCCTGCGCCGCGTCGCCGACGGGTCGGCCGAGGGATCGGACGCCGAAACGGCGGCGGACGATGTGTCCGGCTTCCGGCTGCGGGCCGGCGATTTCGCCCAGGTTCTCTCCGACTATGAGGAAGCCCTGGGGAGCCAGGGACTGGCCGATCCGGAATCCGCCCTCCCGGAGCTCGCCGCCCTCCTGGAACGGGCCGGCCCCGGGTGCCCCTGGCCCCTGTCCCGCCTGGCCTGGCTGGCCGAAGCCGGCGTCTGGGTCGACGGGTTCGGCGCCACCCGGGACTTTACGCCCCAGGAACTGGCGGTCCTGCAGGCCCTTTCGGCCAGGACCCGCCAGGTGACGGTCTTTGTGGACGCCGATGCCTGGCCGGCCAGCCCGGCCGCGGTGGATGCCGGCCCCCTGTCCCACCTGCCGGGCCGGAGGACGCTGTGGTCCCTGGCCGGTGGTCATCCCACGGGCGAAACCCGGCCTGTTGTCCGTCGCCTGCCATACTCGGACCAGGCGTCCGGCCAGCCCGTCCCCTGGTCCCTGGCGCGCCTGTCCCGGCCGGCCCCCGACCTGGGGGCCGAACCGGAGCCGGCTCCCACGGACGCCATCCGCCTGGTCGAATCGTCGGATCCCTGGCAGGAATGTGCCTGGATCGCCGGCGAAATCCGCCGACTGGTCCAGGTCGAAGGGTTCCGGATGCAGGAGATCGCCGTGACGCTGCCACAGGCCCAGGGGTACGGGATCGCCATGGAACGGGCCTTCCGGTCCGCAGGCCTCGCCATGGCCCTGGACCGGCCCCGGCCCCTGGCCGGCGCACCCCTGTTCCGCTTTCTCCTGGCCCTGGTGGACCTGGCTGCCGGCTCCTGCCGACCCGACACTGTCATGGAACTCCTGCGGACCGGCTATACCGGCCTGTCCCCGGACGAGTGCGACCGGTTCGAGAACGTGGTGCTGGCCCTGGGCCTCGACCGGAAGGACCGGATCCTCGACGATGCCCGCTACCGGACCGACTGGCTGCCGGCCGGCGATCGTTCCGGGGACGAGCCGGAGTCCGGGGAGGGGGAATTGTCCTCCCGGGAACGGGAGGAGGCGGAGCGCCGTCAGGAGGCTCGCCGGATCCGCGACCTGGGACTGCGGCCCCTGTTCGGGGCCGCCGCCCGGCTGTCGGCCGCCCGGACCCAGGGAGACCGGGCCGGCGTCCTGCTGTCGGAAATGGACCGCCTGTCGATCCGGTCCATCCTGTCGGACCAGTCCCGACGCCTGGTTGAAAAGGACGAGCAGGAGGGGGCCCTGGTGGCGATTCTCTCCTGGAACGCCGCCGTGGACATCCTGGACCGGATGCGCCTGCTCCTGGCGGACGAGACCGGCGACCTCCGGTCGTTCCGGGACCTGCTGGCGGCGGCGTCCATGGCGGTCCG
>JAKPNJ010000104.1 GCA_029548445.1 Bacillota bacterium | reverse complement strand
GGATGCGCCGCCATGCCATCGAGCACGGCATCCCCACCATTACCTCCCTGGACACCCTGTTCGCGGTGACGGAGTGCCTGGCGTCCGACATGACCCCCGACCGCATGGAAGTCCGGGAGATCGGGGAGTTTGGCCGCCTGGTGGCCGACACCCGCCACCGGACCCTGCCCGAGAACGAAACGCCGTCCCAGAATGTCATGGTGAAAAAATGAACGCGGAAGGGGAGGGGGTTTCGGGCATGGCGAACGAAAACGGGGACAGGTTCCATACCGACGCGGTCCCGCGGGAAGCCCCCATCCTGTCCTGCCGGGAGCTGCTGCCCGGCCTCATGCTGTACCGGATCCAGGATCCCTTCCTGGCGTCCTGCGCCCGGCCCGGCCAGTTCGTCAACCTGAAGACGCCGGACGGATTTCTCCGGCGTCCCATCAGCCTCTGCCGCATCCGGCCGGGGGAAGGCGCCGTGGATATCGGCATCCGGGCCCTGGGCGCCGGGACGCGGGCACTGTGCCGGATGGGCTGCGGCGAGCGGATCGACTGGATCGGGCCCCTGGGCCGCGGCTTTCTCCTGCCGCCCCGGAGTAACCAGGGCACCTCCGATGATGCGGATCGACCCGACCGCCCCCTGCTCCTGGCCGTGGGTGGCGGCATCGGCATTTTCCCCCTTCTGGGCCTTCTGGAAGAGGCGCGCGCACGCGGCATGGGAACCCTGTCGGTCCTCGGATTCCGGGATCCCTCCCAGGCCTTCCTGCTCCGGGAATTCCGGGAAATCAGCGACAGAAGCCTGTTCGCCTCCGACACGGGGGGTCTGGACCATCACGGAAACGCCGTCGAGGCCGTTCGGCAGCTCCTGTCCGACCCATCCGTCCGGCAGGCTGTCGGGAAGGGCGGGCTGCGGATGGCAGCCTGTGGTCCCCATCCCATGATGAAAGCCGTGGCCCGACTGGCCGAGGACCTGGGGATTCCCTGCCAGGTTTCCCTGGAGCAGCGGATGGGCTGCGGAACCGGTGTCTGCCTGGTCTGCGCCTGTGAGGTGCGGCGAAAGAACCCGGAAGGGGGACCGGCTACGGACTATGTCCGATGCTGCCGGGAAGGCCCCGTCTTCGATGCGCGGGAGGTGGTGTGGGAATGAGCGCTCCTGGCATGCCTGCCGACATCGCCGTCGACCTGTCCGTGGACTTGTGCGGCATCCGCCTTCGGAACCCGGTCCTGGCCGCATCCGGTACCTTCGGGTTCGGGCGGGAGATGGCCGAGGTCTTTCCCCTGTCCAGCCTGGGCGGCATCGTGTCCAAGGGCATTACCCTCCTGCCCCGTCGGGGCAACCCTCCTCCACGGGTGGCGGAGACCGCGTCGGGCATGCTGAACAGCGTGGGCCTGCAGAACCCGGGGATCGAGGCCTTCCTGCGGGAGGAACTGCCCTTCATGGTCGCCCAGGGGTGTGCCGTGGCCGTCAACATCGCCGGAGCCGGCGCAGAGGAGTACGAAGCGCTGGTGGAGCGCCTGGACCGGACGCCGGTGGACCTGATCGAAGTCAACCTGTCCTGTCCCAATGTACGGGAGGGATGCATGGCCTTCGGCGCCACGGCCCGGGGCGTGGAATCCCTTGTGTCCCGGATCCGGCCCCGAACCCGAAAACCGCTGGCCATCAAGCTGACCCCCCAGGCGGACAGCATCTCCGAGACCGCCCGGGCGGCCGAATCGGCGGGAGCCGACGCGGTTTCCCTGGTCAATACCCTGCTGGGGATGGCCATCGACATCGAAACCAGGCGGCCGGTCCTCGCCAACAACGTCGGGGGCCTGTCCGGGCCCGCCATCCTGCCGGTGGCGCTCCGCATGGTCCACGAAGTCGCCGGAACGGTCCGCATCCCGGTGATCGGCATGGGAGGGATCCAGACGGGACAGGATGCCATCGCATTCCTTTTGGCTGGCGCAACTGCCATTCAAGTGGGAACGGCAACACTCATAAACCCGACAGCCTGTCAGGATGTCGTAAACGAAATTGCATCCTGGATGAGAGCGCACAGCGTGCCGACCGTCCGATCCCTCATCGGGGACCTGCGCCTGAATCCATGAGTCCTGCTCGAAAGGAGTCGCCATGTCCACCCTGCTGACGGATCTCTTCTCCACCGGCGCACTGACCGTCTCGCCCGAGGACCGTCCTTTCTGGTACACATCCGGCACGTTCGGACCCTACTACATCAATACCCATTATCTTGTTGGCGGACGGGAGGCGGCCGACGCGCTGCTCCTCCGGATCGAGGCCGCCTGCCGGGATCCAGGGGGATTTGCCTCCGATGTGCTCCCGTTCCTTCAATCCCAATACCGGTCGGAACCAGTCTTTCGGCGCGTGACGGACACCCTCCGGACACGCCTGGGTGACATGGACCGATCCGCCCCCTTTCGCTTTGTTTCCGGCGGCGAGAGACGGGACTTTTTCTTCAGCCTCCTGCCCGCCGTCCAGATGGAACGCCCCCATGCCGTCATCCTGAAGGACGGGACAGTCCTGCTGCTGCGTCCCGGGGAAGGGAATCCCGAACCGGTTCTCCCGGGCGAATCCTCGGCCCTGTCCGGGCAGGCCGGCATTCATGTGGCCGACCTGGTCACGGAAGCCTCCAGTTACCTCCGCACCTGGATTCCCGCCCTGTCGGCCCGGGGCGCGATCCTGGACCGGACCCTGGCGGTGGTGGACCGCCGGCAGGGGGGGGAGGCCGCCCTGCGGCGCCGGGGGGTGTCGCTGGTCTCCCTGGCCCAGGTCGACGAAGCCCTGTTCGACCAGGCAGAGGCTTCGGGCCTGATCCGATCCGGCCAGCGGGCCATGATCCGTCGCTTTACGGAGGATCCGGCCGCCTTCATGCGCCAGTTCCTGGAAGAGCACCCGGGATACCTGGATACCCTGATGGCGGAAGGCGGGAAGACGGCGGAACGGGTCCGCCTGTTCCTTTCGACCCGCCCGGACCGGGATGCCCGGCCTGCCACGCCATGAGACCCACCTCTCCGGATGGCCTCCTGCACCATCCGGAACTGGGCGACTGCCATTGGATCCGCTCCGAACGGAAGACCCTGGCGCTGCATGTGATGCCGGACGGCCGCGTTGTCCTGCGGACACCGAGGCGAACCGGCCGGGAAGAAGCCTGGGCCTTCCTGTCGCGCCACGCCGCCTGGGCCCGTCGGCACAGGGCCCGGATCTCGTCCGTGGACGAGTCCCAGGCCGTCCCGGCGCCTTCCCTGGAGGACGGTTCGATCCTGCAGCTGGAGGGCACGCCCCATCCGGTCCGCTATGCCCTCGAACCCCGGCGGACAGCGGACGTCCGTGTGGACCAGGCCGGGATCGTGGTGCGGGGTCGGGACGCGGCCGCCTGCCACAGGGCCTTGGAGCGGTTTCTCGAAGCCCGGACCCTGGAACGGGCCCGGGCCCTGGTCCCGCCGCTTTCGGCCCGGATCGGGCGCACGCCATCCGGGATCCGGACCCGGCGCAGTGTCCGCCGGTACGGTGCATGCAGCCGGGCCGGCATCATCACCCTGCACCCCCTGGCTGCCACGCTGCCGGACGACCTGTTCGCCTACCTGCTCTGCCATGAGATGTGCCATTTGAGGCATTTCGGGCACACCCCCGCCTTTCGGTCCCTGCTGCTGTCCATTCGTCCCGGGGCCCGGGCGGAGCGGAGCGCCCTCTTCCTCCATCGGCTTCGGGAACATGATAAGATAGGGGAGAACCGTCCGCCTTCTTCGTCCCAGGAGGAGCAATCGCCGTGACCCTTGCCGCCCCGGCCCTGTCGCCGGCCCAGATGGAAGTCCGTTCCCGCGTCGGATCCCTGTCGCCCCGATACATGATCACGACCTTTGGCTGCCAGATGAACGAGCACGACTCCGAGCAGATGGCCGGCCTGCTGGAGGCCATGGGATTCCTGGGAACGGATCGGCTGGAGGATGCCGATCTCGTGATCCTCAATACCTGCAGTGTCCGCGAGCACGCGGACGAGCGGTTGTTCGGGCGCCTGGGCCAGCTGAAGCACTGGCGGAAGGAACGGCCTGACCGGATCCTGGCTGTCTGCGGGTGCATGATGAAGCAGTCGATCCACCTGGAGCGGCTTCGGGCGCGCCATCCCTTCGTGGACCTGGTTTTCGGGCCCGCCGACCTGGAGCGATTCCCGGATCTCCTGAACCGGGTGATGCGGGAACGGGCCCCCGTCGTGGACGTGTCGGACGATCCGTCGGTGCCGGAAGGCCTGCCGGTTCGCAGGGCCTATCGGTACCGGGCCCTGGTGACCATCATGTATGGGTGCGACAACTTCTGCTCCTATTGCATCGTCCCCTATACCCGGGGGCGGGAACGCAGCCGCTCCATGGACGCGGTTCTCGCGGAGCTCCGGGACCTGGCCGCGGAAGGCTATCCGGAAGTCCTCCTGCTGGGGCAGAACGTGAACTCCTACGGACGGGACCTGGGACATGCGGACTTTCCGTCGCTCCTTGATGCGGCGGCCGGGATACCGGGCCTCCGCCGTATCCGGTTCATGACCTCCCACCCCAAGGACGCCTCCGACGACCTGTTCCGGGTCATGGCCCGGCATCCCTCGATCTGTCCCCACCTGCACCTGCCGCTCCAATCGGGCAGCAGCCGGGTGCTCCAGTCGATGAATCGCGGTTACACAAGGGAACAATATGAAGCCATCGTCCGGCTGGCCCGGGATCGGATTCCCGGCCTGGCCATCGGCACGGACCTGATTGTCGGCTACCCGGGCGAGACCGAGGCGGATTTCCTCGAAACGCTGGGGGTCATGGAGACCGTCCGGTTCGACAGTGCCTTTACATTTCTGTATTCACCCCGGGCGGGCACCCCGGCCGCCGTTCGGGATGATCCGGTGGATCCGGACGTGATGGCCGACCGGTTCAACCGGCTGGTAACGCTCCAGCAGGCCCATGCCATGGCATCCGGCAAGGCCGAGATCGGCCGGGTCCGCGAACTGCTGGTGGAGGGGAGAAGCCGCTCCAGGGCCGATACCGGCTCCGGACGGACGATCCACAACCGGCTGGTCCATTTTCCGTTGCCCGGCGCCTGGCGGGGACTGTCGGACGAAGCCCTCCAGGGGCGGTTCGTCCCGGTTCGGATCCTGGAATCCCATGGCTTCTATCTGGAAGGGGACATTCCGGCGGGGGAGGGTCCCGATGCCTGACGTGCCAACAACCCCGATGATGCAGCAGTACCTGGAGCTCAAGCGGCAATGGCCCGATTGCCTGCTGTTCTTCCGGCTCGGGGACTTCTATGAGCTCTTCTTCGAGGATGCCGTTACGGCCTCCAGGGAGCTGGAACTCACCCTGACCGGCCGGGACTGCGGCCTCGCCGAACGGGCGCCCATGTGCGGCGTTCCCTACCATGCCGTCGACAACTACCTGAACCGCCTGGTGTCGCGGGGCTACAAGGTGGCCATCTGCGAGCAGATGGAGGACCCGGCGACAGCCCGGGGCCTGGTGCGCCGGGACGTGATCCGGGTGGTGACGCCGGGAACCCGGACCGATGCAGCCGGCATCGACGACCGATCCAACCTCTACCTCGTCTCCCTGGCTGCCCTGTCTTCCTACTATGGCCTGGCTGCCCTGGACATCAACACGGGCACCTTCGACGCGACGCTCATCGCAACGGGCAACACCGACGCCAAGCTGCAGGACGAGCTGGCCCGCATGGCGCCCCGGGAGATCCTGGTACCGGCATCCATGGCCTCGCATCCCCGGGTTCTGGAGTATCGGGATCGGACATCCGCCTGCGTGACGGTGCGGCCCGACGCCTGGTTTTCCCTGGAAGGACGGGAAGCACGGATCCTGGAACTGGCAGGGGAGGATACCATCCGCGAGGGAAGTCCCACCCTGTGGGGAAATGCGGCGGCCGGCCTCCTTTCCTACCTGGAGGAGACCCAGCGGCGGGATCCCGGCCACATCCGGAAGATCCGCCTGTACACCGTGGAAGGATCCATGCAGCTGGACGCCACGGCCCGCCGCAACCTCGAGATCACTGAATCCCTCCGGGACAGGACCCGCAAGGGCAGCCTGCTGTCGGCCATCGACCGGACCCAGACCCCCATGGGAGCCCGCCTGTTGCGACGCAGCCTGGAGCAGCCCATGCTCAATGTCCACGACATCGTCCAGCGCCAGGATGCCGTCGACGACCTGCTGTCGCGATACCTGCTCCGGCAGGCGCTGCGGGAAGGGCTGAAGGGATTCCAGGACCTGGAGCGGCTTGCCTCGCGGGTCTCCCTCCGGAGCGTGACGCCGCGGGACCTGATTGCGCTGCGTGTCTCCCTGGCCCGGATTCCGGGGCTGAAGGCGCTGCTCTCGCCCTGTTCCTCCGCCTCTGTCCGGTTCGAGCGAGACCGGCTGGATCCCCTGGAGGACTTGCGGCGCCACCTGGAGACGGCCATCGAGGATGCGGCTCCCGCGTTGGTTCGGGACGGAGGGATCTTCCGGCCCGGATACAGCCCGGAGCTGGACCGGCTTCGGGAAGCGGCCGGGGGCGGACGGACCTGGATATCCGACCTGGAAGCAAGGGAACGGGAACGGACCGGAATCCGGTCCCTCAAGGTCGGGTACAACAAGGTCTTCGGCTTTTATCTCGAGGTGACCCGGTCCAATCTGGCCCAGGTGCCGGACGACTATATCCGCCGCCAGACCCTGGCCAACGGGGAGCGGTATGTGACCGAGGCGCTCAAGGAGATGGAGGACCGGATCCTGGGGGCCGAGCAGAAAGCCCTGCAGATGGAAGCGGAGCTGTTCGAATCCCTTCGGGAGACGGTGGCGGCGGAGACTCCCGCCCTCCAGCGAAATGCGGAAGCCCTGGCTGTCCTGGACCTTTCGGCCGGCTTCGCCGAATTGGCGGAACGGGAGCGCTATGTCCGTCCCCAGGTGGACCTGTCCGATGTCCTCCATATTCGCGGGGGACGGCATCCCGTCGTGGAACAGGCCCTCGGGCCCGGCCGGTTCGTGCCGAATGACACGGTCATGGATCTCTCCGACCAGCGCCTGCTGATCCTGACTGGTCCGAACATGGCCGGCAAGTCCACCTACATGCGCCAGGTGGCCCTGATCGTGCTGCTGGCCCAGATCGGGTCCTTCGTGCCTGCGGATGCCGCCCGGATCGGCGTCTGCGACCGGATCTTCACCCGGGTCGGTGCCACGGACGACCTGTCGACCGGGCAATCGACCTTCATGGTGGAAATGCGGGAAGTGGCGGACATCCTGTCACACGCAACCCGCCGGAGCCTCCTGGTCCTCGACGAGGTGGGACGCGGCACCAGTACCTACGACGGGTTGTCCATCGCCTGGTCCGTCATCGAATACATTACGGATCGGGAGGTCCTGGGCTGCCGAACCCTGTTCGCGACCCATTATCATGAGCTGACGGACCTGGAAGGCCGCATTGGCGGCATTGTCAATTACCGGGTCACGGTCGGGGCGAAAGACGGCGAGGTGGTCTTCCTCCACCGGATCGAGCGGGGCGGCGCCGACGAAAGCCACGGCATCGAGGTGGCCCGGATGGCAGGGGTGCCGGCGGAAGTCGTCCGGAGAGCCAGGGAAATCCTCCAGGAATTGGAGCAGGTCAACGGGGGACGGGACCGGATGAAGGTCCGCCGTCATGCCCGTCCCATGGACGGCCAACTGGACCTGTTCCAGGCGTCCAGGGCGGCCCAGGAGCTGGATGGGGTCCTGGATCGTCTCCGGACGGCGGACACCGCCCGCATGACGCCGCTGGACGCCCTGAACCTGCTGCATGACCTGGCGACCCGGGCCAGGAAAACCGGTACCGGTACGGAAAGGGAGGGTTGATCCATGGGAAGGATCCATCGCCTGGATGACCTGACAATCAACCACATCGCGGCCGGCGAGGTGGTGGAACGTCCTCTCTCGGTCGTCAAGGAACTGGTAGAGAACGCCCTGGATGCCGGCGCTTCCGTCGTGTCCTGCGACATCCGGAACGGGGGGATCTCCTCCATTGTCGTGACCGACAACGGGTGCGGCATGGATCGGGTCGACGCCCGGATGGCCTTCGAGCGGCATGCCACCAGCAAGCTCCGGACGATCGGGGACCTGGACGCCATCGGGACCATGGGATTTCGGGGAGAGGCCCTGGCCAGCATCGCCTCGGTCTCCAGGATCCAGCTCCGGACCCGCCGGCCGGAGGATGAATTGGGGATCGAGCTCACCCTGGAAGCCGGTACGATCATCCGGGAATCCGAAGTCGGCTGTCCCTCCGGAACCCGCATCCAGGTGGAGAATCTCTTCCACAACGTGCCCGCGCGGTTCAAGTTTCTCAAGAAAGACGCGACGGAGGCCGGGCATATCGTCGAGTTCATCGGGCGCATGGCCCTGTCCCGGCCCGATGTCTCCTTCCGGCTGGTGAACCAGGGAAACGAACTGCTCCATACTCCCGGCAACAATGATGGATCCAGCACTCTCCATTCGGTCCTGGGACGGGACATGGCCAGGAGCCTCGTGCCTCTCGCGGAGGACGGGGAATCCGGGATCCTGACACTCGGCGGGTATGCCGGACCGCCCTCCCTGGGACGGTCGACCCGGCAGCACCAGGCCTTTTTCCTCAACGGGCGGTGGATCCGGTCCCGGGTCATCGGGGCGGCCGTGGACGAAGCGTACAAGGGACGACTCGTCAAGGGAACCCATCCGGTGGTCATCCTGTTTCTCAAGATTCCGTCGAATCTTGTGGATGTCAATGTCCATCCCCAGAAATTGGAAGTGCGCTTCATGGACGAGGGGGTCGTGTTCCGCGCAGTGTATCACGCCCTGCAGAACGCCCTCGCGGCCGGGGAAGCCGTTGCAGCCTTCGATCTCCAGCCCCGTCCGCGGACCGGCGAAATGCCCGGCAGCCGCCTGGCCGAACCGCAGGCGGCCGAACCTGGAATGCCGACAGCCGGGGCTCCGGGCGAGCCGATTCCCTGGCTCCTGGCCGACTCCGGGCCTCCTTTCGGAATCCATGCCGAATCCCCTGCAACGGATGAGGGCCAGGCACTCTCTGCGCCATCTCCCGATGGGCCGAAGCCGCAGGGATCCGGAGCCCGGGAAGACGCGAAACCGGTTTTTGGCAGAGACCTGGCAGCGGCCCGGGTGATCGGGCACCTGTCGAACACCTACCTTCTCCTGGAGCATGGCGGCGACCTGCTGCTCCTGGACCAGCATGCCGCCCACGAAAAGATCCTGTATGAACGACTTCTTGCATCGGCGCTCCGTCGCCGTTCGGAAGGGGAGGGGATGCCCCCTGTCCAGGGCCTTCTTGAACCCCTGGTGATCGAGCTTCCCCTGGCGGATGCCCTGGCGCTGGCGGAGGCCATCGGGAGCATCCGCTCAATGGGCTTCGACCTGGTGCCGTTCGGGCCCAAATCCTTTCGCCTGGGGGGCGTGCCGATGGAGGTCCCCCGGATGGATCCGGCCAGGCTTCTCCGGTCCCTGGCGGACCATCTGCGTCATGGGGATGTGGCGGATCCGTCCGGAACCCGCTGGCAGGAAGCCCTGTTCGACGCGGCCTGCCATGGCGCCATCAAGGCAAAGGATGCCTTGGATCCGAGAGAAGTGGACCAGTTGCTGAAAGACCTCTCGGCGCTGGAAGATCCATATCATTGCCCACACGGACGTCCTGTCATCCTGAGAATAGAACGACAGGAGATTGACAAGCGATTCAAGAGGATCGTATGAAATCGGCCACTACGGGAGACGAGCATCCCGCTCCCATCCTCGCCATCGTGGGGCCGACAGCCAGCGGAAAATCCCAGGCCGCCCTGCAACTGGCCATGGTGCTGGGAGGCGAAATCGTCTCGGCGGATTCCATGCAGTTGTATCGGGGCATGGATATCGGCACCGCCAAGCCGACGGCAGGGGAGCGAGCCAGGGTGCCCCATCATCTGCTGGACCTGGCGGATCCGGGTGAACCATTCAGTGCGGCTCGCTATGCATGTGAAGCGCGCCAGGCCATCCGGGACATCCAGGAACGCCACAGGCTGCCGATCCTGTGCGGTGGAACCGGCCTGTACCTGTCAACCCTGCTGGAAGGGCGGCTGTATGTCGAGGGAACCCGGGATCCCGTCCTTCGGGCCAACCTGGAGTCGGAATGGAACGAAACGGACGGGGAGACCCTCCGGCAGCGACTTCTCGAGCTGGATCCGGACGCGGCGGCACGATTCCATCCCAATGACAGAAAACGGATCATCCGAACCCTGGAACAGGTCTTGCTGACCGGCTCCACCCTGGGAGACATCCATGCGCGATCGAGAACCGGTCGTCCGCTGGCCGGTGTCCGCGTGTTCGGAATCGATTGGCCGCGGCCGCTCCTGGTCCTTCGAATCCGCCAACGGGTCGACAACATGATGCAAAACGGCCTTGTGGAGGAGGTCCGACAGCTGGTCGGGCGGTCCCCCGATTGCCTCAGGGGGCCTTCCTCCACGGCCCGCCAGGCCATCGGTTACAAGGAATTGCTGCCGTTCCTGGATGGGATCGAATCCCTGGACGCCTGTGTCGACAGGATCCGAACCGCTACCTGCCAGTACGCCAAGCGACAGATGACCTGGTTTCGGTCCATGCCGGCCATCGAATGGATCCGGCCGAAGGACGCCCAACACGGTTTTTTTGAGCACGAGATTGTGGAGACGATCCTGGCCCGGTGGTGATGACGGATTTTGTCAGGTTTAGAAGTACAATCGCGAAAAAGGGATAGACAGGTCGTCCCTTTCCTATTGCATAATAACGTCCGTTACCGGGTCAGGTTCCCGTCGAACCTGGAAATTGCCCGGCCCAAGGAGGTTGACTCATGTCCCTGAACAGCTCCATCAACCTGCAGGATGTCTTTCTCAATCATTGCCGAAGGGAACGGCTGGCCGTCGAGGTCCAGATGACGGTCGGCAAGGCGCGAAAGGGCTGTATCCGGGGATTCGACGCCCAGGTCCTGATCCTCGACACCGACTCCGGCCAATGCATGATCTACAAGCGATCCGTCCAATCCATCCATCCGGTCGAGGCGGTGGACTTTATCTTCAACGAGCAGTTCAAGCCATTCCAACGGCACGTTAACATGAACTCCGACTATCAGGACCCATTCAAGCCATTCCAGAGGACCGGACACCAGAATCCGGACTCCCATGACCAATTCAAGTCATTTCCGAGGTCCGGCCACCAGGATTCGGATTATACGTTGCCCAACTGAATCCGGCCGTTTCGCCTCATTGGCCCATCAGTACGAGCGCATGACCCCGATGACCCGGCCGAGAATCCGGGTCTCGGGGGTCACGGGGATCGGGTCATAGGCGGCATTCTCCGGTCGGAGGAACGGCTTCCCCCTGACCCGGACAAAGGTCTTCACGGTGGCCTCATCCTCCTGCAGGGCAACGACGATCTGCCCGGGTTCCGCCTGTTCCTGCCGTTGGACCACGATCAGGTCTCCGTCCAGGATGGCGGCGTCCCGCATGCTGTCGCCGCGGACACGAAGCAGGAAGGCCTGGGAAGGATCGATGCCGGACAACAGGGACGAAGGGTAAGGGAGCAGGGATTCCAGGTTCTGTTCGGCAAAAATGGGGCTGCCGGCCCGGACGACACCATATAAGGGAAGGCTCGCGACAGCTTCATCCGGGACAGGCCCGCTGCCTGGAACCCGCATGGCCCTTCGCTGTCCGGTCGGGCGGACCAGTTGGCCCGACTGCTCCATTCGCTTGAGATGGGAATGGACTGTGGAGGTGGAGCGGATGCCGGTGGCATCGCAGATTTCACGGACGGACGGCGGATAACCCTCCCGGGCGATATGGCCCGAAATGGCGTCGAGGATCAGCCGGGTGGTCTCAGGAAGGTGTTTCCTTGTAAATTTCCTTTGGGCCATGTCGCAACCTCCTGTCCATATTCGCCTTTAGTATATCGATATGGAATTTCGATGTCAAACATATGTTCGCATCCGGCCACTATGAGGCGGCCGGTTGCGAAGGAACACTCCAGCGGCTACAATGACGTATGTGTGTCGGATGCCAGTCCGACCGATGTCAGGAGGAGCCCGGACATCCATGAACCACAGCAGACAGGTCGAAACCCAATCGCCGTCGGCGCCTGCAGCCGGGAAAAAGGCGCGAAAACCGGGGATTCCCGGATTCCGGTGGCTGGTCCGCCGCGTTCGGCGCATCACGGGTCGGTTGGCCCGGATCGGGAAGCCGAAGATCTATCGGCTCAAGGGATATTCGACCGTCACGCGAATCAATAAAAAATTCCGCGTTGAACGATATCAGAGGAGAATGCGGAGTGTGCTGGTAATCGCATTCGTGATCCTGCTGCTGACGCTGTTCCTGATCTGGACGAAACCCTTCCAGGATCTGTCCGAATATTTTCGCATGTTCGGTATCGAGTGACCCCGAAAGGGGGCCTGCCGGCCGGATGACTCCCGATGTGCGCTTTCTGGTCTCCCGTATGAGACAAAACTATTATTTTGTCGGATAACAGCAATAGACAGGCCAGCCCATTTCCACCGCGACCCATCTCGCATTCCCCCTCTTCCCCGGCTGCACAAAAAAGGACCCCCGACTGTCCCTGGCCGGAGGTCCCGAACGAAGGCCCCGGATTGGGGTTGTCTATTTGCGAACGAGATAACCCAGGTGGACCAGGAGCTCCGCGGTCAGGATCGCACCGCCGGCAGCGCCCCGGATCGTGTTGTGGGACAGGCAGGTAAACTTCCAATCCAGCACCGGGTCTTCCCGGAGCCGGCCGATGGCGATCCCCATGCCCTTGCCCATATCCCGGTCCAGGATCGGCTGGGGCCGGGTGTTCTCCTCGAAATACCGGAGAAACGGCTTCGGCGCAGACGGCAGCCCCGCCACCTGGGGGATTCCCTCGAACGTGGCCCACCGGCTGAGGATTTCCTCCCGGCTGGGCTTGCGGTCGAAGCGAACGGCGACGGCGGCCGTATGGCCCTCGGCCACGGCCACCCGGTAACAATTTGCTGATATGACAGGACTGCCGGCCAGGTCGACCCCTGCGGCATCGGCCGACAGGGTGCCCCAGATCCGGAGCGGTTCCTGTTCGCTCTTTTCCTCCTCGCCGCCGATGAAGGGAATCAGGTTCCGCTCCATCTCCGGCCAGTCCTGGAAGGTCTTTCCGGCTCCAGAAATGGCCTGGCAGGTGGAGACCATGAGGACCGAGGGTCCGAAGGCCCGCAGCGGATGCAGGGCCGGGACATAGCTCTGGATCGAGCAGTTGGGCTTGGCCGCGATAAAGCCGTTCCGGATGCCCAACCGGCGGCGCTGGGCCTCGATCAGGACCGCATGGTCGGCGTTCAGCTCCGGAACCATCACCGGCACGTCCGGCGTCCAGCGATGGGCGCTGTTGTTGGAGATCACCGGGGTTTCCAGGCGGGCGATGTCCTCCTCCATGGACCGGATATCTTCCTTTTTCATGTCCACCGCGCAAAATACGAAATCCACGTCGGCACAAAACGGCTCCAGGTCCATCAGGTCATCCACCCGCATGTCCCGGAGCGATTCCGGCATGGGCGTTTCCATCTTCCAGCGGCCTTCCGTCGCCTCGGCCAGGGTCTTCCCTGCCGATCGGGACGAAGCGGCAATCCTTCGGACGGAAAACCAGGGATGGTCTTCCAGGAGGGTCAGGAAGCGCTGGCCGACATATCCGGTTCCGCCGATCACGCCGACGGAGAAGGGACGGGTTTGACCATTCATGGTGGATCACCTTTCCGGCGGATGGACCGCCACGTGCAATGGAGACGAACGTTGTCGGGGTGTCCGCGAAACATGGACAATTGTCCGCGCTGGACGCATTTTATCATAGGGGCTTCCCGGATGCAAGCACCGGACCGGCACGGCACCGGGAGGACGGGACATTGCGGACCCGGTTGCCGACAGTGTATCCTGAAGTTATGTATCCGCACAAGGAGGACCCTCCATGAGCGTACCCGACGAACCGCGACCCGCAGAAGTCCTGCCGCCCCTCCTGTCCGAGTTCTTCGACTATTTTACGGCCGTTCGGGGTCGCTCTCCCCTGACGGTTCGCGAATACCGCTATGATCTTGTCCTCTTCTTCCGTTTCCTTCTTCGGCGTCGAGGCCTTGCGGACCGGAGCGCACCCCTGGAGGAAATCGGGGTGGGCGCCGTGGACCTGGACCTGCTCCGCTCGGTCACCCTGAACGACCTGTATGCCTACATGACCTGGCTCGGCGTCGAGCGGAAGGGATCGCCGGCCATGCGAGCCCGGAAGGTCGCCTCCCTCAAGGCCTTTTTCCGCTATCTCAAGACACGGCGCCAGCTGGTCGACACGGACCCGACCCAGGAACTGGAGTCCCCGCGCCAGGTCCGGCGGCTTCCCCGCCACCTGGACCTGTCCGAAAGCCGGCAGCTCCTCCAGGCCAGTGCTCCCGCCGACGGCACGGACGAATCGTCCGGCGCCCGCCGCCGGGAATCCATCCGGAATTACTGCATCCTGACCCTGTTCCTGAATTGCGGGCTGCGGCTGTCCGAGCTATGTTCCATCGACCTGGCCCAGCTGCGGGAAGAGACGCTGACCGTGTTGGGCAAGGGCGCCAAGGAGAGGACCCTGTACCTCAACGGAGCCTGCCAGGAGGCCCTCCGGGACTGGCTGGAGGTCCGTCCCGCCTATGTCGGGAGGTCCAGGGAATCGAAAGCGCTCTTCCTGGGCCGGGGGGGACATCGGCTGCAGCCCAAGACCGTCCAGGGGATCGTCAAGCGCCTGCTGCGGGAGGCGGGGCTTGATCCGGCCCGCTACTCGACCCACAAGCTCCGCCACACGGCGGCCACCCTCATGTACAAATACGGCAAGGTGGACATTCGTGCGCTCCAGAGGATCCTGGGCCACGCCAGCATCGCCACCACGGAAATC
>JAKPNJ010000158.1 GCA_029548445.1 Bacillota bacterium | reverse complement strand
ACACCTCTCTTTGGTAGGGTAAATGAGGAAATGGGATTGTCAGGGCTTCCGGTCCGCCGGGTGCCACATGTTCTTTGATAGCTCATTGAATCACAACGGTTTTCGGTTAACAGCCGGAGAACGAGAACGGTTATGAAGAGGGTTGCACACGGGGAGCCAGTAGAACAGCCGGTCCCCTGCGGGGCCGGCTGTTTGTCATGAAGTGGCGTCCCGGGTATAATGACCTCTACATGCTGCACCCCATTCCGCCATTTCCACCATCCCGCGAGAGAGGAGCCGGAGCCGTGACGAGTTCCATGTCCCTTCGAAACCTGACCCTGGCGGCCCTGATCGCGGCCCTCTACGTGTCGCTCACACTGGCAGCGGCTCCCATCAGCTACGGAAACATCCAATTCCGGATCGCCGAGGCCCTGACCCTGCTGCCGGCCCTGACGACGGCGGCGGTACCCGGCCTGTTTCTCGGATGTTTCGTGGCGAACCTCATCGGGGGAGCCGGCGTGGTGGACCTGGTCTTCGGCAGCCTGGCCACCCTGGCGGCCGCCTTCCTGACCCGGTTCATCGCACGGAAAGCCCGGCGTCGGGGACCGGCCGCGGCCAGGAGGGCTGCGTGGCTTCTGCCCGTTCCCCCCGTCGTGGTCAATGCCCTGGTCGTGGGAACCTACCTGCCGCTCCTGATACCTGAAATCCGGGACATGTTCCGGACCCTGCCCGTCGCGATCCTGGCCACCATCGGGTCGGTCGCCCTGGGCCAGGCCGTGGTGTGCTATGTCCTGGGCCTGCCCCTTTACCATGCCCTGAAGAAGTCGGCCCTGCTGGACGGGGAGAGCCCGCCATGAGCCATTACTACGACCCGGATCCCGCCGTGGCCAGCCGGCCCGTGGAAATCCCCTATCGCTTCGACACGCAAGACTTCCGTTTCGAGTCCGACCGGGGGGTTTTTTCCCGGAGTTCCATCGACGCGGGAACCGACCGGCTGCTCCGCGCCATGGCGGCGGACCTGCGGGCCAGGGGGTTTCCGGAAGGAGATCCGGAGCCGAGGCTGCTGGATCTCGGGTGCGGATACGGGCCTGTGGGCATCGTCCTGAAACGGCTCTTTCCCTTCCTCTCCGTTGTCCTGTCCGATCTCAACGGGCGGGCCCTGGACCTGGCACGCCGAAACGCCGCGCAGAACGGCGTCAGGTATGCGGAATTCCTCCAATCCGATGGGTTCGAGCGGATTCCGGGAACATTCAGCCTCGTCGCCACCAACCCCCCGATCCGGGCCGGAAAGCCCACGGTCCACCGGTTCTTCCAGGGCGCCTGGGAACGGCTTCGCCCCGGCGGCCGCCTGTATGTGGTGATTCGAAAGCAGCAGGGAGCGCCGTCCGCCCGACGGACCCTGGAAGCCCTGTTCGGCAATTGCCGCCTTCTGGACCGGGATGCGGGATACCATGTCCTGGTATGCGAGAAGACCCATGCCAAGGAGGAACGGACATGAATCGAAAAACGATGTGGATAGTCGCCAGCCTGGTCGTGGTCCTGGTGGTGGTCCTGATTTATATACTGCTGAATGCCCTGGGTGCTTTCGAGCCGACGACGCCGGGCAACGGCGAGGACGCCCCCATCGTGGAACTGGTGTTTGAGAACGGCGGGGTCGTGCACAAACCGGTGGACGACTTCGACAACCTGGTGGCCACGGCGCAGGTCCCCGTTTTCGTGGACCTGTGGGCCACCTGGTGCGGACCCTGCATTTCGGCCGCACCCTTCGTGGAAAACCTGGCCGATGTGTACCAGGGGCGCCTCCGGGTCGTCAAGGTCGACGTGGACCGGGCCACCGACGTCGCCTCTGCTTTACGGGCCCAGAGCATCCCCTATTTCGTGCTGATGAAGGACGGCGCCAAGGTGGACCAGTTCATCGGATACGCCATTTCCGTCGAGGCCGACATCCTCGACATGATCGACTCGAACCTGGACTGATTCGTTCCACTGCGGCGCCGCCTGGCGGCTCCGTCCTGCGGGAGGGAATTCATGCAGATTCCGATGCGCAGCCGTGACAGCGGAGGCGGACAGGAAAAGGCCCTCATCAGCGTCCGGACCTTCCTCCTGGGGGCCGGCATTCTCGTGTTTTTGCTTGCGGCTTCCGGCATCCTGGGCCGGGTGCTGCCCTCCGGCCAGTTCGAATACCGGGTCGAGGCCGACGGCAGCCGGTATGTCATCCCGGGGACGTATCGGGAAGTGCCGCGTCCGGACTATCCGGCCTGGCGGTGGTTCACCGCCCCGGTCGAGTCCCTGTGGGGCCCCGATGCGGCCCTGGTGCTCCAGCTGTCGGTCCTGTTTTTCATGATCGCCGGGGCCATGAAGCTCCTGAACCACGCCGGGGTCCTGACCGAAATCGTAACCCGGGTCGGTATCCGGTTCGGCGACCGTCGGTTCCGCCTGGTTGCGGCCATGGTCCTGTTCTGCATGGCCATCGGCGCCCTGGT
>JAKPNJ010000071.1 GCA_029548445.1 Bacillota bacterium | reverse complement strand
CGGGGGTCATGAACTGTGGAACATGGCCCTGCTGGCCCGGCTCGTGGTGGCGTCCGCCCTGGAGCGGCAGGAGAGCCGGGGCGCCCATTACCGGGACGATTTTCCCGACACCGATGACATCCGGTGGAAACGCCATCTCCTCCAGGAAAGGAAGGACACGCACCCATGATCGACCGATTCCATCTCGACAAGGTCATCGCCCTGGCCCTGGAGGAGGACATGCCCCTGGGGGATATCACCACCGACAGCCTGGTACTGCCGGGAACCCGGGCCCGGGGCGTCCTCGCGGCCAAGGCCGACGGCGTCCTGGCCGGCCTGGACGTAGCCCGCCGGGTCTTTGAAATCATGGATCCAGGGGTCGACTTCCATCCCTTCTTCCGGGACGGGGACAGGATCCACCGGGGCGACCGGATCGCCCGGGTGGAGGGAGACGCCCGGGGGCTCCTCCGGGCAGAGCGGACCGCCCTGAACCTGCTGCAGCGGATGTCCGGCATCGCCTCCCGGACCGCCCAGTACGTCCACCAGGTCCACGGGCTTCCCGTCCGGATCCTCGATACGCGGAAGACCGTCCCGGGCCTCCGGCTCCTGGACAAATACGCCGTCCGGGCCGGCGGCGGCGGCAACCACCGGTTCGGCCTGTCGGACGGAGTCCTGATCAAGGACAACCACATCGTGGCGGCCGGCGGCATCGGCCCGGCGGTCGCCCGGGCCCGGGACCGGGTTCCCCACACCATCCGGATCGAGGTGGAGGTGGAAACCCTGGAGCAGGTCCGGGAGGCCCTGGACAGCGGCGCCGACATCCTGCTGCTGGACAACATGGACCTCGAGACCATGCAGGCGGCGGTCGCCCTGGTGGGCGGCCGGGCCCTGACCGAAGCGTCGGGCAACATGTCCCTGGCAGGTGTTCGGGCTGTGGCCGAAACCGGCGTCGACCTGATCTCCGTCGGCGAGCTGACCCATTCCGTCAAGGCCTTCGACGTGAGCCTCCGGTTCCAGGCCCTGGATTCCGCGCCGGGATGACCGCCATGGATGCCGACTCGCGCCGCAGCCAGATCCTCGCCCGGATCGCCGGATCCTCCCGGCCCGTGTCCGGCGGGGAACTGGCGTCCGAAACCGGTGTCTCGCGCCAGGTGGTGGTGGCGGACGTCGCAACCCTCCGGGCCAGGGGACACCCCATCCTGGCCACGCCCGGCGGCTACCTGCTGGTCGACCGGGGCCCCCGGTCCGGGGCGGTCCGGGTGTTTGCCTGCCGGCACACGACCCTGGACGAGACCCTGGAAGAACTGATGATCATGGTGGAGGCCGGCGGACGGGTTCGGGACGTGATCATCGACCACCCTGTTTACGGCGAGATCTCCGGCCAGCTGCGGCTGTCCACCCCCCAGTCGGTCCGCCGGATGGTGGAGCGGTTGTCCGGGAAAGACGCGTCTCCCCTGTCCGCCATTACGGGGGGCCGGCATTTCCATACCGTGGAGGCGGACGACGAGGCGGTCCTGGACCGGATCCAGGGCCGGCTTCGGGCGGCCGGCCTGCTGGAGGAGCTGCCGGAGGCCCATGGAACGACAACACAGGAAGAGGAAGGGGACACCCCATGAGCACGAACACATCCGGCCGGATCCTATCCCTGGCGAAGCGCGCCTTCGACCGGTACCTGGTGAAGGCCATGTCGGGCATGGCCCTGGGCCTTTTCGCCTCGGTCATCGTCAGCGTCCTCATCGCCCAGCTGGCCCGGATCCCGATTCCCGGATTCACCCTCCTGGCCGACTTCGCTGCGGCCATCGGCGCTGCGTCCCCGGTGGTGGGGGCGGCTATCGGGGTGGGCATCGCCCACAGCCTGGGCCACAGGACCCTCGTGATGCTGTCGGCCGCTGCCTGCGGGGCTTACGGCTATGCCATGGGCGGCCCCCTGGGCGCCTACTTCGCCGCCGTGGCGGGAGCCGAGGTCGGCGGGCTCGTGTCCGGCCGGACCCGGCTGGACATCGTGCTGGTTCCCCTGACCACCATCATCCCGGGCAGCCTGGTGGGCTTCCTGGTGGGCCCCGGGGTCCAGTCCGTGATGACCGGCCTTGGCCGCTTCATCAACTGGGCCACGGAGCAGCGTCCCCTGCCCATGGGCATCCTGGTGTCCGTGGTCTTCGGCCTGGTGCTGGTCTCCCCCATCTCCTCCGCCGCCCTGGCCATCACCCTGAACCTCTCGGGCCTGGCCGCCGGCGCCGCCCTGGCCGGCTGTTCGGCCCAAATGGCGGGGTTCGCCCTGACGAGCTTCCCGGAGAACCGGTGGGACGGGTTTTTCGCCCAGGGGCTGGGGTCGGCCAAGCTCCAGCTGCCCAATATCATGCGCAGGCCCGTGATCCTGCTGCCCACCCTGCTGGGCAGCGCCGTGACCGGGGCGCTCTCTACCGTGGCCTTCCGGCTGGAAACCGTGGCCCAGGGCGCCGGCATGGGCAATTGCGGCCTGGTCGGCCCCATCACGGCCTTCACCACCATGGCCGATACCCGGGGGGCCGGCGAGACCCTCCTGGCCATCCTGATGGTGTGTTTTGTCCTGCCCACCCTGCTGGCCCTCCCCGTCTCGATCTGGATGCGCAGGAAAAACCTCATCCGCGATGGGGACATGACCCTGCACCTGACGAAATAGAAGGCGCCCCGGACAACTCCGGGACGCCTCCGCTCCGACCGGGCGGACCGGCCTAGAACCGGAAATCCGTCGGGAATCCGCTGAAATCCCAGAACACGTCGGACAGGGAGAACAGGAATCCCAGGCCCACGAACAGCAGGACCACGAAGAGCAGGCCCAGCACGATGGAGACGATTCCCGTGGCCAGGCCGGCAATCGCCATGCCCGTCCACCGCTTCCCTCCCGACTTGGACAGGGCGGCCAGGACGATAGCCGGAATCGCCAGCAGGAAATTCAGCGGGAACAGGCAAAGGAACACGATCGACAGAATGCCGATCACCAGGGAGGCGATGTCCAGGCCGTTGCCGCCGGCCGCCTGGGGGGGAGCCGGCACCACGGACACAGGCGGCGGGGTCACCTCAGGCCGGGGGGGTGCAGGCGGTTCCGGCGCCGCAGGTTCGGGGGGCGGCGGAACGGGTGCCGATTTTGGCGCTTCCGAAAGGTCCCTGTGTCGATACAGGTCGGACATGGTGCGCCTCCTTTCCGCGAATGCCGGGAGCAACCCGGCGGGGATGCCCTGATTCTATCAGGTTCCGGAGGCGTCCGCCATGATCCGGTCCTCCAGGCCCGGCCGGGAGGGGAAGGGACTTGTCCCCGGACCCGGCCCGGGACCGGGCCGTTCCTCGCCGCAGCTCCGGGCCAGGAGGGCCAGGAGAAGGGCCAGGAGAAGGCCCAGGAGGATGGGGAGCCACCGGGGGAGCCGGGCGGTTCGGTGCCAGACCGTCAGGGAAGAGAGCCCGACAGGGCGGAACCCGGACTCCGGGGCGGCCGCCAGGGCGGGGCCGCGGGAGCCGGCCACCGACCGCTCCTGGAGCGGGGGCAGCCGGGTCTCGTACCCGAAGGGCCGCATCCGCATCCGCTCCTCGGCCTCGGCGACCCGGAACGCCCGCTCGGCTTCCCTGCGGCGGTGATCCAGGGTATCCAGGATGCGTCGCATCCAGGGGGGGACCAGGGCTTCCCGAAGCAGGAACAGCCGCTGGGGCAGCAATCCCGTCATCCAGGAATGGGCGTCCATCATCCGGTCATAGGCGTCTTCCAGCTCCGGCAGGTCCGCCTCGGCGGGAGAGGGACCGCCATACTGGACCTGGCTATACAGGCGGGCGGTTTTCGACAGGATCTGGCCCAGGCCGGAATGGGGCAGCGACCGAATGTAGGCTCCCGGGCTCTGGGAGTCGTCCATGGGATGGCCCATGGAGGCCAGCAGCCGCAGGAAGTATCCCCAGTACAGGCGGACCGTCTCCCGGGGATCGTGGCGCTTCCGGAGCCGGGCCAGCCGGTAGCGGCGCCGCAGGATCCGGACGGGCCAGGACATGGCCGAGACCCACAGCATCAGGAAGGCCAGCGCCAGGAGCAGGCCCCGGGCCCGGGTCACGAAGACCTCCAGGGCTTCCAGGAAGGTCATGGGCTGGTCGTCACCCCCGGGGCCCGGCGTCACGGACGGGTCCGGCCGGGGCGGAAGGGAAGGCCTGGGTGTCGGGGTGCCCTCGCCGGGGGTCGGGGTGGGCGAGGGCGTCGGGCTCGGCTGCCCGGTCGGCGTCGGCTCCAGGAGTCCCGGGGCGGAGCCGGGCACATGCCCACCGGGGGTCGCGTCCACCGGGACCCACCCGATGCCGGTCAGCCAGACCTCGGTCCAGGCGTGGGCCTGCAGGTTCGTGACCAGCCAGGTGTCCTCGCCCAGGGCCCTGGCATTGCCCATGGCGTACCCTTCCACATAGCGGGCCGGCACGGAGGCGGCCCGGGCCAGGGTGGTCATGGCGGATGCGAAGTAGGTGCAGTAGCCCTCCCGCTCGGACAGGAACCAGTCGACGAAATCCCGGTCCAGGGGCGGCACCGGCACATCGGTCTCATACCGGCAGGAGGCCAGGAGATACCGCCGGATGGCCATGACCCGCTCATAGGGCGAGTTGGCGCCAGCCTCCTCCACCACCTGGAGCGACAGGTCCCGGAGGGAATCGGGGAAGGAATCGGGCAGCTGGAGGTAGTGGTCGTCGATCCACCGGGTTCGTTCGTCGGAATCCCGGCCCGAAACCGTTTCGAGAATGCGGGCTTCCCATGCCAGCAGGGCGTCGTCATACACCGAGGCCCCCGATCGGAACACATTGGCATCGAATCCATACCGGTCGCCGTTGCGAAGGGGCTTCCGGGCGAATACCTCGCCGGTTGCGTCATAGTTGGGCAGGACGCCGTCCTCCCCGACCCCGGCGATGTCGGCCAGCCGGCGGGCGGTGGGCAGGCTGTTCAGCAGGAGGGAGGTCCGGACTTCCACGTCGTAGCGTACATCCGCGAATAGGCGCTTCCGAAGGTCCTCGCCCAGGAGGCTGTCGCCGGGACGGGCCTGGTCGAAGAGGTCGGCCCGCTGGTCCAGGCGGAGGGTATTGTCCCAGGCATAGGCCTGGCGTTCCAGTCCCGTTCCCCAGCCGTATCCGGTGTAGATCTCCCGGTAGACGCCGGCCAGCAGGGCCGGACGCTTCGTCGCAACGACCATCACCGGGTCGTCCGAGAGGCGGAGGGGGCCGCCCAGGCGGTTCCGGAGAGGGGACAGGCCGGTCTCGGAGGACGTAAAGGAGCGATAGACCCAGGCAGGTCCCAGGTGCAGGGCGTCGACGGCGTCCTGGACCGTATCCCGGACCAGGCCAGCCTTCAGGGACGTAATGGGCAGGACGAACGAGAGCAGGACAGCGGCCAGGGTGACGACGGCAAGCCCCGGCAGCAGCCACCATCGGGAGAACTCCGCCAGGGTTCCGTCCCCGGCTGCGCGAACCGGCCTGGAACGACGAAAGATCCGGGGGGCCGACAGGGTCCAGCCGGCACCCAGGGCCATGGGCGCGAGCCAGGCCTTCGGAATCGCTCCCCTCCAGATAAACCAGAAAGCCAGGTAGACGCCGGCGCCGGCCAGGCCCAGCACGGCGGGCGACGGGATACGGACAGCGAACACCCAGGCGAAGAGACCCGTGGCCGCCGCCAGGAGGGCCAGGAACGGCAGGGTGCCGGACCCTTCGGGCGGCACTTTCTCGAGGATGAGAAGTCGCGACCACTCCAGGAATTCCAGGACCCGGCCGGCCAGGAGCCGGACGTTCTGGAGGAGGGCGGACACGGCTGCATCCGGGTCCGGCGGGGGCAGCAGGGCCAGGAAGACGAGCCCCGACACGACGGCCAGGGCGAGGAGCACAAGGGTCAGCCGGAACCGGCGGTACGCCGCTTCCAGCAACAGGAGCCAGGGCCCCGGGGCCAGGATCACCAGGGCCACCGGCTGGGGAAGATTCAGCAGCCCATGGAACAGGCCCAGGGCCCCTGCGGCGAAGAACCAGGCGGCCAGGAGGGAAGCCCAGGGCCACGGCCGCTTCATTCCGGAACCTCCAGCAGTTCCACGGCGATTCCCTCCGCCCGCAGCCGCTCCAGCCGGGCCGAAAGGTCGGGATCCGGGGGCCCCAGGACGGCCGGATAGAAGCGGATGTCGCGGCCGGGCCGGCGCAGGGACCGCAGGGTCCCGGCCAGGGCCTCGTCGGGCCGGGCGCTGTGGAGCAGGATCCGGTCCGCATGCCGGATCCGGTCCTGGCCCTGGAGAACCTCATGGAACAGGGGGTCTCCCCGGAATGTGGCTTCACCCAGCATGCGCTGGACCGCGGGGAGTTCCCGGGGGCAGGTGACCGACACAAGGACCTGGCTCCGGCCTCCCGACAGGAACGAGAAGGCCACAGGCAGGGAAACGAGATGGCTCATGTGGCCCATGAGCCGTTCCAGCATCGCGTCCTCCAGGCGGATGCCGGGCAGGCCCCGGAGCCCGTGGTCGGAGTCGTCCAGGACAAACAGGGTGGTGGGGAGGGTCGACTCCTCGAACTCCTTGACCTGGATCTTGCCGGTCCGGGCAGTGTTCTTCCAGTGGACTTTCTTGATCCGGTCCCCCGGGCGGAAGGCCCGCAGGTCCGCCAGGGCCCCGGATTCGTCAGTGGGCCGGGTCCGGCCGGGCCCCTCCGAAGCGGCTATCTCCCGCAGGGCTTCCGTCAGGGGAACAGGGTGGGCCGGCGGCAGCGACAGCAGGGACAGGGGCGGGATCCCCGGGGGATGGCGCCGTTTCCCGGCTTTCCAGGAGAGGCGGAACAGGCCCAGGGGATCCTGGAAGCGGAAACCCAGGAGGCCCACTTCATACAAACCGCGATACGGACAGGCCAGGGGAACGGAGGCCTCGGCGTTTCGGCCCGCCTGGAAGGCCAGGTCCACCGGCAGGGGGCGGTCCAGGCCCAATTCGCTCCGGGGGGTCCGGATTTCGGCGGTGAAGCGGAACAGGGCGGGAATCCCGGGAATCGAGGCCTTCAGGCGCAGGAGGACCGTCTCGGATCGCACGACGGCGGTGGATTCCAGTTCCTGTTCCAGGACGAGCCGGCTGGCGGTTCGGGCCAGCAAGGCCGCGGAAAGGAGCAGGATCATGGGGAGGAACAGGGCCAGGAACAGGAAGGGCCATTCGCCGAAATACAGCAGGGCGCCCACTGCCACGAGCCAGAGGCCCAGGAAGATCGTGCCGCGGAGGGTGAGCGTCATGGGACCGGGCGCCGGCGGCCCCTAGCGGGCGCCGGGTACCGGGACGGTGTCCAGCAGCTGGCGGAGGAGGCTTTCCGGCGTCCGTCTCCTCAGCTGGGCATCGGAGGTGGGAACCAGACGGTGGGCCAGCACCGGTTCCGCCATCCTTCGCACGTCGTCCGGCGTTGCGTACTCACGGCCCTGGAGCAGGGCGGAGCCCTTGGCGGCGTGGAGGAGGGCCAGGGCGCCCCGGGGGCTGGCCCCCAGGGCGATTTCCGGATGGGACCGGGACGCCAGGGCCAGGTCGGCGATGTAGCGCTTGATGTCTTCGCCGCAGAAGACCTCCAAAGCCTCTTCCTGCAGGGCCAGGACGGATTCCGCGTCAGCCACGGGCAGGATGTCGTCCAGGGGTGTCCGCTTCTCGAACCGGGACAGGATCTGCATTTCCTCGGCGTGGGAGGGATACCCCAGGGAGACCCGGACGAAGAACCGGTCCAACTGGGCCTCGGGCAGCGGGTACGTACCCACGTACTCGATGGGATTCTGGGTGGCCAGCACCATGAAGGGCCTCGGCAGGGGGTGGGTCACGCCGTCCACCGTGACCTGGGTCTCCTGCATGACCTCCAGCAGGGCCGCCTGGGTCTTGGGGGAGGTACGGTTGATTTCGTCGGCCAGGACGACCTGGCTCATCACCGCCCCGGGATGGAATTCGAATTCCCCGCTTTTCATGTTCAGCATGGTGAACCCCGTAATATCCGCCGGCAGGACATCGGGGGTAAATTGGATGCGCCGGAAGGAGAGGGACAGGGACCGGCTCAGGGTGGAGACCAGGGTGGTCTTCCCGGTTCCGGGCACGTCCTCGATCAGCACATGGCCCCGGCAGACCAGGGCCACCAGGATGATGTCGATCCCGTCGGTCTTGCCGACGTACACCTTTTCGATGTTGGCCCGGATCCGGTCCGGCAGCCGCTGTCGGTCGGTCATGGGAGGCCTCATCCCTTTCCTGTCCATGGCATCCGCGGGATTCGCGCAGCACGCACACCTGTTTCCAGTATACATGAAACTACGCTTCGGCATCCGGGAAGGTTCCGGCAGTTCCGGCGGCTCCTTTCCGGCATCGCCGCCGTCGTGTATGATGAGCCTGGAGGTTGGATCGATGCGGACCCTGACCCTGCTGGCCCCGGCCAAGATCAACCTGTCCCTGGATGTCGTCGGGCGTCGCTCCGACGGGTACCACCTGCTGCGAACCGTCATGCAGTCTGTTTCCCTCTGCGACCGGGTCACGGTGCGGGAAGAGGCCCCCGGAACGGGGATCCGCCTGGAGTGCAGCGACGGCTCCCTGCCCACCGACTGCCGCAATACGGCCTACCGGGCCGCCCAGGGATTTCTCGCCGCCGCCCGGCGGGACCCGTCCCGGGACGCCCCCGGCCTGTCCATCCGGATCGGGAAGGCGATTCCTGCGGAGGCCGGCCTGGCCGGGGGCAGCTCCGACGCCGCCGCCGTGCTGACGGGCCTGTCCCGCCTCTATCCCGGCGAGGTGCCCCTTCGCCGGATTCCGGAGTTGGCCGTGGCCGTCGGTGCGGACGTGCCCTTTTGCCTGTTCGGGGGAACCGCCCTCTGCGAGGGGATCGGGGAGATCGTGACGCCCCTCCCGCCGCTGACGGGGCACCCCCTCCTCCTTCTCAATCCCGGGTTCGGCATTCCGACCCCCGCCGCCTTCCGGACCTTCGACGACCAGGCGGAACCGCGCCACCCCGACACGGAGGCGGTGTGCGACGCCGTCCGCCGTCGCGACCTGTCCGCCCTGGCCCGGACCGCCCGCAATGTCCTGGAGCCGATCGCCCTGGCCGCCCACCCGCGGCTGGCCGATGCCCTGGACTGGCTCATGGCCCGGGGCGCCCCCCTGGTCCGGATGAGCGGGAGCGGCCCGACCCTGTTCGCCCTGTTCCCCGATACCGAGGACGGCCTGCGGATGCGGGAGGACGCCGCCGCCGCCGCC
>JAKPNJ010000044.1 GCA_029548445.1 Bacillota bacterium | reverse complement strand
GGCGGCGTAGAGGACCGTCCCGCCAGGGGTCTCGTAGACGCCCCGGGATTTCATGCCCACCAGGCGGTTCTCCACCATGTCCACGATCCCCACGCCGTTGGCGCCGGCGATGCGGTTCAGGGTCGCCACCAGGTCGACGGGCCCCAGGTCCTGGCCGTTCACCGCCACGGGAATGCCCTTTTCAAAACGGACCTCCACGTACTCGGGTCGGTCGGGGGCCTGTTCGGGGGCGACCATGAGCTTCAGGAGGCGGTCGTACCGGGGTTCGTTGGCCGGGTCCTCCAGGTCCTGGCCCTCATGGCTCAGGTGCCACAGGTTCCGGTCCATGGAATAGTTGTCCTTCTTCGAGACGGGGATGGGGATGCCGCGAGCCTCGGCGTAATCGATGGCGTCCTCCCGGGAGCGGATGTCCCAGATCCGCCAGGGGGCAATGATCTTCATGTCCGGTGCCAGGGCCTTGACGGTCAGTTCGAAGCGGACCTGGTCGTTGCCCTTGCCGGTGGCACCGTGGGCCACGGCGGTGGCGCCCTCCCGGCGGGCGATTTCCACCATCCGCTTCGCGATGATGGGCCGGGCGAAGGAGGTACCCAGCAGGTAGCTGCCCTCGTAGACCGCATGGGCCTTCAGGGTGGGCCAGATATAGCCCGTGACAAACTCCTCTTTAAGGTCCTCAATGTAGATTTTCGAGGCGCCGGTGCGGATGGCCTTCTCGTTCAGGGGCTCCAGTTCCTCTCCCTGGCCCACGTCCGCGGCCATGGCGATGACCTCGCAGTCGTAGTGTTCCTTGAGCCACGGGATGATGATGGAGGTGTCCAGTCCGCCGGAATAGGCGAGCACGATCTTTTCCTTGGCCATGGGGGTTCCTTTCTCCGGCGGGAGACCGCCGCTGTATTTTTATGCAATTCGATTCAATATGATAGCACGGGCGATGCCGCCGGACAAGGCCGGAGCGGGGGGTCGGGCAGGCCCGGGGACAGGAGAAGACCCGGCGACGGCCGGGTCTTCTGGCAGGCGGACAGGATGGTCCGGCAGGCCGGACGCGGATCAGCGGCGGCCGTACAGGGGGCCGAAGGCGGCGCAGGCCCGGAAATCCGATCCTTCGGGATCCCGGGTGCCGAAGGCCGACCAGGCATGGGGACGGAAAAGCCGCTCCTCGGGTATGTTGTGCATGGCCACCGGGATCCGGAGCATGGCGGCCAGGGTGACCAGGTCGGCGCCGATATGGCCGCAGCTGAAGGCCCCGTGGTTCGCGCCCCAGTTGGCCATGACGTCGTACACACTGCGGAAGGCGCCCTGTCCGGTCAGCCGCGGCACGAACCAGGTGCAGGGCCAGGTGGGGTCGGTCCGGTTGTTGAGGGTTTCGTGGACGGCGTCGGGCAGGTCGACGGTGGTGCCCTCGGCGATCTGGAGCACCGGGCCCTGGCCGTCGATCAGGCACAGCCGGCTCAGGGTCACGGGCATGCCATCCCGGGTCCGGAACTGGGAGGAGTACCCCCCGCCGCGGAAGTAGCCGGCGTTGGCCGGGCACCACCGGGTGGCGTCGAGGCAGGCGTCCACATCGTCGGACGTGACGTCCCAGTAGGGTTTCATGGTGGGCCGCCCGTCGGCGTCCGTCATGGCCCCGCACCCGTCCAGGGCCGCCGCCCCGGAATTCAGCAGGTGGATCAGGCCGTCGGCAACCCGGCCTTCCGGCGCCCAGCCCGTGACCCGCCGGATCGCCTCCGGGCTCCAGTAGGTCCGGACGTCGGCGAAGACCGCGGGACTCAGGTTCAGCAGGTGGCCGAACAGCATGGCCACGGCGTTGAGGCTGTCGTTTTCCGTCGCGAAGACGAAGGCCTCCCGGATGCCGTTCCAGTCGAAGGAGGAGTTCAGGATCGCCTCGGTAAAGTCGCCGTTGGGCTTGTGGTCGGTCCACATCCGCTGGCCCTGGAAGCCCCCGGCGATGGCGTTGCGGCCCAGGGCCTCCTCGCCGAAGCCCAGTTCCGCCAGCCGCGGATTGCCCACCAGGATGTCCCGGCAGATCAGGGTCATCCTGACGACATACTCCCAGTCGGCGTCCTTCTGTTGCCGGGAGCGCTGCAGGGCCGGTTCGTTGACGTCGACGCCCTCGACGCAGTGGGCCCTGACCCAGGCCAGCGCCTTTTCGTACTCCGCGGGATCGTAGATCTCCCGCTCCACGCGCCGGGTGATCTCGGACATGTCCACCCACTCGGCCCGCATGCCCAGGTACTTCTGGAAGAAGAAGGGATCCACGAAGGACCCGAAGATGCCCATGGACACGGAGCCGATGCCGCAATAGGACCGGCCCTTCATGGCCCCAACGGCCAGGGCGGCCCTTGCGAACCGCAGGATTTTCTCCGCCACGTCGTCGGGAATCGAGGTGTCGTCGGCATCCTGGACATCGCGCCCGTAAATGCTGAAGGCCGGCAGCCCCCGCTGGTTGTGGGCGGACATGACGGCGGCCAGGTACACGGCCCCGGGCCGCTCGGTCCCGTTGAAGCCCCAGACGGCCTTGGGCACCAGGGGATCCAGGTCCATGGTTTCCGAACCATAGCACCAGCAAGGGGTCACGGTCAGGGTCGCGCATACGTTGTGCCGGGAGAAGAGGTCGGCGCACCGGGCGGCCTCGGCCACCCCGCCGATGCAGGTTTCGGCGATGACGCACTCCACGGGTTCCCCGCCGGCATGGCGCAGGGAGGAACTGATCAGGCGGGCGGCTTCCCGGGCCATCTGCATGGTCCGGTCCTCGAGACTCTCTCGGACGCCGTTGCGGCGGCCGTCGATGGCGGGACGGATGCCGATCCGGGGCGGTTCGCCCACCAGGCGGCGGGATGGCGGATTCATCACATGGGACATGGAACTGCCTCCTTTCGATAGGACAAGCCGATGCGGAACCTCGCGGCGACAGGGGTCCGCCTGACTTGATTCTAGTCTCCCCCCTTGTCTGTGGAACATGGACGAATTATCATGAATTATGGAAATTTCCGGACGGATACATGGACAAACCGGATCCCGGTGCCCTGCCGGCCGGAAGGGGAGGCGCCTGCCGCACAGGCGGTCCATGGCCACATTGACCGGAACGGGGCGCAGTGGTACGGTATGGAGGATCCATCATGGAATCCAGATACCCAGCGCAGGACCGGGGCTTGCCATGACAAAGGCCAGGAGAAGCGACAGGAACCAGGGCCCGGGGAAGATCCGCAATCTCCGGGACCACTATTTGGCGCGGTTCGGGTTCCGTGTCGCAGTCCTCCTGCTGACGGCCGTCCTGTATTTCGCCATGCCGAGAAGCTTCGACGCGATGAAGGGAAACGGGTTTTTCCGGCACCCTTCCTGGCTCCACCTGCTCTGGTTCTATTGGATCGTCGACATGGTCCGGCAGCTGCTTCCGACCCGCCGCAAACTGGCCCTGGGGTCCCTGAAGCAGTTCCGGCACTTCTACAAGCCGATCCGGGACAGGCTCCACCGCAAGGACCTCCTCCGGATCATCCGGAAGGGATGGATCGATTCCTGGAAAGTTCTCGGCGTCTGGACGCTGCTCATGGCGGGAATCGGCCTTCTCCAGGCGAAGGGGATCCTGGTGGAAAGGGAACTGCTGCTCGTCTCGGTCATGTTCTTCGTCCTCGACCTGACGTTCGTGCTTTTCTGGTGCCCCTTCCGGGCCTGGATCCTGAAGAACCGCTGCTGCACGACCTGTCGGATTTTCAACTGGGGACACATGATGACGTTCTCCCCCCTCCTTTTCGTTCCCGGTTTCTTCTCCGCCAGCCTGTTCGGGATGTCCATCGTCGTGTTCCTGGTATGGGAGATTCGATTTCTCCTCTACCCGGAACGCTTCTTCGAGGAGACCAACGAGGCCTTGCGATGCGTGAACTGCACCGATCCGCTGTGCGGGATCCCGGCGAGAAAAATCGTGACGTGAACGGAACGCCAGGACAGGAGTACAAGGGAAGGCGGGGACGGGCATGACCCGGATGGAAGCCGTGACCCGGCAGGGTCCCTTGCGGATCGACACCCACGGGATCGCCCGGAACGAGCGGATCCTCGAGCGGATCGGCCGGCTGCGCCTGGACATCCTGGACCACGGGATCTTCCGGGGGGACCTGGCCTGGAACCGGCTGGGGGTCGTCTCGCCCTTCTCCCGCCTATATTTCATGGAGGCCCACTCCGGCTGGCTGGATACGCCGTCGGGCCGGGTGGACCTGGTCCCCGGGTTCATGTACCTGGTCCCCGCCTACCTGCGGGTGGACCTGCGGACCGAGCACCGGATCGAGAAGCTCTACCTTCATTTCCTGGCGCGGTTCGACGGGCTGGACCTGTTCGAGGGGATGGACGAGTGCCTTGTCCTGCCCATGCCGGACGGGTTCCGGGACCGGCTGCGGGAGGCCATGACCCGGGGCGACGTGACCGACCTGCTGGCCTTCCAGGGGCTGGCCTGCGAGGCCGTCTCCCGCTTCGCCGGCCTGCGGCTGCCCGAGATCGAGGCCCGGCTGCGGCTGGCGGACCGCTACCGGGATGTCCACGCCTATGTGGAAACCCATCTCCGGGCCTCCCTGGCCGCCCGGGAGGTGGCCGACGCCCTGGGCCGTCCCTGCGCGTCCCTGGAACGGAGCTATCGCCAGGACACGGGGGTGACCCTGAACCGGTACATCCACGCACAGCTGACCCGACGGGCCGGAACCCTGCTGCTCCGGACCTCCCGGCCGGTCCGGGACATCGCCGAAGCCCTGGGATTCGCCGACGAATTCTATTTTTCCCGATTTTTCAAGAAGCGGATGGAGTACAGCCCCCGGGAATACCGGCGGGTCAACGGGAATCATGGCGAAAGCTGATATGATATAATTTTTCCGCTTCCAGGCCGTCGCCGGACCCGTTCCGGCATCGGCCGGCAGGCAGACAGGCAGACAGGCAGACAGACAGGTTCCAGGAGGTCCCCATGCCCGATCCCGCCCCATTGCTGGATGCCACCCTGGTCGGAGACCGGTTCCGGCTCGACGGTGCCTGGGTGTCGTCCGGCTCTCCGGAGGCCGCCGCCCTCCGCCAACCCGGGGACGAAGCGAAGGTCTACGAGCTGATCCGGGTCATCGATGGTGTCCCCCTGTTCTGGGAGGACCACCTGGACCGACTGGACGGATCGGCCCGGGCCGTCTTCGGCGCCGCGCCGGACCGGGACCGGCTCCGTCGGGAATTCCGGGACCTGGTCCGGGGGCTGTCCCTGGGCAGCGGCAATGTCCGGATCGTGACC
>JAKPNJ010000304.1 GCA_029548445.1 Bacillota bacterium | reverse complement strand
TCTTCCGATGGATCGAGGCCAGGCCGGCCCGCATCATCGTCTTCGGATTCCTCGTTGTGATCCTCCTCGGGACCCTGCTGCTCTCCCTCCCCGTTTCGTCCAGGGACAACCGGGGCGTCGGATTCCTGCGAGCCCTGTTTACGGCCACGTCCGCCACCTGCGTCACCGGCCTCGTGGTCGTCGACACCGCCCTGCACTGGACCCGGTTCGGCCAGGTCGTGATCCTTTCGCTGATCCAGGTCGGTGGACTCGGCATCGTGACGGTCACGACATTCTTCTTTACCATGGCCAGGCGCAAGATGGGCCTCAAGGCCATGGTGGCCGCCCAGGAATCGACCGGGAACTTCGGGTTCTCCGACGTGGCCCGCCTGGTTCGGCGAATCGTCCTGATCACGTTCGTCATCGAGCTGATTGGCGCCCTGGTTTTCGCCACCCGTTTCGTCCCCCACTTCGGCTGGGCCGAGGGCCTTTTCCGGTCCGTTTTCCATGCGGTGTCTTCCTTCTGCAATGCCGGTTTCGACCTGATGGGCGACCATACGGGCCCTTACTCCAGCCTCATCGCGTTCAACGGCGAGCCGGTGGTCCTCCTGAATACCGCCTTTCTCTTCATGATTGGCGGACTCGGGTTCGTCGTCTGGTCCGACCTGCTGGAATACCGGAAAACCCGGTCCATCCAGTTCCATACCCGGGTTGTGCTGGTCATGACCGGCATCCTGGTGGCCTTCGGCTTTGCCTTCTTCCTTGCCTCCGAATTTGACAACAGCCTGGAAGGCGCCATGGGCGCCCTGCCGGGATGGCAGCGGCCCCTGGCCGCCTTCTTCCAGTCGGTCACACCCCGGACCGCAGGATTCAATTCCCTGGACCAGGCGTCCCTTCGCGACAGCTCCAAGGTCCTGACCATCCTCTACATGATGATCGGCGCCGCGCCGGGGAGCACGGCAGGCGGCATCAAGATCACCACCTTCGGGGTGATCCTGTTTACAATCCTGTCCGAAATCAGGGGATACGACGACACCCTGGTCCTGGGGCGCCGTCTTCCCAGGGACATCTTCCTGCGTTCGGTGACCATCGCGGGGCTCGCCCTGTTCCTGGTCGTCAGCGCCACCCTGGTCATGACCTTCAGCGAGGCGACCCAGCTGGCATCCGGCAACCTGGATTCCGTCGACCTGCTGTTCGAATCCGCCTCGGCCTTCGGCACCGTCGGCCTATCCTCCGCAGGAACCCCGCAGCTGACCCGGACCTCCTGGGGTGTCCTGACCGTCCTGATGTACCTGGGCCGGGTGGGTCCCGCATCCTTTGCCCTCAGCCTGGCCTGGCGCGCCCGGAACGTCCGGGAACGGGTCTATCCGGAAGGCAAGACGCTGGTCGGCTGATCCGCCGCCTTCGCTTCCGGCCGGATCCCCCGCGCCGTCAGTTCCTCCCGGAGCGCCTGTTCCACATCCCGCTCGAGGGCTTCGCGGTCTCCGTTGTTCCACAGGACCCGGTCCGCCAGGGCGAAGTACTCGTCCCTGGACATCTGCATGGCCATCCGGCGGCGGACATCCACGGGATCCATGCCGCGAGCCGCCAGCCGGGCCACCCGGAGGTCGTCGTCGGCCCAGACCACCCATACCTGGCTGCACCGGTTCACGAAGCCCTCCCGGACCGGAATCGGGACATCCAGCACCAGCGCCCTGGTTCCCTGCTCCCTGTGGCGGTCGATCCGCGCTCCCATCACCGCCAGGACATGGCGATGCACAATGGAGGACAGGGTATCCAGGGCGTTCCGGTCCCGGAAAACCCGTCGGGACATGGCTTCCCGGTCCAGGGCTCCCGATGCGTCCACAGCCGACGGGCCGAACGCCTCCACGATTTCCGGGATGGCGGCACCGCCAGCCGCGGTCACATCGCGGGATATCCCGTCGGCATCCAGGACCGGCAGTCCAAGCCGCGACGCCACCGACGCCGCCGTACTCTTGCCGCAGCCGATGCCGCCGGTCAATCCGATGACGAACATGGGATCCTCCTTCTCACGGGGCTGGCTGTCAGGCCTTGGCGTCATGCCAGGACGAACCGGATGCAATGTCCACCCGGAGCGGCACAAGCAGCGACTCCACCTGTTCCATGGCTTGCCGGAGCAACCGGGACGCCTCCGGGACCTCCTCCACCGGCGCCTCGACGATCAGCTCGTCGTGGACCTGGAGCACCAGGCGGGCCCGGAGGCCGGCCTCGAGAAATCCGCGGGACGCCCGAACCATGGCCAATTTCATCAGGTCGGCGGCCGTACCCTGGACGGGGGTGTTCATGGCGGCCCGTTCCCCGAAACTCCGCACGCTCCGGTTCTCGGCCGAGAGTTCCGGGATCCGCCGTCTTCGCCCCAGCAGGGTCTCGACCCAGCCGGTTTCGGCCGCCTGTTCCAGGACCTGGGCGAAATAGCGGCGAACCCCGGGATACAGCGCATGATACCCGTCGATATAGTGCCGGGCCTCCCGGACCGGGATGCCCAGGTCCCGGGAGAGCCCGAAGTCGCTGATGCCGTATACGATGCTGAAGTTCACCGTCTTGGCGATGCCCCGTTGGGATGGTGTGACGGCTTCCGGGGGCAGGCCGAATACCCGGCAGGCGGTGGCCAGGTGGATGTCCTCGCCGTTCCGGAACGCATCGATCATGGCGGGTTCCCGGGAGAGGTGGGCCAGGAGCCGCAGCTCGATCTGGGAGTAGTCGGCGTCGATGAGCCGCCATCCGGGATCGGCTACAAAGGCCTTCCGGATTTCCCGGCCCTCTTCCATCCGGACAGGAATGTTCTGGAGGTTCGGGTCGGAGCTGGACAGCCGGCCGGTGGCGGCTCCCGTCTGGTTGAAGGTCGTGTGGACCCGACCGTCGTCCGGCCGGATGGCCCGCATGAGGCCGTCCAGGAAGGTGGAACCGAGCTTGGTCAGCTGGCGGTAGTCCAGGATGGGTCGAATGATCGGGTGCCGCTCCAGGAGCCCCTCCAGGACGTCGGAGTCGGTGGAGAACCCGTTGCTGGTCTTTCGTCCCGGCGGAAGGCCCAGGCGCTTGAAAAGAATGTCGGCCAACTGCCGGGTGGAATTGAGGTTGAAGTCGGTCCCGGCCAGGTCAAGGACTGTCCGGCGGAGAACGTCGGCCCGGGCGGACCACTGGCCGGACAGGGACCGGAGCCGCTCGGGATCCACCCGGAATCCGACGGTCTCCATGGCGGCCAGGACGCCGACCAGGGGCTGTTCGATCTCTTCGGAAAGCCGAACGAGCCCCCGCTCCCCGATGGCGATCCGCTGGGCGGCAGCCAGGCGCAGGATGGCATCGGCTTCCGCGGCCGCCAGGGTCCGGGAGTCCGGCTCGGACCGGTTGCCCACGACATCGGCATCGGCCCGTTCCAGGGCCTCGGCCATCTGGAACAGGTCCTGGGGAGCGGACAGCTGCAGGCCAGCGGCCATGGGAGCGGATGTCCCCGTTCCCCCTTCGGTACGATCGGCCGGACGCCGAAGGCCCTCGCCGGTCTGGATGCGACAGAGGTCGTCGATGGAGCGCCGGGACGTCTCCTGGTCCAGGAGAAACGCGGCGATCCGGACATCGAACAGGGTTTCGGATGCCTCGATCATGCCGCCCGGAGAGGACTCGAGCTGCTTCAGGAGACCCTTGCCGTCAGCTGCGGCCACCCTGGCCCGATGTTCCCGCA
>JAKPNJ010000261.1 GCA_029548445.1 Bacillota bacterium | reverse complement strand
TCGCGCCCCTGGAGTCGGTGGTCTCCACCCGGACCCATTTCGTGCTCAGGAAGTACAAGATGCAGAACACCATCTTCGATGGAACCGGCGAGGATGACCGGGAGGCCATCGTCCTATGAAGCCCGCGGACCTGGAGACCCGACTGTCCCGAACCGTCCGAAGCGTGCCGCCCTCGGCCATCCGGCGGTTCTTCGACCTTTGCAGCGAGATGAAGGGGGACGCCATCTCGCTGTCCATCGGGGAGCCCGACTTCGTGACCCCCTGGGCTGTCCGGGAAGCCGGGATTTACTCCCTCGAGCAGGGACATACCCATTACTCGCCCAACCAGGGCTTCAGCGAACTCCGGGAGGAAATCGCCCTCTACCTGTTCCGGCGATTCAACCTCGAGTACGACCCGAAGCGCCAGGTCCTGGTGACGGTGGGGGGCAGCGAGGCCATCGACCTGGCCTGCCGCGCCCTGCTGGATCCCGGCGACGAAGTGGTGATCCCCGAGCCCTGCTTCGTGGCGTACCGCAATTGCGTGCTTCTATCCGGCGGCGTCCCGGTGTCGGTTCCCTGCCTTCCGGAAGACGGGTTCCGTCTTCGTCCCGAAGCGCTCCGGGCCGCACTCACACCACGGACCAAGATGGTCATGCTGGGATTCCCCAACAATCCGACCGGGGCGGTCCTGTCCCGGGAGGACCTGGCCCCCCTGGTCGACATCCTGTTGGATACCGAAGCCGTCGTCCTGTCCGACGAGCTGTACGCCGAACTGACCTATCGCCCGGAGGGCCATGTGTCCATCGCCTCGTTTCCCGGCATGCCCGACCGGACCCTGGTGGTGAACGGGTTTTCCAAGGCCTTCGCCATGACCGGCTGGCGCCTGGGCTACCTGTGCGGCCCGGAATCCCTGGTCGGGCCCATGAACAAAATTCACCAATATGCGATCATGAGCGCCCCGACCACCGCCCAGTATGCCGCCGCGGAGGCGCTGCGGACCTGTGAGCGGGAGGTCCGGGACATGGCGGAGGAGTATGACCGCCGGCGCCGGACCGTGCTCCGGGCGGTCCGGGAGGCCGGGTTGCCCTGCGTGGAACCCGAGGGTGCCTTCTATGTGTTCCCTGACATCCGGCCCACGGGCCTGTCATCCACCGAGTTCTGCGAACGGCTCCTGGCGGAGAAGAAGGTCGCCATCGTGCCAGGCAACGCCTTCGGGACCTGCGGCGAGGGATTTGTCCGGATCTGCTACGCCTATTCGATTGACCGCATCCGGGACGCCATGGGACGGCTCCGGGATTTCGTGGCGGGAGTGTGACCCATGATCGAGTTCGACACCTATCGCCTGGAACTGGAGCGGCTGGAGGAGGATCTCGCGACCCTGCGGTCCGCCCTTCGGCTGGACCCGGTGCGGGACGAGATAGCGGAACTGGAGAACCGGGCCCAGGAGCCCGGGTTCTGGAACGACGTGGAGAAAGCCCAGAAGATCCAGCAGCGGATCCGCCATTTGCAGGATCGCCTCGACCGGTTCGCGAAACTGGAACGGACCCGGGAGGACCTGTTGTTGCTCTGCGAGCTGGGGGCCGAGGAGGACGACGCCGCCGTGGCCGCCGAAGTGGGCCAGGGTCTGGCCGGCCTGGTGGAATCCCTGGAGCACTTGCGTCTCGAGACCCTCCTGACGGGGGAGTACGACCGCAACAACGCCATCCTGACCCTCCACGCCGGCGCCGGCGGCACCGAATCCCAGGACTGGGTCGAGATGCTGTTCCGGATGTACGCCCGCTGGGCCGAGCGCAACGGGTTCCAGGTCAAGGTCCTCGACCAGCTGGACGGGGAGGAGGCCGGCATCAAGTCCGTCTCCTTCATGGTCATGGGCGAGAACGCCTACGGATTTCTCCGCTCGGAGAACGGCGTCCACCGGCTGGTGCGCATATCGCCCTTCGACGCCTCCGGACGGCGCCACACCTCCTTCGCGTCCCTGGAAGTCCTGCCGGAGCTGGATGCAGCCATCG
>JAKPNJ010000241.1 GCA_029548445.1 Bacillota bacterium | reverse complement strand
TGTCCGGCGCCTTCTTCTCCGCCCTGACCATCCGCCTGCTCAAGGGGGTGGTGGAAGGCAATACCGCCATCTGGATCAGCCTGCTGGTGGCCGTGGCGGCCACGGCCGTCTTTTCCCTTCTCCACGCCTTCGCCTGCGTGTCCCTCAACGCGAACCACGTCATCAGCGGCACGGCCATCAACATGATGGCCCTGGCCCTGACCGTCTACTTCGCCCGGACCATCACGGGCAGCGGCAACATCAGCATCGGGGCCGGCCTGTCCCGGAGCAACATTCCCCTCCTGTCCGACATCCCGGTCCTGGGGCCCCTTTTCTTCCGACAGTCCTACCCCACCACCTGGGTGGTGGCCCTGCTCCTGCTGGTCTCCTGGTACCTGCTCTACCGGACGCCTTTCGGGCTTCGGCTCCGGGCCTGCGGCGAGCACCCCCATGCGGCCGACTCGGCGGGGGTCAATGTCTATCGGATGCGGACCGTGGCGGTCCTGATCTCCGGCGGACTGGCGGGGCTGGGCGGGGCCATCGTCCTGGTCACGGTGGCCGGCGAATTCAGCGCCACGGTAACGGCCGGCCTGGGCTTTCTGTCCCTGGCGGCCCTGATCTTCGGCCAATGGAAGCCCCTGGGCATCCTGGGGGCCACCTTCTTCTTCGGAACGGCCACCACGGTGGCGAATTTCTCCATGGTCTTCCCGACCTTCGACCGGATCCCCAACGGGATCCTCCGGGCTTTCCCCTATGTCATTACCCTGTTCGCCCTGATCCTGTCCTCCCGCTCGTCCCGGGCTCCCCTGGCCGCGGGCCAGCCCTACGACAAGGGCCAGCGCTAGCCGGCGCAAAATGAGCCGCCGGCGGTCTCGCGTCCGTCCGGTTCCAGTCTCGGGGGGATTCCTTAACGGGGTCCCCCTCGCTTTGCCCGGATGAACGCCAGCAGCCGGTCCGCGTCGGCGTTGAGAACGAGTTCCGGCGGGAACCCGACCGATCCCAGCAGGGCCAGGGCCTGGTCCACGACCCCGACATCCCAGGGGCAATGGGCATCGGAAGACACCACCACCGGCACACCGTACCGGGCGCACAGGGCCGCCAGGGTCCGGCAATTGGGTTCGCTGCCCGGCCGGACCCGGAAGGATCCGTTGTTGATCTCGATGCACGTGCCGGCCCGGCCGCAGGCCCGGACCACGGCCTCGTAGTCGCAGGGGTAGCTCGGGTCGCCGGGATGTCCCAGCACATCCACCCAGGGGTTTGCCAGGACCCCCAGCCAGGCTTCGGTGTGGTCCGTCGGGGTCGAGGGGGGGAAGACGGGGGGATGCAGCGAGGCGATCACCCAGTCCAACTGCCGGAGAAGGTCATCGGCCACGTCCAGGGTACCCTGCCGGTCCATGAGGTTCGCCTCGATGCCCCGGAGCAGGACCACCCCGTCCACCTCCCGGGGCAGGATCCGCATGTTCGAGAAGTGCCACAGGTGGGGCGAGTCCGGGATGGCCGGGCCGTGGTCCGTCATGGCCAGGGCCCGGTGGCCCAGGCGCCGGGCGGCATCCAGGTTCTCCCGGATCGTCCCGTACGCATGGGGGCTGGCGACCGTATGGGTATGGGTGTCGGCGACAATGGCGATTCCGGGCATGGGGGACCTCCTGCCAGGTTCGGGAGTGCATTCGGTTTTGGACTGACGGCGTTCCGGACAGTCGGCATTGATTGTACAACATTGCGCGGTTCGCCGCGTTTCCCCGCACCGGCTGCATCGATATGGGGTAGAATGAGGGCATGGGGGCCGGAATCCAACTGAACGCAATCGGCCTGCGAGAAGGAGAGTGACCCATGCTCAAGGTGATCGCCGGACACAAGGGAAGCGGGAAGACCGCGCGGCTCGTGGACAGCATGAACACCCACGCGCTGCAGGAGGACGCCAACATGGTCTGCCTCGAACGGGGCGGCCGATTGCTGCACCAGGTCCATCACGCCATCCGGCTGATCGATGTGTCGGACTACCCCGTCCAGGGAGCGTTACAGCTGATCGGGTTCATCGCCGGCATTTACTCCCGGGACTTTGACCTCTCCCACCTGTATATCGACAGTCTCACCAAGGTCGTCGGGGTCCGGGATCCCGACGAGCTGGCCGGCTTCCTCGGGAACCTGGCCGCCTTTTCGGAGGGCCGGTTCGACGTGACGGTCACGTACAGCGCCGACCCGGACTCCCTCCCCGAGGCGATCCGCCGCTACTGCTGATTCGGGTCCGGACCCGCTCCCGGCCGCTCCACCAGGTGCCGCCACCGTTTTTTTGGCAGGTGGGTCCGCTGGACCAGGGGGTTTCGGCGCTCGGGAATGGCCAGGACCTCGAAATACCGTCGCCAGAGGGCTTCCATGGGATCCGCGGATTCCAGGGGAGCCCTTTTTTCATCCGGCAGGGCCACCAGGCGCCAGTCGGCTCCCGGCCGATACAGGACGGCCTCTCCGTGGCGCAGGTCCCGGATCACGAACGGTTGGTCCCACAGCCGGTCCGCGAAATGGTCCCCCAGCAGGGGCAGGATCCGCCCGTCGGGTTCGCAGTCGGCCACGAACAGCGATGGCCCCGCCTGGCGGAAACGCAGGATGCCGAGAAAGAGGTGCATCTCGCCCAGCAGCTTCCGCTGGGCCTGCTTGACCCGCAGGACGTCCGGATTCTGTCGCAGGGGCCCCGGATCCCGGCCCATGGAGAGGCCCAGCCGGACATACCGGAGCATGGGGGTGTCCAGGTCGGGCCACAGGGACAGGTAGGCATGGTAGAGAACTTCGGGGGTCTCCGGCCCCGCCCGGCGGGCCAGGTAGTCGCCCATCCGGTCCAGGATGTCCGGACGGGTTCGGACGGGTTCCACGGGGAGCAGGGTCGGGGGGTCGTCGGCCCGGAGGAGGCCCTCCACCCGGTCCCCCTCCCGAAGGGCCACGGCGATGGCGGTCATCAGGCCCTCGAAGGAACCGTCATGCATCAGGTACACCGGAACACCCCCTGGACCGGGACATCAGCCACCGCCAGGGCCTCCCCTCTCCCGCCGCCGCCGGGCCAGGCGGAGGGCCAGGCCGGTTCCGGAATCGGCAGGTCCTCCAGCCGCATCTGCCAGGGGGACAGCAAGTCCCGGCCCCGGACATCGGCCAGGGTTCGGCGGATGGCCTCCGGATCCGGCAGCCGGTCGGCCAGGAGGCGGCCCCCGCAGGTCAGGAAGAACCGGGCCCGGCGGACCACAACGCCCATTTTTGCCAGGTCCTCGGGGCGGATGGGGCCCAGGCGGCGGGCCTCCAGAATCCGGCGGACGGAAATCGTCCCGATCCCCGGCACCCGCAGCAGGGTCTCCCGGTCGGCCCGCTCCACGGCCACGGGGAATTCGTCCAGGTGGCGCAGGGCCCAGTCGCACTTGGGATCCACGTCCACCGGCAGGTCCGGCTGGCGCGGATCCACCAGTTCCCTGGCGTCGAAGCTGTAGAACCGCATCAGGAAGTCGGCCTGGTAGAGGCGATGCTCCCGCAGCAGGGGCGGCGCTGTCGAGAGGGCCGGCAGGTTCGGGTGGGACACCACGGGGATGTATGCCGAATAATAGACGCGCTTCAGGCGATACTGGCGATACAGGCCCTGGGCCAGCCGCAGGACCTGGAGATCCCGGTCGGGGGAGGCCCCGACAATCATCTGGGTACTCTGGCCCGCCGGGGCGAAGCGGGGGACGGACCGGAGGACCCGGAGGGCATCCCGGGTTTCCTCCCGCCGGTCCCGGATGTAGCGGATGGGTCGGGAAATCCCCTCCACCGGCTTGTCCGGGGCCAGGACCCGGAGCGACCCCTGGGAGGGCAGCTCCACGTTGACGCTGACCCGGTCGGCCAGGCGGCCCAGGGCCTCCACCGACTCGGACGAGGCGCCGGGAATGACCTTCACATGGATATACCCCTGGAACCCGTGGGTCTCCCGCAGCAGCCGCAGGGTCCGGACCATCAGGTCCATGGTGTGGTCCGGGGTCCGCACGACGCCGGAACTCAGGAACAGCCCCTCGATATAGTTCCGGCGATAGAAGCCGATGGTCAGCATCGCCAGCTCCTCGGGGGTAAAGGCGGCCCGGGGCGTATCGTTGGACCGGCGGTTCATGCAGTAGGCGCAGTCGTACTCGCAGTGGTTCGTCAGCAGGACCTTGAGCAGGGAAATGCACCGCCCGTCGTCGGTCCAGCTGTGGCAGATTCCGGCGGCGGCGGTGCTGCCGATGCCGCCCCCGGCCGGTCCGCCGGAGCGGCGCTCGGTGCCCGACGACGCGCAGGAGGCGTCGTACCGGGCGGCCTCGCCCAGGATGGACAGTTTCGTCATTAGGTCCATGGGGCTTCCTCCCTGTTGCCATTGTACGCAAGGACCGCATGCAATGCAAACATTTGTTCCTTTTCGCCATTCTCCCTATCACCATCCCCTTCACCTTCACCGAATCCTCCGGAAGTGCTAGAGTAGAACCAGCATCCCGACATCCGACGGCGGCGGACCGGACCGCTCCCCGGACCGGAAGGATTCCGGCATCAGCCGGAATCGTATTGGAAAGGATGGATGAAATGCTTCAGGAGTTCAAGAAATTCATTCTCCGGGGCAACGTTGTCGACCTGGCTGTCGCGGTGATTATCGGCGGCGCCTTCGGCAAGATCGTCGCCTCCCTTGTCAACGACATCGTCATGCCGGCCCTGGGCGTCCTGCTGGCGGGCATCAACTTTACCGACCTGAAGATCGTCCTCGCCGAGGCGGTTATGGAGGGGGATGTCGTGAAGACCCCCGAGGCGGCGATCCTCTACGGAAAGCTGATCCAGGTGACCGTCGAGTTCCTGGTCATCGGCCTTGTGATCTTCCTCGTGGTCAAGGCCATCGAGAAGGCCAAGGCCCTGGCCGCGAAGAAGCCGGCGGCCGAGGCGGTCCCCGCCGAGCCGCCGCCGCCCCCCGCCCCCACCGAGGCCGAACTGCTGGCCGAAATCCGGGACCTGCTGAAGGGTCGCGAGGGCCAGGCCTAGCTGTTCAACGCCTTCGGTGAA
>JAKPNJ010000109.1 GCA_029548445.1 Bacillota bacterium | reverse complement strand
CTGGAAATCACCCTCGAAAACCAGGAATGGGCCGTCTTCCAGGAAACCCGCAACCAGGGCGACTTCCAGGTCGCGCGCCATGGCTGGCTGGGCGACTACAACGACCCCATGACCTTCCTCGACATGTGGGTCAGCACCAGCGGCCAGAATGACCCCGACTGGAAGAACGAACAGTTCGACGCCCTCATCAAGACCGCCAAGGAGTCCAACGACCTGGCCGTCCGCATGAAGGCCATGCATGACGCCGAAGACCTCCTCATGACGGAACTCCCCATCATCCCCGTGTACTACTACACCAACGTGTGGCTGGACAACGGGAAGGTCGAGAACTACGTCCATGACAACCTGCTGGGCCACATGATGTTCACCTGGGCCACCAAGGCCGGCGGCGACCCGATTTATTACCACCTGGGCGCCACCCCCGCGAGCCTCGATCCCCAGCTGAACAACGCCACCGACGGCGCCACCGTGATCCAGCACACCTTCGTGGGCCTGACCATGAAGAACGAAAAGAACGCCATCGTCCCGGCCATCGCCAAGGACTGGACCACCAGTGAGGACGGCCTGACCTGGACCTTCAACCTTCGCGATGATGCCAAGTGGTCCGACGGCCAGCCCGTCAAGGCCCAGGACTTCGTCTACGCCTGGCGCCGCGCCGTGGATCCGGCCACCGAGGCCGAGTACGCCTACCAGGCCTGGTACATCAAGAACGGCCAGGCCATTACCTCCGGCGATGCCGCCGTGGATACCCTGGGGGTCGAGGCCATCGACGACAAGACCCTGAAGGTTGTCCTGGAGGCTCCCTGCGCCTACTTTACCCAGTTGACCGCCTTCCCGACCCTGTTCCCTGTCCGCGAGGACATCGTCTCCGCGAACCCGGACACCTGGGCCAACGACCCGGCCACCTTCGTGTGCAACGGGCCGTACAAGCTGACGAAGTTCGAGATCAAGAACGAAATCGTCATGGAGAAGAACGAGACCTACTTTGACGCTGCCAGCCTGCCCGGCACGAAGCTGGTCTTCAAGCTGACCGACGACGACGCCTCCGCCCTGGCCGCCTTCAAGACGGAAGAGCTCGACATCTGCGAGAGCTTCCCGGCGGAAGAGACCGAAGCCATGAAGACCGCAGGGAAGTTCAATGTCGAGCCCATCGTCGGCACGTACTTCTACGCGGTGTATGTCCAGCCCAAGGACGGCAATCCCGACATCCTGCAGGAACAGAAGTTCCGGACGGCCCTGGCCCTGGCCATCGATCGCGATTACGTGATCGAGGTGGTCCAGAACAACGCCCTGCCGGCCTATGCCTTCGTTCCGAAGGGAATGCCCGATGCCGACGGCAAGGATTTCCGCGAGAACGGCGGCAATTACTTCACCACCGGCAGCTACGAGGGAGACGTGGCCGAGGCCCGCAAGCTCCTGACCGAGCTCGGGTACAAGGTGCCTGCCGGCTGATCCCTGCAGGGCCAACCGTCACATGAAGAAAGGGCGCTCCCCGCGGAGCGCCCTTTTCCTGTCTTCCTTATTTCGGGATCCGGCCTCCCGGCCCCGGTCCCCGCTAGCTCGCCGAACCCGGTTCCCCGGCCGCGGCGGGGCCGTTGACCAGGTGGCAGGCCACGAAATGGTCCGGCTCCGATTCCAGCATGGGGGGCCTTTCCTTCCGGCAGATGTCCATGACATAGGGACAGCGGCTGCAGAAGGGACAGCCCGGCGGCGGGTCGATGGGGGTCGGGACGTCGCCCTCCAGGATGATGCGCCGGCTCTGGGCGGACGCGTCGGGATCCGGGATGGGAATGGCGGACAGCAGGGCCTGGGTATAGGGATGCAGGGGCTTGTGGTACAGCCGCCGGCTGCCGGCCACTTCCACCAGGCAGCCCAGGTACATGACGCCGATCCGGTGGGAGATGTGCTGGACCATGGAAAGGTCGTGGGCGATGAAGAGGTAGGTCAGGCCCTTCTCCCGCTGCAGGTCGTCCAGCAGGTTGATGACCTGGGCCTGGATGGAGACATCCAGGGCCGAGATGGGTTCGTCGCAGATGATCAGGTCGGGATGGAGGGCCAGGGAACGGGCGATGCCGATACGCTGGCGCTGGCCGCCGGAAAACTCGTGGGGGTAGCGGCTGGCGTGTTCCTCCGACAGGCCCACGCTTTCCAGGAGATCGTAAATCATGCGCTGGCGGGCGGTTCCCTTGGCAAGGCCGTGGATGTCCAGGGGTTCGCCGACGATGTCGCCGACGGTCATCCGGGGATTCAGGGAGGCGTAGGGGTCCTGGAAGATGATCTGCATGGTCCGCCGGAACGGCTTCAACTGGCGCTGGGTCATGCCGGCGATGTCGGTCCCATTAATGAGGACCTGGCCCCCCGTCGGGCGATAGAGGCGCACGATGGTGCGGCCCACGGTGGTCTTGCCGCAGCCGGACTCCCCGACCAGGCCGAGGGTCTCTCCCTTGAAGATGGAGAAGGACACATCGTCCACGGCCTTCAGCTGGCCGTGGCGTCCCCATCCCTTCCGGACAGGGAAATACTTCCGGAGATTCCGGACTTCCAACAGGACCTGGCGGTCCCCGTTCGATGGGATCATGCGCCGGCACCCCCTTCCAGGGCCTGCCGCTCGAACGCCCTGGCCGCGATCTCCCCGGCTTCGGGATGGTTCAGCCAGCACAGGGCCTTGTGGGCATCCCCCAGCTCGAACCGGGGCGGCACCCGCTCCTGGCAGATGACCATGGCGTGGCGGCACCGTTCGGCGAAGGGACAGCCCCTGGGCGGCTTCAGCAGGTCGGGGGGCTGGCCGTCGATGGGCACCAGCCGTTCCCGGGTATCCTTGTGGATCCGGGGCACGGACCGGAGCAGGCCCCAGGTATACGGATGGCTCGGCCGGTAGAAGATGTCCCGGATGGAGCCTTCCTCCACAATCAGGCCGGCGTACATGACCTTGATGCTGTCGCAGAGGTTCGCCACCACGCCCAGGTCGTGGGTGATCAGGATGATGGCGCTGTTGATCTTGGACCGGAGATCCTTCATGAGCTCCAGGATCTGGGCCTGGATGGTCACGTCCAGGGCGGTGGTGGGTTCGTCGGCGATCAGGAGGTCCGGGTTGCAGGCCAGGGACATGGCGATCATGACCCGCTGGCGCATGCCGCCGGAAAACTCGAAGGGATACTGGCCCAGGCGGCTCTCGGGACTGGGAATGCCGACCAGGCCCAGCAGTTCGCTGGCCCGCTGCCGGGCCGCATGGCCGGACAGGCCCTGGTGGAGGCGAAGGACTTCGACGATCTGGTTCCCGATCTTGTAGACCGGGTTCAGGGAGGTCATGGGATCCTGGAAAATCATGGAAATCCGGTTGCCCCGAATCCGGCGCAGGTCGCGCTCCGGCAGCTTCGCCAGGTCCTGGCCGTCGAACAGGATCTCTCCCTCGACGATTCGGCCCGGAGGCGCCACGAGGCCCATGATGGACATGGACATGACGCTCTTGCCGCAGCCCGACTCGCCGACGATCCCCATGGCCTCGCCCCGGCGCAGGTCGATGTCGACCCCCCGGACGGCCTGGACTTCGCCCACATGGGTAAAGAACGTGGTTTTCAGGTTCCGGATCCGAAGCAGGGGCGAGCCGTCGGGGTTTTCCTCCCGGAATCCGGAAGCCGGCCGGACGCTCCCGTCCGCCGCTCCCGGCGCATCGTCGTTCTTACGTGTGATGGTCGCCATGGCTTGTCCTCCTACCGTCTCATCCGGGGATCCAGCGCGTCCCGGAGGCCGTCGCCCATGATATTGAAGGCGAGGACGGTCACAGAAATGGCCAGGGCGGGGAACAGCAGGAGATAGGGATAACTGGCCAGGCCCTTGTAGGCATCGCTGGCCAGGGACCCCCAGCTGGCCATGGGGGCGGAGACCCCGATCCCGATGAAGCTCAGGAAGGACTCCGTAAAGATGGCGCTGGGGATGGACATGGTGACGGTCACGATGATCTGGCCGATGGCATTGGGCACCAGGTGGCGCAGGATGATCCGGGGCCCGGAGGCGCCGCTGGCCCGGGCTGCCAGGACATACTCATTGTTCTTGATGGACAGGACCTGGCCCCGGACCATCCGGGCCATGCCGACCCAGTAGACCGAGCCCAGGACCACATAGATCAGGATCAGCTCCGGCCCCAGGCTTTTCAGAGAGGCCAGGGCCGTATTTTTGAAGGCTTCGTCGATGTAGTCCTGGAAGACCACCTTCAGGAGGATCACGTACAGCAGCAGGGGGATGCTGTACAGGACGTCCACGATGCGCATCATGATGTTGTCGACCCGGCCGCCGATGTACCCGGAGATGCCGCCGTAGAGCACCCCGATGGTCAGGTTGATCAGGCTGGCCACGAAGCCGATGGACAGGGAGATCCGGGCGCCGTACACCACTCGGATAAAGAGGTCCCGGCCCAGCTTGTCGGTGCCGAACAGGTGTTCCCAGCTGGGGAACTGGTTCCGGGCGGTCCGGATCTGCTGGTCGTAGTCGTACCGGGAGATGGCGGGAATGAAGATGGCGCCCAGGAAGATGAGGAGGAGGACCAGCATGGCGATGAGGGCGGGCTTGTGGCGCCGGAACCGCTGCCAGGCGTCCTGCCAGTATGTGAGGCTGGGCCTCACCATGAGATTTCTTTCCTTCTGTTCCTCGTTCAGGGGCTGGAACAGGCTGCGGTCGAATTCCGCTTCCATGTTCGGCATCTCAAGCCTCCTTCGCGCTTCCCAGCTTGATCCGCGGATCGACGAATCCGTAGACGATGTCCACCAGGAAGTTCAGGAAGATCAGGATCGCGGCGTAGAAGATGGTGGAGCCCATGATCATCGTGTAGTCGCGGTTCCCGATGCTGTCTACGTAGAGATAGCCGATGCCGGGGATGGTAAACAGCTTCTCGATGACGAAGCTGCCGGTCAGCAGGGCTGCGATCATGGGGCCCAGGTAGGTCACCACCGGCAGCACCGCATTTTTCAGGGCGTGCTTCGCGATGACCCTGAACTCGGGCAGTCCCTTTGCCCGGGCGGTCCGGATGTAGTCCTGCTGGATCACGTCCAGCATGCTGGACCGCATGAGGCGCGTGATAAA
>JAKPNJ010000345.1 GCA_029548445.1 Bacillota bacterium | reverse complement strand
CCGTGGACCAGCTGCTGCCCTCGGCCCGGGAGTATGGCGAACACCACCTGTCGATCTACGGGCTGGTATCGGGCATGGCGGTCATGGCCGTCAGCCTGCTGCTGTTCCTGTAGGGCGCCGGCCCTCCAGTCCGGTTCCGATGGTATAGATCCGGGACGGACTGCCGGTGGGACCGTACCCGGTCCCGAGATGGACCCAGCCGTGGCGCTCGTAATAGCCGATGTGGTCGGTGGAAAGATACAGCCGCTCGAATCCCAGCCGCAGGGCTTCGGCCCGGCCGTGGGACAGGAGCCGTCCGCCCAGGCCCTTTCCCCGCTCGTCTTCCTCGACATGCAGGGCGCACAGCCAGGGACACAGGTCCTGGCGGCTGATGAAGTCGTTCCGGATCAGCCCGTAGCTGCCGATGATCCGCGACTCGCGCAGGGCCAGGTACCAGCGGGGCAGGGGCTCCGGGGTCGCGAGGCTGTGGGAAATGCAGTCGGCGTAGACCGGCCGCGGAATGCCCCACGTGGACGCAAAATAGTCGATTCCCTGTTCCAGCAGCTCGGGATGGTCCCGAAGGGCGAGGATCTGCAGGCTGTTCATGACGGCACCTCCTCCAGCAAACCGACGGACAGGCCCAGGGCGAGGAAGAAGAACGGCGTCGTGTAGTACATGGAGTTCCCGGTCAGCGACGAGAGGAGATAGGCGGCCAGGGCAGCGAACAGGAGCCGGGTGGACACCGGGAGGCGGCCGAGCCGCAGGAAGAAGCGCCGCACATGGACCGCCAGGGCCGACAGGTACAGGAGAAGCGCCGGAATACCCAGGCTCGCCGCCACCTGGAGAACCTCGTTGTGGGGGCGATCGATCCCGATGCCCTCCAGGGCGTATCGGGCCCCGAGATTGTCCGGGCCGAACCCGAACAGCGGCCGCTCCGCCACGAAGTCCAGGGCCCGGACCCAAAGGATCCACCGGCCGGACCCCGCCGCGCCGGCAGCGTCGGACCCGGCCAGGATCAGGCCGGTGTCGTTCAGGAGCATCGACATATCCATGGACAGGCCGGATTTCAGCAGGGTTTCGGCCATGGTCACTGCAAGAAAAAGGCCATAGGCCGGCAGCAGCTGCCGGACCGACCCGCGTTCCCCGCCGAAACGCAGCAGGACACCGGCGGCAGCCAGGGCGATGACGACGGCCAGGTAGGGGCCCAGGGACCCGTTGTTCACCAGGGCCGCGGACTGGATGCCGAACGCGACGAGCCACAGGAGCCGGGATACACGGACGGGAAGCCGGTTTGCGCGAGCGGGAGACCGGTGTTCCCGATCCGACAGGATCAAAAGGAGAGCGGCCGGGATCGACAGGCCGAGGTAGTAGGCGAAGTGGTTGGTATTCATGAAGACGCCCATGCCGGATCGGATGCCGACTCGCTCCAGGATCGGCCAGGCGGGCAGGAGGGACAGGATCGCGAGCCCTGTCGCCACCCCGGCCAGCCGGGTCATCAGCCGATGGCGGCGCTCCTGGCTTCGCACCAGGAGGCCGCAGGAAAAGAGGCCGGCATAGGCCAGGTAGGTCAGGAAGCCATCCCGCCGATAGGGGTCCCCCCACAGGGAGCGACCCGGTTGATTCGACAGCAGGGCGGAGGCCAGGCTCCAGAAAAGGAGCAGGAGCAGCAGGACCGGAACCGGCCGGGCCCTGGCGAAGGATGCGAGCCGTGACCGGGGCGAGGGATGGTTTTCCCGCAGCGCCCGGAAGAGCCGGGCCGTATCCAGGAGGCCGGTGAAACACCCGAGCAGGCCCAGCTGCCAGAGCAGTGTCGACCAGAAGATCGTGGTGGCGGAGTGGCGGAGCATCTGGTCGAAGGCGTCTCCCACCGGCAGGGGGAGGTTCCTTGCCATGACAAACAGGGGGGACAGGATCCAGAGGGTCAGGAGTCCGTACGCGACTTTCTCCGGCAGGTCTTCCGGGATCGCGTCCAGCAGGTCGCCCACGGTTTTCATGCCGGCCAGGGCCTCCCGGAAGGCCTGGATTCGGGACCGGATCCGGGACAGGATTCGGGTTGGGGCAGTCCGATCGGTCCCCCCGTCCGGTGAGGCCATCTCTTGTTGCGTTCCACCCATCTCCCCGGACTTCACGGACGCTTCCCTCCCGCCGCGACCCGCTCCAGGGCCAGGCGGTACCGCAGGGCCATGTCCGACAACCGAAAATGCGCCTCCAGGTAGGCCCGTCCTTTGCGGCCCATGTCGGCCAGGGGACCGGGGTTCCGGGACATTTCAAGGATTCGTTGGGCCAGGAGGTCGGGCCGATTGACGGGGACGGTGTCGCCGCAGCCGGCTTCGGCCAGCAGCGCCCGGGCAGCGCCATCCACGGTGGAAAGGACCGGGCGCTCGCAGGCCATGGCGTCCAGCATCTTGGACGGGTAGACCCGGGAGAAGGCGGCGGCGGGGCCCAGGGACACGAGGCAGAGATCGGCGGCGCCCATGTAAGTTGCCACCTGGTCCTTGGCCACCTCGTCCAGGAAGTGGATGTTGTCCAGCCCGAGTTCCCGGGCCCGGTCCTGGAGAGCCGGCTTGTCCATCCCCTCCCCCACCAGCAGGAAGCGGATGTCCGGGTGGGCCCGCAGGGGTTCCGCGGCGTCCACCACCTGGCGCAGGTTGGCCGAAATCCCGTGGTTGCCGAAATAGCCCGCGACGAAGCAGCCCTCCAGGCCCAGCCGGCGGCGCAGGTCCGAAACGGCCTCCGGATTGGGGCGCATCCGGGACAGGTCCGGGCAGTTGGGTACAAGGAGGAAGCGATCCTCCGGCACGGGCCAGACGGCCCGGACGGCCTCCGGGAACGCCGGTGTCACCACCGGGAGCAGGGCCGCCCGCCGGTAGCAGGTCTTCTCCAGCCAGCGGGACAGGCCGATGGCCAGGGGATTCCGCAGGGTGCCCATATCGATGGCGGATTCCGGCCAGAGGTCCCGGACCTCGAAGACCAGGGGCTTTCGTCGGAAGAGGCGCAGGCCCAGCCCGGCCAGGCCCAGCAGCAGGGGCGGCGAGGACACGAGGACCAGGTCCCAGCCCTTCTCCCGCAGGCCGGCCCACAGGGCGGTCAGGGCGAACAGGTTGTACCCGACGATCCGGTCGACGAAACTGCGGTTGAATTTCCGGGCCCCCACGGCCCGCACCACCCGCAGGAGGCCGTCGTCCGATTCCACATACCGGAGCCGGTTCCGAAACCCCGGCACCTTCCGGCCCTTGTTGTCGATGGAACAGCTGACGACCGTACAGGCGACGCCGGCGGCGTTCCACTCCCGGACCAGGTTGTTGAACCGGGAGATGCCGCCCTGGCCGGGGGCCAGGTAGGTCTGGTGGAGCACCAGGATGCGCACCGGCCTAGCGCTCCGGGGCGTCGGCGCCGGGGTCGGCGCCGGGGTCGGCGCTGTCTGCGTCGCGGGGCTCCCCGCCGCTGCCGGCGGCGGTGTCGCCTGTCGGCTCCGGCCCGACATAGTAGTCGGATGTCGTCTTGACCTTGCTGTGGCCGTTGGGCCGCAGGACCGCCAGGATCGTCAGGCCGATGATCCGGAGGTCCAGGAGCAGGGAGTAGTTCTTCATGTACATGAGGTCGAATCGCAGCTTGTCTTCGGGGTCCGTGTTGTAGTGGCCCATGACCTGGGCCAGGCCCGTGATCCCCGACTTGACCTTGAGGCGCTGGCGATATCCGGGAATCCGGCTCTCGAAGCGGTCGATGGTGATGGGCCGGTCGGACCGGGGTCCCACCACGGACATCTCGCCCTTCAGGACATTCAGGAACTGGGGCAGCTCGTCCAGGTGGTGGCGCCGGAGGAACCGGCCGATCCGGGTCAGCCGCGGGTCGGTTTCGCTGGACTGGTAGGCGCCGTAGCGGGCCTCGGCGTCCTTCTTCATGGTCCGGAACTTGTAGACGCAGAAGACCTTTCCGTTCAGGGTGTTGCGCTCCTGGGTGTAGATGGCGGGGCCCCGCGAATCCAGGCGGATCAGGAGGGCCAGGAGCAGCTGGATGGGCAGGGTCAGGGCCAGGGCCAGGAGCGAGAAGGCCAGGTCGAAGATCCGCTTGAACAGGCGCTGCTGGAAGGTCAGGCCCAGGTTGTCGATCATGAAGGTCGGCGTGTCGTCGAACTGGATCACCCGGAACCGGGTGTAGGCCAGCTCATAGAACTGGGGGACCATGTAGACGGTCCGGTCCATGTCGGCGCAGGCCAGCAGGAGGTCGGTCTTGACCGAATCCGGCACCGAATCGGACACCAGCACTTCGCTGCTGATCCGGATCAGGCGCCGGACCCGGGCGGGGTCGCCGGCAGGCGCCCAGCCGACATAGTCGATGTGGAGGGCCTTGAAGCCGCTGCGGGCCTTCCGGAGCAGCCGCATGGCGTCGTCCCCGTCCACGGCCACGAGGCCCAGTTTCCCGTTGGCATAGACTTTATAGCTGATCTGGAGGGTCAGCATGGACCAGGCGGCCAGGCCGGCGAACATCAGGGCGCCGCCGACGACGATCACGTAGCGGGGAAAGGTAAAGAACTGGAAGAAAAAGGCGAAGGCGGTCGTGATCAGCATCACGAGGCCCACCAGCTTGAAACAGGCCGACACCAGGTCGCCATGGGTTTTCCGGAAGAAGTGGGTCATGCCGAAATAGTCGATGAAGACCAGGGAGGCGGCGATCATCACCGGGATGCTGTGGATGTAGGACTGGATGCTGCTTTCCAGGGCCCGGCCCGAGTACACCAGGCTGAAGGCCAGGACCATGGCCCCCTGCTGGATGCCCAGGGAGACCAGGACATACGCCAGCTTGAAGAAGTGGGTGGCGACGGAACGGCGGCGGTTGGGCGGGTCCTGGTCCTCGGTATGGGGAAGCCGGGGCGGCAGGGTCTTCTTCACGGCGTCGCCCTCCACTCAATCCATTATGAAACGAAATTATACCATCTTTTCCCGATCGGCGGTCCGGGCGATGCGCTCCGGCTCGAACCCGTCGCCGGGTCCCTGGTAAGGGCGGCCGCGATTCGGGTCATGGGGCCGGTTGCGATAGAGAACCGCCCCGTCGGGGCAGAAATCGTAGCAGCGGGCGCAGAGGAAGCAGGTTCCCAGGGCCCGGACCCGGTCGTCTTCCAGCACCAGGTTGCCCACGGGGCAGAGGCGGACGCAGCGGCCACAGCGGGTGCAGCGGTGCATGTCAACGGAAATGCCGCCCCGCAGGCCCTCGAAGGCTCGTCGGAAGGGAACCCGCTGGAGGGACCCCAGGGCCCGGGACAAGGGATGGAAGCCCCGGCGCATGGAAACGCCCAGCGCAATCCATTCGGCAAACCGGTCGATCCTGCGGGCGGCCCGGTCCAGCCGGCGCTGGATGGCCGCGGTCTCGTTGGTATAGGGGAAAAACCAGGTGTCCGCCACGCAGAGGTTGTTGGGCATGGGCACATGCTCGGCCCACCGGACGTCGAACCCCTTCTTCCGGAGCCATTCGTCCGCCACCCGGGCGCCATCTCCCGAGGCCATCCACTGGGTGCAGAAGACGAAGGCCGGCTGGCCGGTCCGGACCGGCAGGCTCTCCAGGAAGTCCTTCATGACCAGGGGCAGGTCGGACCCGTGGGTCGGGTATCCAAAGCCAGCCAGGTCGCTTTCCGCAAGCAGTACGTTCACCTCGCCGGGCGCCAGCTGTTCGACAGACCGGACCTGGCAGGCGGTCCCGCGGTCCCGCAGGGCTCCGGCCAGCCGCGTGGCGGCCCACCACGTGTTTCCGGTTCCGGAGAAGAAGAAGAGAACGGCCGATTTTGCCAGGACTGCGTCGTCCGCCATGACCGTCACCCCCCATCCATTTTACCACCGGACGGGGCAGCGGGCACACCGGCGCGCCCGTTCCTATGACTCGTAATCGCCCCGGAACCGGACCAGGACCGCATCCCGAACCCCCTCCAGCCCGGCGAGGGCGCTGACGAATGTGGTATCGTCGCCCCGGACCCGGACATCCAGGGTCATCTCCACCTGGCCTCCCGATACCGATGTGGACTTGAGGCGGGCCCGCAGGTGGGCCAGGGCGTCCCGCACCCTTTCCTCGGCCGCTGCGTCATACCGGACCACCAGGACGTACTCCGAGGAGACAAGCCGGACCCGGGAGAAGGCCAGCAGCACCAGGCCGATGGCGGCAGAGGAGACCAGGGCGACGGAATAGACCCCGGCCCCTGCCGTGATGCCGGCCCCGATGGCCCAGAACATGAAGACAATGTCCATGGGGTCCTTGACTGCGGTCCGGAACCGGACGATGCTCAGGGCCCCCACCATGCCCAGGGACAGGACCACGTTGGAACTGATGGTCAGGATCACGAAGGACGTAATCAGGGTCATCAGCACCAGGGAGACGTTGAAAGAGGTACTGTACTGGACGCCCCGGAACGTCAGCCGGTAGACCAGGAAGATGAACAGCGAAACCCCCAGGGCCACCAGCAGCGTCACGGCGATGTCCTCCGCCGCGATGGCCCGGAATCCTTCGGAGAGTTCGCGGAAGCTGTCCCGGAGCAGGGAGTCGAAGGTGATGCGGGTCTCGTCGGGCGTCGGGGTCGGGCCCCCGGTCGGGGTCGGGGTCATGTCCATGTCCTGTCCTGCCTTTCTTCCATACCCGTATCGGGCCATGCGGGAATTCCGTGTTCCGAGCGTCTGCGGCACAAGGCATACTTGGACAGGGCCATTGGCATTTTCGGCACCCTGTCCAGCAGCCTGGCGAGGGATTCCGGTACATACCGGTCGAACTTGAGTTCCAGGATGACGGACCCGTCCGGAAGCGCCCGGGTGGCAGACGCCAGGCCGCCGTCGAACAATTCCAGCGGCGGCCGCGGTGCGGCCAATTCCGTATCCAGGGTCATGCGAACCCGGGTGGCGGGATGGACGAAGGCTTCCCGCCGGTAGTCCACCAGCGACGCGGGCCGCAGGAGGCCGCGATGGCGGGCCAGGAGGAATTCCCACAGGAGCCCGTCGCCAGCCGGATCGGCCGCAGCCCCCAGGCCGAACAGCCCGGCTTCCCCTGACAGCAGCGCCAGGGCCTGGTCCCGGGCCAGGGGCAGGGTCCGCTTTCGGACCATCTCCCCTTCCTTCCCCTTGCATTCCAGCCGAAGGGTGTCGGGGTCATGGTCGTACAGCCGGATCCGGTACTTGGTCCGGATTCCGATGCCGGCTTCCTTCTCCAATAGGGCCGAGTCCCTCGGGTCGTCGAAGTAGAGACTTCGGACGCGGTAGGTCCCATCGGGCCCTGCATGGGGATCTGGCTGCAGGAGCGGGCGAAGGACCGTCCGGAGCTGCAGGGCGTGCTTCCGGCTGATCAGCGACTTGACCTCGTGGCGGAAGGCGACCCGCTCCGTCATGACCTGTCTCCTTTGGCAGGTCCGTCCCGGTTCGACGGCGGGGTCGCCACCGATTGCCGGGACGCTTCCGACGGACGGATGCGGCGACGCCGCTCCTGCCGGATCCACATCGCGAGCACCAGGGCGAGTACCGCCAGGAAAATGGCCGGGGGGCCGGCGCCGAGGGACGCCAGGGCTTCCGCCGCAGTGGTCCGGGCGGGGGTCGGCGTCGGGATGGGGGTCGGGTCGGCCAGGACCGGCCGGACCCGGATCATGGGTTCCTCCGGCGAGAGGACAACGGTACCGCCAGGCAGGAACCGGGGGGCGGCGGTCTCGTCCTCGCCCATGACCTCGAATCCAAGGAGCCTTGGCGATGTGCCGGCCAGCGTCACGGGACGGTCCAGGAAGTCGTAGAAGGACGCCGCCTCCTGCCCCGAGAGATCGAACTCGTTGTCGCCGAACCGGACGGACCAGTCTGCCTGCGGGTCCAGCCCCTCCAGGTCGATCCGGGCCACGCCGGCCAAGCCGTAGGTGTAGGCCATTTCGTTCAGGAGAACCCGGGGCCGGGACAGGGCGAAGGTCTTCAGGTTGAGTAACGCCTGGGCCAGGGGATATGCCGTGTCCAGGTTCCATCGCTCCTTCTGGGCCACCAGGTGGGGCAGGAGCCGATCCTGCATTGTGTTCAGGGCGGTTCGGACCCGGCTCCGCTCGTAGGTGGAATTCAGGTGGTGGAGGAGGCGGTCCGTGAAGCGACGGAAGAAATCTTCGTTCTCCATGAGCTTGCGGAAGAACAGGGTAGCCCATCGGGGACGGGCCTCGTAGGCCATTCCCCCGACCTGGGTCCGGTCGGACAGGTGGGCGAACATGTCGTAGGACAGGTCTTTCATGCCGCCGTCCACGTCGTGGATGAGGTACCGCCAGCGCCCGTCGGCGTACGGGTTGCCCTCCTCCGGCTCCCGGACCCGCCACATTTTGTTGTTGTTGCCGGGCCAGTCCTTGTTGGCGGAATAGATGTGGACGATGCAGAAGTCGATGAAGGAATCCAGGTCCATGTAGGTCGACTCGAAGTGCCGATAGACTTCCGGGTCGGAGAAATCGTTCTCCGACAGGTATCCGTACATCTCCTCGTAGAAGGCCACGTCGGCTTCCGTGCCCTCGGACACGTTGGGGACATTGTCGCAGCCCCAGATGAATTCCAGGTAGACAATGTTCGTCTTGTCCACCCCGAAGTGCTTCACGAAGTAATCCGAGGTGTAATGCTCCCGCAATCCGTACAGCCCCCAGTACTCCCCGTCGATGAAGGTGATGGCCGGGCTGTAGGCCGCGGTGCCCGCCTCCATGTCCCGGGACAGGGCCTGGATGAATCCTTCCAGGAAGCCGGTATGCTTCGCGTCGTTGCCGCCGGAATGAAGGCGCAGCCGTTCAAAGGAGTCCAGCACATCCCCTTTCCAATCCAGGATGGCTTCCCCGAACAGCGGCAGCCGGATTCGGTCGTTGTCGGCCCCCCGGCTGAAATTCAGGGTCAGGGAGCGCTGGGCGAAGTTGCGCGTGAAACCGCCGAAGACCTTGACCTCGGCATCATAGGAGAAAGCCGGGGTCCGGTCGTACCAGAAATATTCGATGTTCATGATCGTCCGGAAAGTGTCGTCGTTGTCGTAGTTGTGGTAGATCCCGGAGTCTCGATCGATAAAGTTCTCCGGCGGGCCCACCAGGGAGATCACGGGGATGGTAAAGAAGTCGGCCGCGTCCGCCCGGACGACATAGGTCCGGGTCTCGACGGGAGACAGGGTTCCGTCGGCATACCGGAGGACCGCCCGGATGACGGTGGCCTTCAGGACCGGTCCCGGCGCCTTGTATTCCGGGTTGATGTCCCGGCGGACCAGGACCTGGTTGGCCAGGACATTGGGCTCGGACGACCGGTCGGCGATCCGGATCGGCTCGGTAAAGGCGAAGGTTCCGGCCCCGGGGGCGAAGGGTTCCCGGCAGTCCAGGGTGTAGTGGAGGGTCGCGCCGGCGATGGGCGTGGAGAGGGAGAGGAGGAAGGCCTCTTTATAGATGCCGCCAGGCCGGGAGAAGCGAACCAGCGAGTCGTCGTAGACAGGGGCGATGGCCCCATCCGGACCGGGGAATTCGAGGGGAACGAATCCGTAGATGGAAGGGAGCGTGGACTCGGGGTCCGGGGTCTCAACGCCGGGGGATGGGGTACCCAGGGTCTCCGAAGTCGTCGCGTGGACCAGGCCGGGCCGGACAGCAAGCGATCCGTTATTGCATATAAGCATACAGGCAACGGCCATGCACACGGCCAGTCTACACAACATGGTGTGTCCTGTATGGTTTTTTGCATTTGCTGATTTTGCCATGATGCAACCATCTTACAGGATCAGGCCGACCTTGCGCAACCGCCGGGGCAGCGGATCGGGCGGGATGGTTATCTGTTTATTTATATATATTTTGTGATGCGCCGACAGCGATCGTCGACATTGTATGGGTTGAACGAGACCCTGGGCGCTGTATGGGGGATGCTCCCTCCTGATGCCAGACGGTGGCTGGCAAAAATGTGTGGCCCCGTGTGATCTTGACATTTCATTTTGATTTGATACAATCTAATTGCATCCTATTTATCAAACCCCATCGGGAGCCACCAGGGTTCCCCTGACAGAAAGGAGCATCCCCATGAACGTCTACGACTTTACCGTCCCGGATTACAAGGAACAGCCGGTCTCCCTATCGGATTACAAGGGCAAGGTCCTGCTGATCGTCAATACCGCCACCCACTGCGGATACACGCCCCAGTACGAGGGCCTCGAGGCGCTGTACCGGAAGTACCGCGACCAGGGATTCGAGATCCTGGACTTCCCCAGCAACCAGTTTATGGGGCAGGCCCCCGGATCGAACCAGGAAATCCATGACTATATCCAGTCGAAGTACGCCCCGACCTTCCGGATGTTCGCCAAGGCCGACGTCAACGGCAGGACCACAACCCCTCTGTACAAGTGGCTCAAGTCCGAGGGGCCGAAGGAAATGTCCACCCCGCCCAGCGGCAGCTTCCGGAAGCGGCTGAAGAGGCTGATTCGGTCGCTCTCCGGCAAGGAGATCAAGTGGAACTTCACGAAGTTCCTGGTGGACCGGAACGGAAACGTGGTCGCCCGGTTCTCCCCGACCTTCCTGCCCGAGGCCCTCTCGCCCCATGTCGAAGCGCTGCTTCGGGGCTGAGAAGGATCCGTATCATGTGCGGGAACGCCCCCATCCCGGATGGGGCTTCTTCTGAAAAAGGGGACGCCCTCTCCCTGGACCGGCAGCTCTGCTTTCGGCTGTACGCAGCCGCCAGGCGGGTCATCGGGCTGTACCAGCCGATCCTGGAACCGCTGGGGTTGACCTATACCCAGTACCTGGTCCTCATGGCCCTGTGGGACGAGGATCCCCTGACGGTCAAGGCCCTGGGCGCCCGGCTCCACCTGGATTCAGGCACCCTCTCTCCCCTCCTGAAGAAGCTGGAGAACCGGCATCTCCTGACCCGGGAGCGCAGCCGGGACGACGAGCGCAGCGTGACGGTCCGGCTGACGGAGGAAGGCCGGGGGATGAAAGACCGGGCCCGGGACGTCCCCGGCCGGATCGCCGCCTGCCTGCCGATGGAGCCGGAGCGCCTCGACGCCCTCCGGTCGCTGCTGGACCAGGTGATCGAGGGGTAGGCGCAGATGAACCTGGCGGCAGGCTAGACCGGATCGGCCGAGGGAAGCCGAACGAGGAAGCGGCTGCCCTTCCCCGGCTCGCTCTCGGCCTGGACTTCGCCATCATGGGCGAGGACGATGGCCCGGACGATGGCCAGCCCGATCCCGGAGCCGCCGGAATGTCGGCGCCGGGCCTCGTCCACGCGGTAGAACCGTTCGAAGACATGGGGCAGGTGCTCGGATGGAATCCCGATCCCCGTATCCGCCACAGAAATCCCGGACCAGGCGCCTTCCCGGCCGGTTCCGATCCGGATCTCGCCGGACGGTGTGTATGCCAGGGCGTTCTCCAGGAGGTTGACCAGCACTTGCCGGATCCGGTCCGCATCGGCCAGGACAGGGGCCGGTGACAGGTCGAGGACCAGGCGGAGGCCGGCTGCTGTGATGCGTCCTTCCAGGCCCGACGCAACCGTCCGGGCCAGGTCGGACAGGTCGAACGCCGTCGGGTGCAGCACAAGCCCGTCGGGCTCGTACCGGGCGAGATGTTCCATATCCGCGACCAGGCGCGCGAGTCGGAGGACTTCCTCGTGAAAGTCCGCCAGGCGCTTTGGGGTCGGTTCCCACACGCCATCGATCATGGCCTCGAGATGGCTTTGCAGGGTCGTCAGCGGGGTGCGCAACTCGTGGGCCATATCCCGGTTCAGCCGGGCCCGAAGCCGCTCCTGGTCGGCCAGGCTGCTTGCCAGGTGGTTGACGGCGGCGGACAATTCGGCGAGCTCCCGGATCGAGGAAGGGTCCTCCATCCGCTCGGCATAATGCCCCCGGGCGATCCGCTCCGCCGCCCGGGTCGCCCGGGCGATGGGGCGAGCCAGCCCCAGGGCCCACCAGGCGCCCAGGATCATGGCCAGCAGGAGAGACAGGGCGGCCGAGACCAGGAACAGGCGATCCAGGGCCTGCAGGTAGGCCACATCCTGATCGGAGAACAGGTAGGGTTCGTAGGAGGCGACGCCCAGGGTGGCGACCGCCTGCTGTCCGAGCCGAACCGGATACTCCTTACTCAGGAACGATCCCAGGACTTTCGGGTAGAGCGCCCGGAGATTCGATTCCATCTCCGCGAGTATCCGGACGCAGTGCTCGTTGTCATGGGTCGCGGCATCCCACATGACCGTTCCGTCCAGGGTGGTCACGGTCAGGATCTGGCCGTCCTCCAGGGCCGCCATGCAGATCGGCTCCAGCCAATCTCCCTCCCAGGATCCGCCCCGTTCCGCAAGCTGGCTGGACAGGGCCGAGGCGATGGCCTGGTTTCGGCGATCCTGCTGCCTTGTCACATACTCCCGGAACTGGTCCGAAAGGATCCGGCCGGCCGCGAGGGTCATGCCGCCGACGATGACCAGGGCCAGGGCCGCGAAGGCCAGGATGAGGCGGGTTCGCAGCCGCAGGAGAGGCCGGGGACGCGTATCAGTCCCCATGGAACCGGTACCCGATGCCGAAGGCGGTCAGGATGCGCCTGGGGTGATGGGCGTCGACCTCGACCTTGAGCCGAAGGTTCTTGATGTGGCTGTCCACCGCCCGGTCGAACCCGTCGAAATCCTCTCCCAGTGCGAGACGCACCAGCTCATCCCGAGTGAAAGCCCGTCCGGGATGGCGCGCGAGGGTTTCCAACAACTGCAGCTCGCTGCGGGTCAGGTGGACCGGGTCGCCATTCCGGAACACCCGGTGGGACACGAAGTCGATCTCCAGTCCGTCGTCGTACCGCAGCCTGTCCGCCTGGGGTCCTTCCGGCCCGGCCCTCCGGAGGATGGCCTGGATCCTGGCCACCAGCTGGCGGGGGCTGAATGGTTTTGTGACATAATCGTCGGCGCCGTTGGAAAGCCCTTCGAGGATGCTCGCCTCGTCCACCCGGGCGGTCAGCATCAGGATGGGAACCCTGGAGGTCCGCCGAATCCGGCGACAGACTTCCTGTCCGGACAGGTCGCCCAGCATCAGGTCCAGCACGACCAGGTCGGGATGGTGTTCGTCGAACAGGCGCAGGGCCGCCTCACCGCTGCCGGCGCAGAGAACGCCGTAGCCGGCCGCTTCCAGGTACGACCGGACGGCATCCACGATCCGGGACTCGTCATCCACGACCAGGATTGTCATGGGGTTCGCAGGCTCCCCCTCCCAATCTTGTCATCGGCGGCAGCATCCTCCCTGATTGTACGCGCCGGCCCGGTCACCGGCAAGGACGCCGCCGGACGGCGCCGGATCCGACAGGTCCGGAACCACCTCGATGCGGCTCGTGATCATGTTCATCCAGCAGGCATACCGAATCGAACCGACCGCATCCGGTGTGAACTCGATGACGTTCTCGCCCACCTCCAGGTCCTTGGTCACGCCATAGGCATCGATCACCAGGGTGCGGTTGCATCCCGTCACGTCTCCCGGCTCGGCCAGGATCGTCCAGCGTACGGGAAGTCCCGCCTGGACGGTAATCGGCTGGTAGAGCCCGTTGGTCAGCCGGGAGGTCACGACCTGCACGCCGTCCTCGATGACGGCGACGTTGCCGCTTGTGGTTCCCCGGGAGGCCGACACCGAGGGAAGGAACGAGGGCAGGCGGATCCCCGCCGCATCGATCCCGCGAACCGCCATCTGGATGCCCAGCAGCAGGACGAGGACCGCGCCGACGGTCCGCAGCACGGCGCTGCGCCGGCCCGCCAGGTGGCCGGACAGGACGCCGAGTCCCAGCATGAGCGGCACGGTTCCGAGCGAGAAGGCGAACATGGCCAGGGCGCCCGCCAGGAGGCTTCCGGTCCCGAGGGCATAGAGCTGCATGGCCTGGAGGGGGCCGCACGGCATGAAGCCGTTCAGCAGGCCGACCAGGAAGGGGGAGCCGCGGCGAAGGCCGGCGATCCGGCGGGCCAGGCCCTTCGGAAACGGGAGGCGGACATTCGGGATCCGCGGGAACCATCCGAGGAGGCGGAGGCCCATGAGGATCATGAATGCGCCGGCCAGGAGGGTCACGAGGCTCTGGCCGAAGGCCGACAGCGAGAAGACGCCGCCCACGGCCCCGGCCAGGGCGCCGATGGCCGTGTAGGAAACAACCCTGCCGCCATTGTAGAGCAGGGCGGCCCGAAGCGGGCGGGGCGCCGCGGCGGTGTCGCATCCGGTGGTATCGCATTCGGCGGTGTCGCGCTTTGCAACGTCGCGGCGAGCGGTCCCGGATACGGTCGCCATGCTGATGCCGCCGCACATGGCGACACAGTGAAGGCTTGTGAGGAGGCCCACGAACAGGAGCATCGCGGTGCCGGTACCGGCCGTGACCTCGGGCACGAGGCCGAAGGCCCCCACCCGGGCCAGGAGGGCCGACGCCGCCAGCACGAGGCCCAGGAGACCGGCGACCTTCAGCCATTTCATGCCGGTCCCGGAGCTGGCCGCCCCAGTCGCGTCCTCCGCCGTGTAGCCTGCATTCCGGATGGTCCGGACGATGGTTTCCACCGGGACCCGGTCCGCATCATGGACAACCTCCACCGATCCCTGCCGGAAATCCGGCCGGACCCGTTCTACCCCGTCCAGGCGCCTGATGGCCCGGGAAAGGACCTGCTCGCAGCTGCCGCACGTCATGCCCCCGACCCGGAGATTCGTCGTGATCCGATTCATGTTCCGCTCCTTCCTCCTACCCGAGATCCACCGTCATCAGGACCAGTTTCATGGTCTCGCCCATTCCCATGTCCACCTCGGCATGGAGGAACCCCGCGATCCCGTCCACGTCCACCCCGGCTTCGGCCAGGGGGGCGGGCTTCAGGGCGATTACCACGTCCTTGTCATTGGCGGACGGATCCTCGGCCCACTCGAAGAGGGCCAGTTCCCCGATCGCTACGTTGTAGTGGCCCAGGGCCGCATGGTACCCGACGATGTCCGGGTTCATCCCGACCAGTCGGGACAGGGATCCGGCCAGGTCGTCCGGGTCCAGGGCGCCGGTCGGCTTGTCCAGGGAGGCGGCGACCCGGAGGCGTCCGCCAGCCGTATCAGCCTCGCAGCCCTCCGGCAGGCGCCCGGGATCGAGCCCGGCTTCCTGGAAAGGCGCCAGCGGCAGGTCCAGGAAGACACGGTCGGACGTGAAGCCGAAGGAGACTCCCTCGACCGTCACCTGCCAGCCGTCCCCGAAGTCCGGTTCGACGGGTTCCATGGCCATGACCGCGCCAAAGGTCCGGACAGCGTCCCGTCCGACTACGTCGGTTCCGGCGCAGCCGGCCAGGACGAGCGCAAGGACCAGCACTGCTGCCAGGGACATGCTCACGGTCCGAACGCTGCGGAACGGCCGGCCCGGGGTAGGATCCATCTCTCTTCTCATGGGGTTCACTCCTCTCCCTTTCGGGTGGTTCCTGTCAGATGCGGATGCGGTTGAGCCGCAAGGCGTTGGTCACCACGGAAACCGAGCTGAAGGCCATGGCGGCCGCAGCCAGAACCGGGCTCAGCAGCGGGCCGTCGAAGGCATACAGGATCCCCGCCGCGACGGGAATGCCCAGCAGGTTGTACCCGAACGCCCAGAACAGGTTCTGGCGGATGTTCCGGAGCGTGGCCCGGCTGATGGCGATGGCCCTGGAAACGTCCCCCGGATCGTTCCCCATCAGGACGACATCCGCGGATTCCACTGCGACATCCGTTCCGGATCCGATGGCCATGCCGATGTCCGCCTGGGCCAGGGCCGGGGCATCGTTGATGCCGTCCCCCACCATGGCGACGCGTCGCCCTTCTGCCTGGAGCCTCCGGATTTCCCGGGCCTTGTCCTGGGGAAGGACGTCGGCCAGCACGAGATCGAGCCCGACTTCGCGGGCGATGGCGTCCGCCGTCCGACGATTGTCTCCCGTGATCATGGCCGTGCGGATACCCGCCTCCCGAAGGCGACGGATCGCCTCGGCGCTGCCCGGCTTGACCACGTCGGCCACGGCGACGAGACCCAGCAGGTCCCGGTCCCGGGCGACGTACATCGATGTCCGGCCGGCGTCGGACAGGCGGGAGGCCTCGCCCTCCAGGGTGTCGACGTCGATGCCGCACTCCGTCATCCACGCCCGGTTTCCCAACCGGATCCAGGTGCCATCCACCCGGGCTTCGATGCCCCGGCCCGGCAGGGCCCGGAATCCGTCGGCGGGCAGCAGGTCGATTCCCTTCTCCTTCGCTTCCCGGACGATGGCTTCTCCCAGCGGATGCTCCGAACCATGCTCCGCCGAGGCGGCCAGGGCCAGGAGGATGTCGGCGGATCCCCCCGGGGCCGAAACCAGGTCGGTGACCCGCGGCTTCCCCTGGGTCAGGGTCCCGGTCTTGTCGAACACGACCGTGTCCACCCGGTGGGTGATTTCCAGGGCCTCGCCGCCCTTGAACAGCAGCCCGGCCTCCGCGGCCCTCCCGGTGCCGGTCATGATGGCGGTGGGCGTCGCGAGGCCCAGGGCGCAGGGGCAGGCGATAACGAGCACCGTGACGAAGACGGTCAGCGCGAAATCCAGGTCCTGCCCGGCCACGAGCCAGGCGGCGGCACTCAGGGTCGCGATGCCCAGGACGATGGGCACGAAATATCCGGACACGATGTCGGCGAGCTTGGCGATGGGTGCCTTGGACCCCTGGGCTTCCTCCACCATCCGGATGATCTGGGCGAGCACGGTATCGGACCCGACCCGGGTCGCCCGGAACACGAAGGTACCGAATGTGTTGAGGCTCGCCCCGACGACCGGGTCGCCCGGGCCTTTCTCGACCGGCAGGCTCTCGCCCGTCAGCATCGACTCATCCACGGAGGTGCCGCCCTCCAGGAGGATGCCGTCCGTGGGGATGCGCTCGCCGGGACGAACCCGCACGAGATCCCCGACCTGGAGCCGGTCTGCGGCGATCTCCTGCTCGATGCCGTCCCGCAGGACCCTGGCGGTCCGGGGCGCAAGCCCCATGAGCTTCCGGACGGCCTCGCTGGTGCGGCCCTTGCTCCTGGCCTCGAGAAAGCGGCCCAGGACCACGAGGGTCAGGATGGTGGCCGACGTTTCGAAGTAGAGGTGGTCCACCCGGTCGAACGCTCCCCGGAAGATGGAGACCGTGGACAGAAGGCTGTACACCAGGGCGGCCGACGTTCCGATGGCGATCAGGGACTCCATGTTGGGCGACCGGTGGAGCAGGGCACGAACCCCTCCCGCGAACAGGCGCCGGTTGACGAAGAGAACGGGCAGGGTCAGGGCCAGCTGGACCAGTGCGTTGTTCAGGGGATACCGCATGGGGTTCAGGCTGGCCGGAACCAGGAACCCGAGTCCCACCATGGGTCCCATGGCGAGGAACAGGAGCGGAACCGTCAGGATCGCCGACAGAAGGAACCGGTGGCGCAGGGACTTCCGTTCCGCGTCCCGGCGGGCCTGTTCGGCATCCCGGGTGGTTTCGTCCGCCTCGAGGACGAGGTATCCTGCATCGACGATGGCGGCCTTGAGGTGCGCCACGGTCTCCGGGCCTCCATTGAAGGTCACAGAGGCCTTCTCGGTGGCCAGGTTGACGCTGGCGCGGGAGACGCCCGGCACGCGCCCCAGCGCGGTCTCGACCGCCCTGGAGCAGGACGCGCAGGTCATGCCCCCGACGCGGATGGTGTGTGTGGCCATGGTCATCCCTCCATTCCGTGGCCCGATGGTAGCACACGGATATGGAGATTCTATGTGGATGCGAACCTAGGCGCCGGCGTCCCGGTCAGGCGGTACCGCCGGTTCGGGTGATGGCCGCGCCGGTTCGGGTGCTGGCCGCGCCGGTTCGACCAGGTCCCGGACCACGACGGACGCGAGGATGAGGCCCGCCACCGATGGCACAAAGGAGATGCTGCCGGGGACCTGGCGTTTCGAAGCCCGTCCGTCGGGTCCCGGCTCGCAGCCGGCCGCCGGGTCCGGGGCTTCGTTCTTCTTGCGCCGCCGGGGTTCTTCCCGGGAATACACGACTGTCAGGGAGGAGATCCCCCGGGCCCGGAGCTCCTTCCGCATGATCCGCGCCAGGGGGCAGACGGAGGTCTGGAACAGGTCCCCCACCTCGAACCGGGTGGGGTCCAGCTTGTTGCCCGCCCCCATGCTGGAGACGATGGGGACCCCGGCGGCCCGGGCCCGCTCCACCAGCAGGATCTTGGAGGGGATGGTGTCGATGGCGTCCACCACGTAGTCGTAGGCGGACAGGTCGATGGCGTCGGCGGTGTCCGGACCGTAGAAGAGGGCGTAGGGCTCCACCCGGCAGTCGGGGTGGATGTCCAGGATCCGGTCCCGGAGGGCTTCGACCTTGAGGCACCCCAGGGTGGACCGGGTGGCCATGAGCTGTCGGTTCAGGTTCGAGGGACAGATCCGGTCCGGGTCGACCAGGGCCAGGCGCCCGAGGCCACAGCGGGCCAGGGCCTCCACGACGAAGGAGCCCACCCCGCCGACACCGAAGACGGCGACGGAGGAACGGCGGAGGACCGCCATGGCCGCCGGGCCCAGCAGGAGTTCGGTGCGGGAGAACGCGTCGTCCATTGTATCGGCTCCTTCGGCAGTCCCCAGCGCGGGGCTCTCCTGGTCCATTCAGCTACCCAGGGCGGGGGCGTCGGGGTCATGGGTCCCGCAAAGCCGCAGGGCCGTGGCGCGGTTCCGGTTGGCGTAGCAGTATACGCACCCGTGGGGACAGGTGTCGTAGGCCCCGATGTCGACGCTGGCGTCGCATCCGCAGGCCGGTCGCTGGTGGGGGTCCCGGCGTCGTCCCAGGGGGCGGCCGCCGATGTTCTCCAGGAGGGAGGCGTCGATGCAGCGGGAGGGCCGGATCCCGAAGGACGAGAGGTCCCAGGGTTCGGCGCAGGCCCGGAGTTCCAGGCCCCGCTGCCGCCCGATGTCGGACAGGCCTTCCGCCAGGGCCATGACCTGCGCTTCGTCGGGGGCCGACAGCCCGTAGGCCGCCATGGCCCCGGCGATTTTCCGGTACGGGTCCAGGAAGCTGATCACGCAGCGGCGGGTAGCGCCGGCCAGCCGGGCGGACAGGTCCGCGAATCGCTCCAGGCGGCGGGGGATGGTGTGTTCTGTCGTCAGCAGGACGGGATCATACCGCCAGACGACCCGATCCGGACCGATCCGGTCGGCGAGGCGGCGGATGGCCTCCACCCGGTCGGCTTCATCGGGCAGGCCGGGCTCCAGGTCGGGGCCGTACCCGGTCAGGGTCACCTGGAAGTAGAATGGGACGGGCGGGATCTCCCCAAGGCGGGGCAGCATGGGGGCGGGGTTCCGGGTCCAGAAGACGAGGCCGTCCAGGTCCTCCGGCCGGAGCGACACCCGTCGGACCTGCCTGGGTTGGATGGGATTGCGGACGTCGGCGAAGCCGGCCCGGATCCGGCGGAAGAACCACTCGGCGTAGCAGGCCGGGATGTCGGTGCGCCGGCTGGCGCTGACAATGCCGGAGGGGGCGGGGCGACGGCCGTCCATGGAGCGGATGCTAGCGTTCCTTCCGGCGGGTCAGCAGGGTGCCGCCGATGCCCGCCAGGATGCTGAATCCAGCTAGGCCATAGCCCAGGACCGCCGGCAGCGGGGGGCCTTCCCGGGCGATGGGGGTGGCGTTGGAGGTGGGCTGGGGGGTCGGGCTGTCGGTTGGCGTTCCGGTGGGCTCGCCGGTGGGGCCGCCGGTGGGGGTGGCGTCCGGGGGCGGAGTCGGGGTCGCCCCGGGTTCGTCGTGGGCGGATGCCCGGCGGGCGATCACGAGATAGGTCCGGGCGGTGCCGTCCTCGGCGGTACAGACCACCTGGACCTGGTTGTCCTGGCCGGGCGCCAGCCCG
>JAKPNJ010000287.1 GCA_029548445.1 Bacillota bacterium | reverse complement strand
CCCCATCGGCTGGAGCGCCTCCTGGCCGACTTGTCCGCCGCAGGGTTGGGAGACCGTCGGCTGGCCCTGTGCCGGGAATTGACCAAGCGGTACGAGGAGATCAGCCGGATGACGGTGGACCAGGCGGTGCGACACCTGGGGGAAATCCCGGCCCGGGGGGAGTATGTCCTGGTCCTGGAAGGCACGGAATCCCACCGCACCCGAATGGGGATCCGGGATTCCGGCGCGGCCGGCGCGGCCGGCCGCGCCCATGATCCCCTCGCCCATGGGGACGACGAGGCCGCCCGGGATCCGGAAGCCCTGCTCCGGGACGGCCTGCTCCGGGGCCTGTCCGTCCGGGAAGCGGCCAGGGAAACGGCCGACCGGACGGGACGGAACCGACGGGACCTGTATGCCCTGGCGGTACGGATCCGGCAGGGCATTTGAAACAGGGGGCCGATTCGGCTATATTCATTCACATATCGGCATCCGCACACACCGCGCATGCCCGCCGTCCGTGAAAGGGAGGCCTCCCATGGAACCCAACCGCCCCGTGTTTTATGTCAGCACGCCCATCTATTACCCCAGCGACCGGCTGCACATCGGCCATTCCTATACCACGGTCGCCGCCGACACCCTGGCCCGCTACAAGCGGATGCAGGGATTCGATGTCATGTTCCTGACGGGCACCGACGAACACGGGCTGAAGATCCAGCGGAAGGCCGAGGCGGCCGGCAAGACGCCGAAGGAATACGTGGACGGCATCGTGGCTGGCATCCGGGACCTGTGGTCCCTCCTGGACATTTCCTACGACCGGTTCATCCGGACCACGGACCCGGAACACGAACACTCGGTCCAGCGGATCTTCCAGCGCCTGTATGACCAGGGCGACATCTACAAGAGCGAATACGAGGGATGGTACTGTACTCCCTGCGAGGCGTTCTGGACGAAGAGCCAGCTTCGGGAGGGGCATTGCCCGGATTGCGGCCAGGAAGTCGAGCTGACCCGGGAGGAGAGCTATTTTTTCCGCCTGTCCCGGTACCAGGACGCCCTGATCCGGCATATCGAATCCCATCCCGAGTTCATCCAACCCCCCACCCGGGCCAACGAGATGATCCAGAACTTCCTCCGGCCGGGCCTCGACGACCTGTGCGTCTCCCGCACCTCCTTCCGCTGGGGCGTGCCGGTGCCCTTCGACGACCGCCACGTGGTCTATGTCTGGATCGACGCCCTGTCCAACTACATTACCGCCCTCGGCTTCGAGGGCGATGACGACGCCCTCTTCCAGCGCTACTGGCCAGCGGACGTCCATCTCGTCGGGAAGGAAATCGTCCGGTTCCACACGATCATCTGGCCCGCCATGCTCCTGGCCCTGGGACTGCCCCTGCCCCGCCAGGTCTACGGCCACGGCTGGCTGCTGCTGGACGGTGGCAAGATGTCCAAATCCAAGGGGAATGTGGTGGATCCCGTGGTCCTGTGTACCCTCTACGGGGTCGATGCCATCCGGTATTTTCTCCTTCGGGAGGTTCCCTTCGGATCCGACGGCGTCTTCTCGAACGAAGCGCTCATCGCCCGGATCAACTCCGACCTGGCCAACGACCTGGGCAATCTCGTGAGCCGGACCCTGGCCATGATCGAGCGGTATTTCGACGGCGTCCTCCCGGACGAGCGGCGGTTCGACGACGATGCCGAAGGCGGCGGCCTGGACCGGGAGCTGCGAACGCTCTGCGAAGCCCTGCCCGGGCGGGTGGCGTCGCTGCTCGACGAGCTGCAGTTCAGCCTGGCCCTGGCCGAAATCTGGAAAGTCATCGCCCGGAGCAACAAATACATCGACGAAACCGCGCCCTGGGTGCTGGCCAAGGAGACGGCCACCCACCCCCGCCTGGCCGGTGTCCTTTCGGTCCTGTCGGAAACCCTCCGGGTCCTGTCGATTCTCCTCTCCCCCTTCCTGCCGCAGACCGCCCCGAAAATCCAGCAGGGGCTGGGCCTGGACGATCCCGGACGCCTGACCTGGGCCTCGGCCGGAACCTTCGGTTCCCCGGCTCCCGGAACCCGGATTCGGCGCCTGCCGATCCTGTTCCCCCGGATCGACCTGGAGAAGGAGCTTGTGCGCCTGGCGGAAATGGGCGCACGGGGAAAGCCGGAGACCCCCGCCGCCTCCGCGCCGGACAAAACCGCCTCCGTGCGGGAACCCGCCGTCCCGGCGGATCCCCCGACCCCGGTCCCGGTTCCGGCGCCAGCCGTGGCCCCGTCGGATGAGGACCTGATCGATATCGACCAATTCTCCAGGGTGTCCCTCCGGGTCGCCCATGTGATGGCCTGCGAGCCGGTGGAGAAGTCCGACAAGCTCCTGTCGCTGACCCTGGACCTGGGAGACCGGACCTGCCGGGTGGTCTCCGGCATCGCCCGGGACTATCGTCCCGAGGCGCTTGTGGGGAAACGGGTGATCCTCGTGGCCAACCTGAAACCGGCCCGGCTCCGGGGGCAGGTGTCCGAGGGCATGATCCTCTGCGCCAAGGCAGAGGACGGGCAGTACCGGATCCTGACCGTGGAGGGGGAGGTCCCCGCCGGGTCCCCGGTGTCCTGATCCATGGGGCTGTTCGACACCCACTGTCACCTGAACGACGACCGGTTCCGGGACGACCTGCCCGAGGTCATGGACCGGGCCCACCAGGCCGGGGTTCGCCGGATCCTGGTGGCATCCTACGACCTGGCCTCCTCCCGGCAGGCGGTGGAGATCGCCGAACGGGGACCGGGGGTACCCGACCTGGTGGCCTGCATCGGGGTCCACCCCCACGACGCCCGCACCGTGGACGAAGGGACCCTGCCGGCCCTGTCCGCCATGGCCCGCCGGTCGCCCAAGGTCAGGGCCATCGGGGAGACCGGGCTGGATTATCATTACGACCTCTCTCCCCGGGACATCCAGCGGGAGGTCTTCCGGCAGCATCTCAGGCTGGCCGGGGAGCTGGGCCTGCCGGTGGTGATCCATGAGCGGGACGCCACGGCGGATTGTCTCGACATCGTCCGGGAGGCTGTCCGCTCCGGCTGGCTCCTTCGGGAGGATCCCGGCGTCTTCCACTGCTTTTCCGGCAGCGTGGAGACAGCCCGGGAGGTCCTGGCCATGGGGTTCCTCATCTCCCTGGCCGGTCCCGTGACCTTCCGGAACGCCCGAAAATCCCTGGAAGTGGCCGCCATGCTGCCGGCCGACCGCCTCCTGGTCGAGACCGACGCACCATACCTTTCACCGGAGCCCTTTCGGGGCCGCCGGAATGAACCGGCCCATGTCCTGAAGGTCGCGGAGGCCGTGGCCCGGGCCCGCAACGCCTCCCTGGAAACAGTGGCGGAACTGGCCGACCGAAACGGCTGCCGGCTGTTCCGGATGGCAGTCTGACGGGGGTCGAGCGGACGGAAATCCGCTGTTGACAAGCGGAGACCCGGCAGGATATACTTCCACTTGCCGCTTGCATCTCTCGATGCTCGGGCGCTTAGCTCAGCTGGGAGAGCACCTGCCTTACAAGCAGGGGGTCATAGGTTCGATCCCTATAGCGCCCACCAGCGACACCCCATATGGCCCGGTAGTTCAGTTGGTTAGAATGCTAGCCTGTCACGCTAGAGGTCGAGGGTTCGAGCCCCTTCCGGGTCGCCAGCAGCCAGCCGGTTCCGCAAGAGCCGGCTGGCTTTCGGGAAACATCCGGCCGCCTCCTCCGGAACGGCCTACAGGCCCAGATAGCTCAGTTGGTAGAGCAAGGGACTGAAAATCCCTGTGTCGTTGGTTCGATTCCGACTCTGGGCACCAGGAGACCTCCGCGCCGGACGATGCGGAGGTCTTCTCTTTCGAAACGACCATCCGGCCGGCCGGTACCCCGGTACCCTCCGACACGCGACGGGCGGGCCCGACGGGGTACAATCGGACTACGAAAGGGGGGATCCCCCATGAAAAAGACCTGGATCATCGGAGGCATGTCCTGTGACGGCTGCGCCAACCGGCTCGCCCGGGTGGTGGGCAAACTGGAAGGGGTCGATGCCGCCGCGGTCTCCTTTGCGGACAAGGCGCTGACAGTCGAGTACGATCCCGTCGCGGCACCCGATTCCCGGATCCGGGAACGGGTGGAGGAGGCGGGCTACTTTGTCCTGCGGGAAGCGGACCTGTGAGGCTGCGGTCGTGCACAGGGACATGATGGCCTTCGTGGACCGGCGGCGTGTGGCGGACGTGAGCCTTCGCCCCGCCGGCGGGGAACCTGTCGTACTGGCCCAGGATGCCGCGATGAACCTCGTGGGGCGGCATTTCGTTATCCTGGCCCAGGGGCGCGAGGTCTTCCGCCACCCCCACCGGGCCCTGGAGGCGTATTTTCTCATGAGCATGAACGGCATGGATTTCATATTCGACGACCGGGAAGGGCGCAAGACCCTGACGGTCCACTTTGTCCAGGATGTGAAAACGCCCCGGAACGTTGCCCCGCGGCCCAGACCGTGATACAATCACAAAGAATTTGTGGAGGTGTCCCATGCCGGTTCTAGCGATCCTCGTCGCCGTCCTCGATATCCTGATCAGCATCGCCCTGGTGCTGCTTGTGCTGTTCCAGCAGGGGCGTTCCCAGGGACTGGGCGCCATCGCCGGCGGAGCGGAGACGTTCTTCGGCAAGCAGAAGGGCCGCAGCATCGACGCCCTGCTGAAGAGGCTGACCTCGGTCGGCGCCATTGTCTTTCTCCTGCTGACGGTCCTGCTGTACCTGATGCTCAGCCGCTAATCGCCTGATCCGCGAGGCCGACGCCTCCCGGCCCGTTCCGGGAGGCTTTTGCGTCCCTGCGGCCCGCCGTGCGGGGCGGCAGGATCCCGGGGAAGGAGACGTGACCATGGATATGGGCGGAACCGAACGACGGGTGCGGGTCGGCATCCTCCGTCCCCTGGGGCGGCATGCGGTGGTGATGCCCATGCGGCCCGGGGATTTCCAGCCCCTTTTCGTCCTTTCGAAAGAGGTTCATGGGGCTCCCTTCGACCGCCTGGTGGAAGCCGAGGAAACCCGGCCCGCACCGGAGGCTCGGGAGCCCGCCGCCGGTATCCTGTCCCCCACCGGCGCCGGCATGCCCCAGGGACGGGTGCTGCAGGTCCTGGGGGACCCCGGCCGGCCGGACGACCTTTTCGACGCCATCCTGGCAAGCCACGGCATTCCCCGGGCCTTTCCGCCCGCTGTCCTGCAGGAGGCCGATGCCTGCCCCCAGGACCCCGAACCGGCCGCGATCCGGGACGAAATCCGGCGGGGACGGCGGGACCTGCGGTCCCTGCTGATGGTAACCATCGACGGCGAGGAGGCCAAGGACCTGGACGACGCCGTCTCCATCGAGTCGCTTCCGTCCGGAGGATGGCGGCTGGGGGTCCATATCGCCGATGTCTCCCACTATGTCCGGGAGGGCAGCCCCATGGACCTGGAGGCCCGCCGCAGGACCACCAGCGTCTACCCGGCGGAGCGGGTCGTGCCCATGCTGCCGCCGCGGTTGTCCAACGGCCTGTGCAGCCTCAATCCCGACCGGGACCGGCTGGCCCTGACCCTGTTCATGGACCTGGACGCCCAGGGGCGGATCCTGGCCGACGAGCTCTGCGAGAGCGTCATCCGGTCCGCGGAGCGCATGACCTACACCGATGTCCGGACCCTCCTGGGGGGAGAGGATGCGGAAACAGCCCGGGACGGCGTGGCGCCGTGCCCGGACAGGGCGCTGGCGGAGCGTTACCGGAAGGTCCTGCCCGCCCTGCGGGACATGCGCCGGCTGGCCCTGCGGCTGGAGCGCCACCGATCGGTCCGGGGCGCCCTGGTCTTCGATTTCCCGGAAACCCAGGTCCTGGTGGATGACACCGGCCATCCCATCGGAATTCGCCCGTATCCGACGACCTTCGCCCATGGACTCATCGAGTCGTTCATGATCGCCTGCAACGAGCGGATCGCCCTGCGAGCCCGGACCGGGGGCCTGCCGTTCCTGTACCGGGTCCATGAGCTGCCAGACCCGGACAAGCTGCAGCGCTTCCTGGACACCGCCCGCCTCCTGGGCCTGTCGGCGCGGCTGCCGCGGATTCCCAAGCCAGGGGACCTGGCGGTCCTCCTCGAAGACCTGGAGGGACTGCCGGCCGGCGCCGCCCTGTCGACCCTGCTGCTGCGGTCCCTGGCCAAGGCCCGGTATGCACCGGAACCCCTGGGGCACTTCGGCCTGGCGGCCCGGGACTACTGCCACTTTACCTCGCCCATCCGGCGGTATCCCGACCTGTTCATCCACCGGGTCCTGAAGGCCACCCTTCATGGGGATCCGCAGCCGGAGCGATTCCGGGGCGGATTGGCCGAGCTGGGGGAGACCTGCTCGCGGATGGAGCGGGAAGCCGACCTGGCGGAGCGGGACGTGGAAGACATGAAAAAGGCCCTCTATATGAAGGACCACCTGGGCGAGATCTACGAGGGAACCGTGACCGGGTTCGTCCGGGGCGGGATCTTCGTCCGGCTGGACAGCACCATCGAGGGGCTGCTGCCGTTCTCGTCCATGGACGACTATATCGAGTACGACGAGGAGTCCCTGTCGGCCCGGGCGCGGCGATCGGGGCAAGTCTGCCGGATGGGCGACCGGATGGCGGTCCAGGCGGCGGCGGCGGATCCGGAGACCCGGCGGATCGAGTGGGCGCCGGTGGGGGAGATCCGGGTGGGAGACGGGGCTGGGTCGGACAGCCGGCACAAGGGCAAGCGAATCCTGCGGCGTGAGGCCAAGGCGGGGCGACGGAAGGGGCGCCAGGCCCGCAAGACCGCCGTCCGCCGGGGAACCCGGAAACCCCGGGGCGGAATCAGGTCATGAAAGGCTTCAGCCGGGCTTCCAGGTCGCCAGGATCGTCCTGCTGGACCTGCACCATAATGGGGCGGGCCAGGTCGAGGCTGAAGATGCCCATGATGGACTTGGCGTCCACGACATAGCGGCCGGAGGCCAGGTCGATGTCGAAGGCGTATTCGTTCACGATCCGGACGAATTCCTTGACATCGTTGATGGATCGAAGCTGGATGGAGAACGACTTCATGGACAGGACTCCTTTCGGGGGGCACAGCATGCGAGCCCAGTATGATTCATGCCGGAGTCCCCTGTCAAATGCCCAACCCTACCGGGTGTCCTTCGAGACCCTGGGATGCAAGGTCAACCGGTACGAGACCGACGCGGTCCGGTCCCTCTTCCGCGAGGCCGGTTTTGTCGAAGTGCCCTGGGGCGCGCCCTGCGACGTCGCGGTGGTCAATACCTGCGCCGTAACCGGGGAAGCCGAGCGGAAGTCGGGGCAGGCCCTGCGGAAGGCCCGGCGCGCGAATCCCGCCGCCCTGGTGGTGGCCATGGGCTGCGCGAGCCAGTTGAGCGACCGCCTGCCGGCCGATCTCCGGGCCGGGACCCAGGGGCGATCCCGTTTACCGCAGCAGGTGCTGGAGCGGCTGGCACGACATCCTCCCGGGGAAGAAGCCATCCCCGATTCGATCCCGGGTCCCTGGGGACCCCTCGTGCGGGTTTCCGGGGCCCGGATTCCCTTCGAGGAGATGGGGAGCGTCCTCTGCCAGGACGAGACCCGGGCCTTCCTCAAAATTGAGGACGGATGCGATCACGCCTGCACCTACTGCGCCATCCGGCTGGCCCGGGGGCCGGCCCGCAGCCGGGAGGAACCGTCGATCCTGGAGGAGGCACGCCGCCTGGCGGAGGCGGGATTCCGCGAACTGGTCCTGACCGGGATCCATGTCTGCTCCTATGGCGCTGACCGGGGCGAAGCCGGGATCGCCCTCCCCCGGTTGCTGGACCGGCTCGCGGGCATCGGGGGCATCGACCGGATCCGCCTGGGCTCCCTGGAACCCACCTCCCTGGAACCCGGGCTGGTCGCGGCCCTGGCCGCCCATGACCGGATCTGTCCCCATTTCCATGTTTCGCTCCAGAGCGGCAGCCGCGGCGTTCTTCGCCGGATGGGCCGTCGTTATGATCCGGAGAAGTATGCGGACGCCCTGGACCGGTTGCGAACCGCCATACCCGGGGCAGCCGTGACGACGGACCTGATGGTGGGCTTCCCCGGCGAAACCGAGGAGGAGTTCGCAGAGAGCGAAGCGTTCTGTCTCCGGATGGCCTTTGCCGGTCTCCATGTTTTCCGGTTTTCTCCGCGCCCCGGTACGGCGGCCGCCCGGTTCCCCGATCCGGTGCCGGCGCCGGCGGTGGCCCGCCGGATGGTTCGGATGCTGGCCCTGGCCTCCCGGCTGTCGGCCGCCTATCGGACAGGGCGGATTGGGAGCCGGGACACGGTCCTGCTGGAGACCCGCCACCCGGACGGATCCTGGATCGGGCACACGGCGGACTACCTGCAGGCCTTCGTGCCGGAGGACACCCTGTCCCTGGCGGGACCGCCCCTCCGGTCCGGCCTGCTCGTCCCGGTCCGCATCACCGGCCTGCGGGAGGACGGCGTCGCCTGCGCCGCAGCGGCCGGCGACGGGCCGGCATGACCGATTGTCCGATCGTTTTCCCGCCCGTTTCGGTTGACAGGGACCCCGCCTCCTTCTATAATTACGTTTGCTCCGGTCCCCCCGGGACCGGAATCCACGGGTGGTTAGCTCAGCTGGTTAGAGTACTTGCTTGACATGCAAGGGGTCACTGGTTCGAGTCCAGTACTACCCACCAGGGAATGGGGCGGGTTTCCGGAATGCCGGGAACCCGCTTCCCTTTTGTCTCCGCGACGGGGTCACTCCCGGGCGGCCTCGGCCATGGCCAGGAGGTTCTCCGGCGGAACATTCGGCAGGATTTCCTCGTGGCTTGGCGAGACGACGAGATTCGGGCCGAGGATCGACCGGACACGGCGGACTTCTTCCTTGATCTGGGCAGGGGTCGCCTCCACGAAGAAGCTCTGGGCATCGATTCCGCCGAGAAAGGCGAGATCGTTCCGGTACTGGGCCAGGCTGGCTGCCTCCATCCCGCGGGCCCTGGCCTGGATCGGGTGCAGGACCTCGACGCCGGCTTCGATCAGGTCCGGGATGACCCGGTATATGGATCCGCAGCTGTGGAGAATCACGACCCGGCCATATTTCTTTCCCACTTCGACGAGTCGCCGGAACGACGGCAGGACAAACCGCCGGAAGAGGTCGGGCGAAAGGAACAGGTCCAGCTGGGTGCCGAAGTCGTTTCCGAAGAACATGGCGTCCGCCCGGTCTCCGAGACCGGAGAAGAAACGGTCGTTGGCCTCGACATAGAAATCGACGATCCGTTCCGTGACCGCATCGACAATGGCCGGATTGTCGTACATCCGGATGAAGTAGTTCTCCATGCCGAAGAAGTCGGCCACAAGGTGGAAGAACGGACTCCAGAGTCCCGTCATGACCATCCGGTCGGCATGCCGGTCGATCTCCCTGTAAATCGGCTCGAAGTCCAGGTACCGGACATCGGGCCAGGGGTAGCGGTCGAGGTCTGCCGGATTTTCCGCCTCGGCGAAGCATCCGGCACCGCTCAGGGTTCCCCGGGTTCCCATGCCCCAGGCCGTGTCGAACATCGGAATCCCCTCGGGATGGCGATAGGCGGAATCCGCCGGAATCCAGCGGCAGTCGTCCTGCAGGAACCGATAGATCGCTTCGCGGGTCGGCTCGATGCCGAATGCCCGGGCATGGAGTGGAATGGTGGCATCGTTGGGGTGTCCGGTCCACATCGCTCCCGATCCGTCGCCCTGTCGGCGGAAGATGGCCCGGACCCTCGTTCTCGAATCGCTCCCCATGGGGTGCCCTCCTTCTTGTCCCCAGTGCCGCCGGACTCCCGGCAGCAACAGGATGGGTTTCCACCATTATCTCCGTGCCGATGGGGAAAATCCAGCGGGCTTCCGCTCCCGGGTGCCTTCTGGAGAATGGGCGTCTTCTGTGGGGGCAACCGAAATCCCGCGCCGAAATCCGACGGCAGCAGGCGACAAATCAACACGTTGCTACCAAAAAGACCGAATTGGTTCAGAAAAAATAACAAAATACTACTAACTTTACATTGACAGACAACAGACAAGACTGATACCATGGTCAAAAATCTTGAAAGGACGTGATGCTCCATCGCACCGACACATGACAGCAACGACCGAACACCATGCTTCCGTATCGTTTCGTCCGATCGGGAGATCATGGACCAGCTGAACAGGATCATGGCACGACGGGGGTACCTGACGGTCTTCGACCACCCCGGCGAGTACCATTACATCCTGGCTGGCGAGCATGACGCCCACCTCGTGGTCAACCGGATCGAACGCGTCATCCGGGAGGGTGCCCCCGATCCCCAGGGCGTGCATCCCACTCCCCATCAACTCCAGGGTGCCGTGGACCTGGTGCTGGCCCGCCACCTGGTCTCCCGGCGCCACAAGGGGTCCCTGTACCTGAGCGAAATCCTGTTCCACATGGCGCCGGACAGGAAGAACTGGACCGAGGCCGCCAAGTGTCTCTACATCGAGATCGGGAAGCGTCATCGGGTGCCTGCGTGCCACGTGGAGCGGAACCTTCGGTATACGATCCGGAACAGCGGCCTGCCGAGAAGCCTGCCCGACTGTTCGAACCTGGCGGTCATCCGGACGCTTCACGCGGAAGTGCTCCAGCATCTCCGGAAGCTCCAGGAATCCGAGGCAATCCCGTCGTCCCAGGCGAATTGACCTGCCCGCTCCCCCCAGTAAAAAACAAGGGCGCCTTTTGGAGGCGCCCTGTTCATTTCCAGGGAGAACGGGGAAGATCACTTCTTGTTGACGGCGACCTTCAGGCCCTTGCCGGCCTTGAAAACGGGAGCCTTGGAGGCGGGGATCTTAATGGCTTCCTTGGTCCGGGGATTGCGTCCCTTGCGGGCGGCACGCTTCTTCACTTCGAAGGTTCCGAAGCCGACGAGCACGACTTTATCGCCGGTGGCGAGGGTGGCAGTCAGGGTGTCGACCACGGCGTTGATCGCGATTTCACTGTCCTTCTTGCTGAAGCCGGTGGCTTCGGCGACGGCGGCGACAAGCTCATTCTTATTCATCTGATAGGCCTCCTTCTGATTTGGTTTGACCCCATTATGATCCCTCCTGGCAATCCGTGTCAATGGCATTTCCGGCTGAAAGCGAACAATGGCAAGGATTTCATGGAGCCAGCCCGATGATTCGGCAGGGAGGATGCCGGCCCGCAGGACCGGAATTGCCCCGGGCGTTGTCATCCCGTGGCCCAGCAGGTAGAATCAGGAACGGAGGTGGACACCATGCGCTCGATTCGGGCCGAACTCGTTCGGGACACTGTCGCAACCCTCTTCGTCCAGGCGAACCTCCACCTTGACCCGGCCCTCCTGGACGCCCTTGAACGGGCCTTGGAAAACGAGACCGCCCCGACGGCCCGGGACATCCTGGACGACCTGTCGGAGAACGCCCGGCTGGCCGCCCGGGACGGGCTCCCCATCTGCCAGGATACCGGCATGGCCGTTGTCTTCGTGACCCTGGGCCAGGAAGTTTGCATCGAGGGCGGAGCGCTTTCGGACGCCATCCGGGACGGCGTGGCCGATGGGTGCAGGAAAGGGTACCTGCGGGCCTCCGTAGTCCGCGATCCGTTCCTCCGGCAAAACACGGGCGACAACACCCCGGCCGTGATCCACTACGACCTGGTTCCCGGGGACCTCTTCCGGATCGCCGTGGTGCCCAAGGGGTTCGGCAGCGAGAACATGAGCGCCCTCCGCATGCTGAAGCCCTCCGACGGATGGGCCGGAGTCCGGTCGTTCGTGCTGGACACGGCGGCCGCAGCGGGAGCCAATGCCTGCCCGCCCATGGTGGTGGGGGTCGGCGTCGGCGGCACCATGGAGAAGGCGGCCCTGATGGCCAAGCACAGCCTGCTTCGATCGGCGGGGGTTCCCAACCCGGATCCGGACCTGGCCCGGCGGGAGGCCGAGCTGCTGGATGCCATCAACGAGCTGGGTGTCGGCCCCGGCGGCCTGGGCGGGCATGTCACGGCCCTGGCCTGCTTCCTCGAGACCTATCCGACCCACATCGCCGGACTGCCCGTGGCGGTGAACATCAGCTGCTACGCCAGCCGCCACGCGGAGGCGCAGTTGTGATCCGGCTGGCCCTCCCCGAAGACCGGGATCGATTCCGCACCCTGCAGGCGGGAGACCGGGTCCTGCTGTCGGGGATCCTGTATACCGGCCGCGACGCGGCCCATGAACGCCTTCTTCTCACCCTGCGGGGGGGAGAGCCCCTCCCGGTGGACCTGAGGGGACAGACGATCTATTATGTCGGCCCCTGTCCGGCGCCGCCCGGCTTCGCGGTGGGATCCGCGGGCCCCACCACCAGCGGCCGGATGGATTTCGCCACGCCGGATTTGCTGCGTTACGGGCTGGCCGGCATGATCGGCAAGGGGAAGCGCAGCCCGGAGGTGGTGGCGGCCATTCGGGAGACGGGGGCCGTCTATTTCGGTGCCACCGGGGGTGCCGGCGCGCTGCTGGCCGGCCGGATCCGGGAGTGCCGGACGGTGGCCTGGCCGGATCTCGGGACCGAGGCCATCCACCGCCTGGTGGTCGAGGATTTCCCCGTGATCGTGCTGGTGGACTCCCGGGGCGAGGACCTGTACCGGTCCGCTGCAGCACGGCGAACGCCCTGAATTGTGTACAGGCCCCCGATCGTGTATGATTGGATTTCGGAAGCCGCTCCGGACCGAACCCGGAGGCCCGCGGAGGTAAGCAGATGGCCCGGACCGTGACCAGGGACATGATCATTTCCGAAGTGCTCGAGATGGATCGGGGTACCGTGCCGATCTTCTTCAAGAACGGCCTGCATTGCCTGGGCTGCGTCATGGCCTCGGGGGAGACCATCGAGGAAGCGTGCGCGGTCCATGGGCTCGACTGCGACGCCCTGATGCAGGAACTCAACCGGTTCTTCGCCGGCAAGGACGAGGCCTGACCGATCGGCCGGCTCCCGCCGGAGCGTCCGGCCAGTGTCCGCAGGTCCGATCCGGGATTTCGGCTGATCCCGCGCCAATCCCCGGTCCCGTGACCGGGCCGGGCTGTCGTGCGGGATGCCCGTCCTTCGGCATTCGGCCGATCCAAGCGACAAGGAGGAGAATCCATGCCGGTGCAGGTGGTCGTCGGAACCCAGTGGGGCGACGAGGGCAAGGGCAAGTACATCGACATGCTGGCCGCCGGGGCGGACGTGGTCGCCCGGTTTTCCGGGGGCAACAACGCCGGCCATACCCTGGTGGTCGACGGTGTGAAGTATGCCATGCACCTGCTGCCGTCGGGCATTCTCCATCCCCACACCCTTTGCGTCATCGGCAACGGCGTCGTGGTGGACCCCGCGGTCCTGATCCGGGAAATGGACATGCTGGCCGACCGGGGCGTCGACCTGTCCCGACTCCGCATCAGTGAGCGCGCCCACGTGATCCTCCCCTACCACCGGGTGCTGGATGCGCTGCAGGAACAGCACCGGGGAGCTGCCATCGGGACAACCCGCCGCGGGATCGGGCCCGCCTATTCCGACAAGGCCGAGCGATGCGGGATCCGGATGTGCGACCTGCTGGTCCCGGAGCGGTTCGCCCGCCAGGTCCGGGAGAACCTCTCGATCAAGAACCGGATCATCGAATGCGTGTATGGGGGAGCGCCCCTGGACCCGGAGGCCATCATCACCGAGTACCTCGGGTATGCCCGCCGACTGGCGCCCCACATCGGGGACACGGTCTCCCTCCTGGCCGAGGCCGTCGAAGGCGGCCGGAAGGTGCTTTACGAGGGTGCCCAGGCCACATTCCTCGACCTGGATTTCGGAACCTACCCCTATGTGACCTCCTCCAACCCCGTGGCTGGCGGCGTCTGTACAGGCTCCGGCATCGGACCCCGGCAGGTCGACGATATCATCGGCGTGCTCAAGGCCTACACATCCAGGGTCGGAGAAGGTCCGTTCCCGACGGAGCAGAAAAACGACATCGGCGACCGGATCCGGGAGCTCGGCCACGAATACGGCACCACCACCGGTCGTCCCCGCCGCTGCGGGTGGCTGGATGCCGTCATGATCCGCTTCTCCGCCCGGGTCAATGGCCTCACGGCCCTCGCCGTCAACCACCTGGACACCATCGGCCGCGTGGGCCGGATCCGCCTGTGCGTCGCCTACGAGAAGGAGGGCCGGAGAACCCGGGATTTCCCGGCGGACCTGGACCAGCTGGCCCTCTGCAGCCCGGTGTACGAGGACTTCGAACCCTGGTCCGAGGATATCTCCGGCTGCCGGAACTGGAATGAGCTTCCGGTCGAGGCCCGGCGCTATGTGGAAGCCATCGAGACCCACTGCGGCGTACCTGTCCGGTACCTGGGAGTGGGCCCCGGGCGGGAGAGCCTGGTCCTCCGCGGTTGACGCCGTTTCCCGCACCGGATAGAATGAACCCCGTTCCGGTTCCGTCGGGCTGGTGTAGCTCAGTTGGCAGAGCAGATGTTTTGTAAACATCAGGTCGGGGGTTCGAATCCGTCCACCAGCTCCAGGAAAGCCGTCCGGTCCCCAGACCGGGCGGCTTGTTCGTTCGGGGGGCGCGATGCGCCTCACCGGATGCCGGCAGGGGATGCGAACCGCCCGCGGGAAGCCGGGTCGATGCGATGGGGGTCCTCCAGGATCCCCTCGTCCTCCAGCATTTCCTCCAGGGCGGCGACGACCGCCGGATCATACGCCCTTCCGGCCCCGGCCCGGAGTTCCGCCAGGGCTGCGACTGGCGGCAGGGCCCGGCGGTAGGAGCGGTCGGAGGTCATGGCGTCGTAGGCATCCGCCACCGCCAGGATCCGGGCTTCCGGCAGGATGTCGTCCCCGGACAGGTGATCCGGGTACCCGCTGCCATCCAGGCGCTCATGATGCTGCCCGGCGATCCGGGGAATCCGGTCGGGGAATCCCCCCGCCAGCATGCGGCGGCTCTCGCCGGGATGCATCCGGACGACGGCGGCTTCCTCGGGGTCCAACCTTCCGGGCTTCTTCAGGATCCTGTCGGGGATAACGCATTTGCCGACATCATGGAACAGGGCGGCAATGCCCAGGGACACGCCGAATTCACCGGTCCGGCCCATCCGCCGGCAGATCCGGAGGGCGCAGGACTGGACCCGGATGCCATGGGCATGGGTGTGGAGATCCTTGTCCTCGGCCCGCCGGAGCAGGTCCCACAATTCTGCGGAACACCGGTTCATCCGGTCGAAGGACGCCCCTTCGGAAACCATCAGGAGTCGGGCTCCGGAGCGGGTTTCCACCGGGATGTCGGCCGACAGGCCCCGGGTGTGGAAATGGCCGCCCGGGTAGAGGACGGTCTCGTCTTCCCCCATCCGCAGGACCAGGTCCCCGTCGAGCAGGTAATACACCTCCAGGGCGTCGGGCGTGCTCCCGGGCGTAACAAAGCAGGGCGCACCGGGGGGCAGGTCACAGAGCATCACTTCCAGGCGGCCGTCGCCGGCGATCAGCCGCAGGGGGCCGGCAGCCGGGATTGCGGCGGCCGCCCGGGGATTCCCTACGGTACAATGGATGCCCTCCATGGCCGCACCTCCCGGTCTGCGGATACGCTGTCGGAACGGAACACATCCAGCATGACCCGCACTATCTCTTCCATGCAAGAGGCCAGTGCCGACAGGAATTGACAAAATCGACAAAACTGGCAAGCAATTCTTACCAGCATTCGTCCAAAGCCTGTGCAAACCGCGAATCTTGTCGATGCACCTCTTGACTTTCGACGACGACCGGACTATCGTCGGAGCTGGACCCCTTCACCCGGAAGGGGAGACCGAACCGATAAAGGCAGACCCGGCGAAAGCCGGCGACGCAAAGCTACAGGGCCTAAAGACCGAGCGTCCATGGCAGCCAGCTACCGAAGTGAGGTGTGCATCGTGACACGCTTTCTTTCCGTTCTCGCGCAGAGGATTCTGCCGCAGGCGGGCGTGTCGGCGGGATGGCTGGGACCACAGGCAGATACCTTGCCCGTGTGGTCCTTTTTGTTGTCCTTATTCTGCACCCTCCTGGCGACGGCCGCAGTCGCCTGGCTGGCCCATCCCGGCTATCTCCGCCTGCTCGAGGCCCGCTATTCCGGGACGATTCCCGTGTCCCGCCGGACCGCCCTCCTGGCGGGCATCGCCTGCGGCCTGCTGGGC
>JAKPNJ010000262.1 GCA_029548445.1 Bacillota bacterium | reverse complement strand
GCGTTTCCGGCGTTGTGCAGCTTCTCCTGCCGTTCCGTGGCCTCCCGCCGGTGCAGCCGGGCCTCGGAGTTTCCCATCCGGGACGGGGCCTTTCGAATGGCCTTCGCCCGGGCCTTCCGGTCCGCCAGGGCGGCCTCCAGGTGCCGTTTTTCGGCGGCCACCCGTTCATACTCGTCCCATTCCCGCTGCCGCTCCCGTTCGGCCTGGATCCGGTACTCGGCGTATCCCCCGGGGAAGTCCCGCAGGCGGCCGTCCCGCAGCTCCACGATCCGGTTGCACAGCGCCTCCAGCAGGTTCCGGTCATGGCTCGCCACCAGGAAGGACTCCGCCTCTTCCATCCGGCGGCGAAACACTGCGCGCCCCTCCAGGTCGAGGTGGTTCGTGGGCTCGTCGGCCAGGATCAGGTCCCCTTCCCTGGCGAAGGCCCGGGCCAGCCGAAGGCGGGTCCACTCGCCGCCGCTCATGTCCCCTGCACGGTCACGGTCCGCCAAGCCCCCCACATGGAACCGCCGGAGCCATTCGGCCTCATCGGCATCGGACGCACGCCCGGACGGGAGGGGCTCCCCCTCCCGTCCATCGGCCGGGTCTTCCGGTTGGCGGACCAGGACCAGGGGACGGAAGCGCCGGACCTGCCCGGAATCGGGCCGCCGGCATCCCGAAAGCACCTGCAGCAGCGTCGTCTTCCCGCAGCCGTTAGCCCCCACGAGGCCGACCCGGTCGCCCGCATGCAGCTGGAAACGGTCGATCGCAAACAGGGTACGATCGGCCAGCTCCACCCGGATGTCCACCGCGTCCAGCAGCAGCGACATGACAGACCTCCCTGCGACATGTGCCTGATGCCTGATTCTAGCACGCCTTCCCTTGCGGAGGACAGGGCCGCTTTCGCCCGGGAGGGTAGCCGGATGCGCCGAATTCCTGTAAAATCGCCTTGTGCATGACAATCCTTTGACAACCGGCGCTGACGGGCGCCACCCTTGGAAGGAGATTCCGCATGACATCCCGACGCCTCCCTGTTCCAGCCCTGCTCCTTGTCCTCCTGCTGGGCCTGCTCCTCGTGCCGACCCTCGCCTCCTGCGGCCAGCCCGGCGGTAACGGCGGCAACACGACCCCCACGGCGGCCCCCACCGACGACGCATCGCCGACGGACGCCGCGCCCACCCAGGCGAATCCGACAGTGGAATCCGGCGATGACCTGGAATGGCCCTCCGATGCCATGGGCAACCTGCCGGTCCTGGACGCCACGCGGACCGACATCGTGATCGCCGGCGGTCTCAGCTCTGTCCTGTTCACGGACCTGGATGCAGAGGTGGGCAGCCAGTATATCGAGGCCTTGAAGGAACTGGGGTATGGCGACGGAATGGAGTACAAGGATGACGTCGTCCTGTCCTTTACCGGAACCGATGCCGACGGGGCCAGCGTCGTGTTCGCCTATGACTTCAGTACGAGGGAAGGAACCCTGACCTATTCGGGGAACGGGGGATGACGGGAAGCCCTTCCCGTTGACCGTCCCGGTCCCGGTCCTTATACTTGATATGAATTCACGCCCCGCCGGATCGCGGAATGCGAAGGGAGGTCCTTCCATGTTCTGTTCCCAGTGCGGCACCCAGCTCGAAGACGGCACCCGGTTCTGCACGAATTGCGGAGCGGTCCAGGAAACC
>JAKPNJ010000232.1 GCA_029548445.1 Bacillota bacterium | reverse complement strand
CCGACTGGGCCTGGTCCCGAACCGCCTCGTACAGGGTGCCGGCGTCGGCCCGGTCCAGGTCCCGGCGGGCTTCCCGGATGGCGTCCAGGGGGCCGAACACATCCAGGACCCGTGCTTCCATCCCGGTCCAGTCCCACCGTTCGGGAATCGGGTCGGAGGCGCAGCCATCCTCCACGATCCGCCGCGCCATGGATTCGATCATCCGGGCAAAGACCGACCGCAGGTCCTCCCCTTCCAGCACTTTCCGCCGCTGGCCATAAATGACCTCCCGCTGCTTGTTCATGACATCGTCGTATTCGAGGACGTGCTTCCGGATGCTGAAGTTCCTGGCCTCCACCCGTTTCTGTGCGGTCTCGATGGCATTGGACAGGAGGGAATTCTCGATGGGGACATCCTCCTCGACCCCCAGCCGGTTGAAGATCGTCGTCATGCGTTCCCCGCCAAACAGCCGCATGAGGTCATCCTCCAGCGACAGGTAGAAGCGGCTCAACCCAGGATCGCCCTGGCGGCCGGACCGTCCCCGCAACTGGTTGTCGATCCGGCGGGACTCGTGCCGCTCCGTTCCGATGATATACAGGCCGCCTGCGCCCACGACCCGGGCGTGCTCCTGCTCCGTCTCCGCAGAAAAGCGATGGAACAGGGATGCATACAGGTCCCGGTCCGCCAGGACCATTGGATCTTCGGTTTCATTGTGGGCGGTGGAGGCGGCGATCCGCTCCTCCTCGATGCCCTGCTTCCGCATTTCCTGACGGGCCAGGAAATCCGGGTTGCCGCCCAGCAGGATGTCGGTCCCACGGCCGGCCATGTTGGTGGCGATCGTCACCGCCCCGAAGCGCCCCGCCTGGGCCACGATCTCGGCCTCCCGGTCATGGAGCTTGGCATTCAGGACATTGTGGGGGATGCCGTTCCTCTTCAGCAGGGCCGACAGCATTTCGGACCGTTCCACCGATACGGTGCCGATCAGGATGGGCTGGCCGGTGACATGGGTTTCCTTCACATCCGCGAGAATCGCATTGACCTTGCCCCGCTGGGTCTTGTACACCACGTCCGCGAGGTCGGATCGGACCATGGGCTTGTTGGTCGGGATCGAAACCACGTCCAGCTTGTAGATCGCCCGGAACTCCTCCTCTTCCGTCTGGGCGGTGCCTGTCATGCCGGACAGCTTCCCGTACATCCGGAAGTAGTTTTGGAATGTAATGGTGGCCAGGGTCTTGCTTTCCCGCTCGACCTTGACCGATTCCTTGGCCTCGATGGCCTGGTGGAGCCCGTCGCTGTACCGCCGTCCGAACATGAGCCGGCCGGTGAAGTCGTCCACAATAATGATCTCGCCGTCCTTGACGACGTACTGGTGGTCCCGCTTCATCAGGCCGTGGGCTTTCATGGCGTTTTGAATGTGGTGCTGCAGGCCGAAATTGTCCGCATCGGAGAGATTGTCGATCCCAAAGCTGCGTTCGGCCTTTTCCACCCCGGACTTCGTCAGTACGGCCGTGTGGGCTTTCTCGTCCACCACGTAGTCATAGCCGGCCACCAGGTCCTCGTATTCGCTCTTGTCGTCCATTTCGGCCACTTTCATGGCTTTCAGGGACCGCACGAACCGGTCGGCGCGCTCATAGAGATCGGTGGACCGGTCTCCCATGCCCGAAATGATCAGGGGGGTCCGGGCTTCGTCCACCAGGATGCTGTCAACCTCGTCCACGATGGCGAACCGGAGCGGGCGCTGCACCCTTTCCTCCCGATAGGTCACCATGTTGTCGCGCAGGTAGTCGAATCCGAACTCGTTGTTGGTTCCGTACGTGATGTCGGCCCCGTAGGCTTCCCGGCGCTCGGCATTCGATCGGCCATGGACGATGAGACCCACCGAAAGGCCCAGGTACCGGTACACCTTTCCCATCCACTCGCTGTCGCGGCGGGCCAGGTAATCGTTGACCGTCACCACGTGGACGCCCTCTCCGGCCAGGGCGTTGAGATAAACCGGCAGGGTGGCCACCAGGGTCTTGCCCTCGCCGGTCTTCATTTCGGCGATCCGTCCCTGGTGCAGGACGATCCCGCCCAGGAGCTGGACTTTGTAATGCCGCATGCCCAGGACTCGCCGGGACGCCTCCCGGACAGCCGCGAACGCATCCGGAAGGAGATCGTCCAGACTGCTGCCCTGGCGGAGTCGTTGCCGGAACCGGTCGGTCGAGGACATGAGGTCCTGTTCCGACAGGGCCTGGAATGTGGGTTCCAGCGCCTCGATCCGGTCCACCAGGGGCATGAGCCGCCTGATTTCCCGTTCGCTGTGGGTTCCGAAAATCCTGTCGATCAATCCCATGGGCGGGCTCCTCTTCTATCGGTCGCCGGATCGGCCGGACTCCGGGGCCTGTCGTTCCAGGACCCGGCGATACCCGTCCGCGCCGTAGGACAGGGCGCGGTTGACGCGGCTGATGGTGGCGGCACTGACGCCGGTCCTGTCCGTAATCTCCTGGTAGGTCAGGCCGTCCCTCAGCATGGTGGCCACTTCCAGCCGGGAAGCCATGGATTTCAACTCCTGGATGGTGCACAGGTCCTCGAAGAACGCGTAGCACTCCTCCCTGGACTCCAGGGACAGGATCGCGTCAAACAGGCGGTCGGCGCCCGGTTCCCGGATTTTTTCGTTCACGTCGATCACCTCCTGGCGGGAGAGGGGCCGTCACTGGGCCGACAACGCGGCCTGGGACCGGGTCGGCTGGGGAGACGGCGCGGCCGGGGTGGGTTGCGGCGTCGGCCTGGCCGCATCGGTCGGCTTCGATTGGATGGGCGAGGGGCTGGGCGAGACACGACCCGGATCCCCTGTCGGATCCGGATCCCCCGTCGGGCCTCCGGTGGGAATGCCGGTGGGTTCCCCGGTGGGAATGCCGGTGGGTTCCCCTGTCGGATCCGGTCCCTCGGTCGGGCCTGGTCCCTCCGAAGGGTCCGGGTCCCCGGAGGGGTCCGGGTCTCCGGAAGGATCTCCGGAGGGTTCCCCGGACGGTTCTGTTGAAGGATCGGGGTCTTCCGTGGGGGTCTCTCCTCCCCAAATGAAGCCGGACAGGAGGTCGACCTGGACGTCCATGTCCACAATGACCTGGTATGTGGTCGGATCGATCTTGTAGAGTCCGTCGGAAGGGACCCGGAAGGAATCGAACTGCCGGATGCCGGCCAGGACATCCAGGGCCAGGAACAGGATCCGGTCCCGGGACAGGTTGGTTTCGAACGTGCCGAGGGCCCCTTCGAGAACCCCCATTTTCTCCAGTCCTCCCAGGTCCTGGAACGTGGCGAACAGGGCGGCCATGACCTGCCGCTGCCGGGAAGTCCGGACGAAATCGCTGTCCGGCTTGCGGACTCGGGCATAGGCGACGGCCTGCCGGCCGTTCAGGACCTGGGGGCCGTGTTCGGCCAGCATGGGGCTGGCATCGCTGATGTACCGGAACAGGGTGTTGGCGTACCGGACGCCCTGGTTCACATAGGGCAGTTCGTCCTCCCGGATGTTGATCTCGATTCCGTTCATCCGGTCGATCAATTCCTCGGCCTTCCAGAAATCGACCATGACGAATTCCTGGATGTCGAGCCCGTAGTTCTCATTGAGGGTGTTGACGAGAAGCCCCACGCCGCCGAAAACATAGGCGCTGTTGAGCTTGCCGGGTTTCGTCCGTCCGGGGATCCGGACCTGGATATCCCGCAGGAAGGAAGTCAGCTTGATGGTGTCCGTCCGACGGTCCACGGTCAGGACCATCATGGCGTCGGTCCGGCTGACGGTTTCGTACACGCTCCTGGCGTCCAGCCCGAACACCAGGATGTTGGTCACCATCGGGTCCAGGGGTTCCACCAGGCGGATGGGGATGTCCGGGTCCACATGGACCCGGAGGTAGCCGCGTCCCCAGGTCGGTACGACATGGATCGTTGGCGTGGCGGACGCCTCGGGATCGACGGTCACGGGGACGTCGGTCGGAAGGAGGTCGATCTCGTCGGGATCCGGCAGGTGGTCCAGGGACCCGTCCGGAATCCGGAAATCCTTTTCGATGGGGATCTCCGTATAGGTCGGCTTCCCGAGAAGATGCCATATGTACAGGAACAGGGAGGTGGAAAGGACCAGGATGCCGGACGCCACGATGAGGGCGGGATATCCGATCCCGACGCGACGCTTCATGGTTGGCCTCCTTCCCCGCCCCCTTTTCGTTCCAGGACTACCTGAATGATGATACTCCATGTGTCCGGGCGGCGCAACCGAACCGCCCCCTACCCCTCGGGAGCCGGACCGCCGTACGGGAGGATCCGGAACGTCACGCCCAGGGCCCGGGCCTCGTCCCGGACGCGTTCCAGGACAGTCGTCACGGCTTGTGGCAGGTCGTTTTCCGGGATGACGAGAAGAAACCGCCGGCTCCGGATGTCCTCCGGGAGAATTCGGATTCCTTCCCGTCCCCAGGGCTCTTCCATCACCTGGAAGCCGGCAAGGGATCGGATGCGGCGGACCAGTTCCCGATCGATCCGGTCCGGGATGCTCCAGGTCGGTCGGGTCAGGTCCATGCTGTGGATCACCAGGGCTTCCCCTTCCGAGAAGCCCGACAGGACCGGGAACCCCAGGGGCAAGTCGCCGCCGAACCGCTGCCGGATCAGGCGTCCGCGTTCCAGGTTGCCGAGTTCCCAAATGCAGTCGGATCCCTGCGGATCGGCATCCTCCCGGGAGCCGGACAGGCGGGTGGGCGTTCCGTCCCCACGGTCCCAGAGGGGGATCGGCACCAGGACCTGCACGGACCGGGATCCGGCGAGGGGGATGGGCAACCGTCCCGTGACGGTCATCCGGAGCAGGTTTCCGTCCTCGTCCTGTTCCAGGCGGACAGAATCCACCACCGATTCCGGGACATCGACGGAGGATGCCATCCAGGATCCATACCAGGACGCGTCCAGGGGAGATGCCCGCATCCAGTCGGCGATGCGGCGCGCCAGCAGCGGCGGCAGCACCTGTTCCAGCAGGACCGACTCCAGGTCCTCGTCCCATCCCTCGGGGGGCGCTGCGCCGGGGAAGGCCTTCTCCCAGGCATCTTCCACGAATCGTCCCACGGTTTCGCCCCCGATGGCCCCGAGGGTAGAAAGGCCGGCCTGCAGCAGCTGCAGTTCCCGTCCCGCCTTGAAGGCGGATTGGCGGAATGCCATTTCCAGGGCAGCCCCCTGGAGGATTTGAACGGGCAATAGCAGCAGGACCATCAGGATCGGAAGGACCAGGGCGGTTTCGAGCAGGATCGACCCGCTGCGGGAGGCGGTCGGGCCTTTTTGCCGGTTCATGGGAATCGCCTTTCATATGCGACCGGGATCGACCGGATCCGGGACACGACCGATACCCCTCGGGCGGCGCCTTCAGGCACCAGGGTCCCGTACAGAAAGGCGATCCGTTCCAGCAGGAGCGGTTCCGGCAGGACCGCCATCCGTAGGGAGAGCCACTCCCGATAGCCGATGTCCGGGTCCGGGAGGCCGCTCCAGGCGTGGCGGGAAAGGTACCCGGCGATCGATTCCGGCAGGAGCGGGATCCGGTCGCCTGAAAGAAGGCGATCGACCTCATCCCGGGCCAGCAGATAGGCCCTCGCCGCGCACAGCAGCAGGGCGACGCCGTCCACGGACAGGACCAGGGTCGGCGACAGGCTGCCGACAAGGAGAACGAGGGCGGCGGAAGCGGCTCTCATGACCCCATACTCCTCCGGCACCAGGAGCAGGGCCGTCCAGTGCATCGAAAACCGAAACGCCAGGAGTTCGCCCTCGACGGCCTTTCTGTCGGCTTCCGGGCTGTCCCGGCCGGCTACCAGGTGTTCCAGCTCATACTGCCAGGCGCTGGGCCGATCCTCAAGAGGGATCCCGGACAGGTCGCGGAGCGGGCGGAGACCGGCCTCGTCCCGAACCCTGTCGCAGGCGGACCGCATCGTGGACGCCGCGAACATCCGGAGCTGGAGCCAGCGGAGCATGCCCGACGAATCCGCCCCCGATTCCGGCAGGAATCCGCGGAGAAGGCCGTCGAGGATTCCGACGGGGCTGTCCGACGGGATCATGTCCAGCAGCGACCGGGCCCCTTCTTCCCCGCTCCGTTCCTCTCCCGGCAGGGAAGTCGCCGCAGCCAGGAGCAGGGACGCCGCATCCGATGCGGCCGGGTCCCAGTCCGGCCTGGGTTCGCCGGGATCCGCTTCCTCCCGGGGGTCCCGGGTCGGCACGGCTTTCGGGGTGCCGTATTCCCTCATCCAGGGGATGTCCACCTCCGGAAATCCCGGGTTCATCAGGGCAAAGACCATCTGCCGCACCTGGTCTCCGGTCAGGTCCGGGAGCATGGGTGCCGTTCCGGCTTCGATATCCCGCAGGGTCCGGGCCCCCTCCAGGAGCGGCCCCGTTCGCCTGGACTCCTGCAGGAGAATCGCCGCGAGGGGGACGCGCCATTGCATGTACGACAGGGCCTGTCCTGCGATGTTCTCCGGCAGGAAGGCATTCCCGACCGGCCGGACCGAGAGCGGCAGCCCGCCCAACCGATCGG
>JAKPNJ010000226.1 GCA_029548445.1 Bacillota bacterium | reverse complement strand
GTTCCGCCGGTCCCTCATGGAGACCTTCGGCGGACGGGTGCTGGCCAGCCCGTCTCCCGATACCGCCTTCGGACGCAGCGTCCTGGCCGCGAATCCCGAGTCCCGCGGCAGCCTGGGCATTGCGATTTCGGAAGCCGTCGAGGTGGCCGCCTCCGATCCCGAGACCAATTACAGCCTGGGAAGCGTCCTGAACCATGTGCTGCTCCACCAGACCGTCATCGGCCAGGAGGCGAAGAAGCAGCTGGAGAAGGTCGACGAGTATCCGGACGTCATTTATGCCTGCGCCGGCGGCGGCAGCAACCTGGGCGGCATCGCCCTCCCCTTCGTGGCCGATCGGCTCAAGGGCGGCTCCATCCGGATCGTCGCCGTGGAGCCCACCGCCTGCCCCTCCCTGACCCGGGGCACATACGCCTTTGATTACGGCGACACGGCCCACATGGTGCCCATTTCGAAGATGTACACCCTGGGGTCCGGGTTCATGCCGGCCGGCATCCACGCCGGCGGGCTCCGCTATCACGGCATGTCCCCCCTGATCAGCAAGCTGCGCCATGAGGGCGTCATCGATGCCCTGGCCTACAACCAGCACCAGGTCTTCGAGGCGGCCGTGACCTTCGCCCAGGCCGAGGGCATCGTCCCGGCCCCCGAGTCGGCCCATGCCATCCGGGCGGCCATCGATGATGCGAAGGCCTGCCGCGAGTCCGGGGAGGAGAAGGTGATCCTGTTCAACCTGTCCGGCAACGGGTACTTCGACATGTACGCCTACGACTCGTACCTCAGCGGCACCATGCAGGATTCCTCCGCCACCGACGGGGAGATCCGGTCCGGTCTCGCGGACCTGCCCGCCATCGGCCAATAGGATGGAGGACTTCATCCCGCGCATTCCCCTCCCGGTGACGGAGGTCCGGGACCGGCTCGAATCGGCCGGCCACACCGCCGTCCTGGCGGGGGGATGCGTCCGGGATCTCTGGCTGGGCCTCGATCCCGAGGATCATGACATCGCCACCTCCGCGCTCCCGTCGGAGGTGGCGATGCTTTTCCCCCGTACCCTGCCCACCGGCCTGGGCCATGGCACCGTGACGGTTCATTGGAAAGGCATGGCCGTGGAAATCACGACCTTCCGCAGCGAATCGGGCTACTCGGACTCCAGGCGACCCGACCGGGTCGAGTTCGGGGTGGCCCTGGAGCATGACCTGGCCCGTCGGGACTTCACCTGCAATGCCATGGCCTGGTCTCCCGCCCTGGGCCTGGTGGATCCCTTCGATGGGAGAGGGGACCTGGCCGACAGGTGCCTGCGAACCGTGGGCGTGGCCCGGGACCGGTTCGGGGAGGACGCCCTGCGGCTGCTCCGGGCGATCCGGTTCGCCTGCCGGCTGGACCTTCGGCCCACCCCCGACCTCCTGTCCGCCGCCGCCGGGACGGCGGGCAGCCTGGCCCGGATCTCCAGGGAACGGGTGACGGAGGAATGGCGGCGGATCGTTCGCTCGCCGCACCCCGGACGCCTGGTCGATTTTGCGGGGACCGGCGTGGCGTCGGCCTCCTTTGCCGACCTCCCGGTCCCGGTCGACGATGTCCGCTTGTGCCGACTCCTGGCGGACTGGCTGCGGCCCGGCATGCCGGAAGCCGTCGCCCTGGCTGCCCTGGCCGACGCGGCGGGGACGGCCAGCCCGTCCGGGCGGCCGGATGCCGTTTCGCCGGATGACTTGTCGCTTCGAGTGCCCGTTCGGCTCCACGCCGCCATGGCAGGCATCCGGACGGCCCAGGGGTTGTGGGAGGCCGATGCGGGTCCGGGGGCGGATCCGGACTCCTCTTCGCGCCGGATCGCCGCCTTCCTGGCCCGGCGCCTTCGTCGCCCGCCGGATTTCGCCCGACGGGAAACCCTTTGGGGTATCGGGCTGCTCCACCTGGAGGGACGACTGCAGGAAATCGCCGGGACACCGGCTGGCCCCCCCGACGCCCTGCTCGGCGCTGCCCGGCGACTGGTCCGCTGCCAGTGGCCGATCAGCCGCCTGGAACTCCCCGTCGGGGGCCATGACCTCCAGGCCATGGGACTCGTGGGAGCCGGCCGGATTGCCGCCGCCCTGGATCGACTGCTCGAGGCCGTGGTGGCGGACCCGTCCCTCAACCGGCGGGCCGCCCTGTTGTCGCTACTTGAGGTATGGTATAATTTCCCGTGAATTCAAAGTCGTCATGCCCGGAGCCTGCAGGTCGTCCGGGGAATGCGCTGTCCGGGACTGGAGGATCTTCCATGGCCAAGACGACCCGCATCGCGACCACCGTCACCGCCCGGTACGGGCCGGTTTCGGGAGCCGCCGACGGATTCTGGCTCGATGGCCGCATGTCCGGCAGGCGGGAATCCAGGGCCGCCGACATGACCCTGGACCGCGAGGAACGTGGCTTTTTTTTCTCCCTCTTCGCCTATCCGCCCACGGGGACAAGCCTCGAAGCCGACCAGTCGGCCGTACGGCAGACCCTGGACCGATTCCAGCAGGGCATGGCCCACACAGGCCGGAACATCGACAGCGAGATCAACGACCTGGCCCAGTGCGCCGTGGATGTGACCGGCCGCATATCCCTCCAGCAGGAAGGCATACGCCAGCCCTATTTTGCCGGGATCGTGGTGAAGGACGGGGAGATGGCCGCGGTGACCATGGGCCGCGGGTGTGCCTACCTTTACCGCGATGATGCCCTGTACCCCCTGACCAGCGACGATGTGCCCCTTGAGGCCATCGACAGCCGGGGCGACCCTGTCCAGGACCTGGAGATCTATTGTGCCGGAACGGCCGGGACCGTCCGGTATTCCAACATCGCCCAGCTCAAGGTCGACGATTGCCTGATCCTGTGCAATCGTGAAGTGATGGACGCCATCGGCCAGCGGGAAATGCTCCGCCTTCTCGAGGAGGCCCAGGACCAGGCCGAGGCGGCCGGGATGGTGATGACGTCCGCCGCAGCCAAGAGCCCCGGCGTGCCGCTGCAGTTCCTGATCGGCTATGTGGAAGCCATCGCCGCTTCCGACCGGGGCCGGGCGATCCTGTCCCGCAGCCGCCCTTCCCCGTCGGCACCGGCCGCCCCCTCCGTTCCTGTCGCGTCGCCGGCCGGATCCCACAAGGCTCCCGGACCGTCCATACCCCCGCCGGCCTCCGCCGGGCGCTCGGCCCGCGAAGCCGCTGCCGGCGCCGCCGCCGGAACCATGTCCGGACCATCCGCCGGAGCTGCCGGAACGGCAGCC
>JAKPNJ010000203.1 GCA_029548445.1 Bacillota bacterium | reverse complement strand
ATGAGCGGCCAGTGGACCGCGGTCATGCGGTAGGCGCAGGCGGCGCGGCAGACGTGGGTGGCGCGAGCCGCACCGCCGATCAGTCGGCCGATGCCAGCGATGCCGCGGGTGCTTCGGGCGGCGCAGGGGCTTCAGGCGGTGCTGCGGTCACGCGGATGGCGTCGTGCTCCACGTCGACGCGGGCGGTGCCGCCGTCCAGCAACTCGCCGCCGACGATCTGGCGGCCAATGGCGGTTTCCAGGGTTTTCTGCAGGTACCGCTTGACAGGGCGGGCGCCGAAGGCCGGCGAGTAGGCCCGGTCGGCGATGAGCTCCCGGGCTTCGTCGGTGACGGCCAGGCGGATGTCCCGTTCGTCCAGGCGCTTTTGGATGGCGGCCAGGGACAGGTCGATGATCCGCAGGATGTCGGACCGCTTCAGGGGCCGGAACAGGACCACCTCGTCCACCCGGTTCAGGAACTCGGGCTTGAAAGTCTGGTGGAGGCCTTCCATGACCCGGGCCCGGACGCTGTCCCGAATCTCGCCGGAATCGTCCAGGCCGTTCAGCAAGTCAACGCTGCCGATGTTGGAGGTCATGATCACCACCGTGTTCCGGAAATTCACGGTCCGGCCCAGGCTGTCGGTCAGCCGGCCGTCGTCCAGGAGCTGGAGCAAGACATTGAACACGTCCGGGTGGGCCTTCTCGATTTCGTCGAACAGCAGGACGCTGTAAGGCTTTCGCCGGACGGCCTCCGTCAGCTGGCCCCCCTCCTCGTGGCCGATGTAGCCCGGCGGGGCGCCGATCATCCGGGACACGGCGTGCTTTTCCATGTACTCGGACATGTCGATCCGGACCACGTTGTCCTCGCTGTCGAACAGGGCTTCCGCCAGGGCCTTGGCCAGCTCGGTCTTGCCTACGCCGGTGGGCCCCAGGAACAGGAAGGACCCGATGGGCCGGTTGGGGTCCTTCAGACCGGAGCGGGCCCGGATCACGGCGTCGCTGACCGACGACACGGCCTCGTCCTGGCCGATGACCCGGCGATGGAGGATGTCCTCCAGGTGGAGCAGGCGGTCCTTCTCCTTCTCGACCAGCCGGGCCACCGGAATGCCGGTCCACCGGGAGACGATCTCGGCGATCTCCTCCTCCGTGACCTCTTCCTTCAGCAGCACATTGCCCCCGGCCCGGTTGCGGCGCTTCTCCTCCTCCAGGGCCCGGTTCAGCTCGGGCAGGCGGCCGTACTCCAGGGCCGCGAGCTTTTCCAGGTCGTACTCCCGGCGGGCGGCCTCGATCTGCTGCCGCACGGCCTCGATCTCCTGGCGCAGGGTCTTCTCCCGCTGGATGTTTTCTTTCTCCATCTCCCACTGGGCCCGCATCCGGTCCGATTGCTCCCGGAGCTCGGCGATTTCCTTTTCCAGCAGGGACAGGCGAGCCAGAGCGGCAGCGTCCTCCTCCTTCCGGAGGGCTTCCCGCTCGATCTCCAGCTGCATCAGGCGCCGGGAGCTCTCGTCCAGCTCGGACGGCAGGCTGTCGATTTCAGTGCGGATCATGGCCGCGGCCTCGTCCATCAGGTCGATGGCCTTGTCCGGCAGGAACCGGTCGGTAATGTAGCGGTTGGACAGGCGGGCGCATGCCACGATGGCGCCGTCCGTGATCCGGACCCCGTGGTGGAGCTCGAAGCGCTCCTTCAGGCCCCGGAGGATGGACACCGTGTCCTCCACGCCGGGGGGATCCACCAGGATGGGCTGGAAGCG
>JAKPNJ010000199.1 GCA_029548445.1 Bacillota bacterium | reverse complement strand
ATCACCGGCAGCGACGGCAAGACCACGACCACGACCCTGACCCACCACTTCCTGGAGGAAGAGGGACATGTGACCTGGCTGGGCGGCAACATCGGAACGCCCCTCCTGGACCGGATCGACGACATCGAGCCGGACCACATGGTCGTCCTGGAGCTGTCGAGCTTCCAGCTCCAGTCCCTTCGCCGGAGCCCGGACGTGGCGGTCGTCACGAACATCTCCCCCAACCACCTGGATGTCCACAAGGATTACCAGGAGTACATCGACGCCAAGCGCAACATCTTTCTCCACCAGTCGCTGTTCGGTCGCCTGGTCCTGAACCGGGACAACTATGAATCCCGCTCCCAGGCCTGCGATGCCCGGGGAACGGTGGCCTATTTCAGCCGCAGGGATGCCGGGATTCCCGCCGGCGCTTACCTGCAGGACGGCATGATCCTCTATCGGGACGGGCCTTCCGACGAACCGGAACCCTACCTGCCGGCTTCGGAGATCCTCCTGCCGGGAGACCACAATGTCGAGAACTACCTGGCCGCCATCGCGGCGACCCGGGGGTATGTGTCACCCGATTCCGTCGCCAGGGTCGCCCGGACTTTCCGTGGCGTGGAACACCGCCTGGAGCTGGTTCGCGAATTGTCCGGCGTCCGGTACATCAACAGTTCCATCGACACGAGCCCGACCCGGACCAAGGCGGCTCTCAAGGCCTTGCACGACCGGGGCGAGCGGGTGGTCCTCATCATGGGCGGCAAGGACAAGAAACTCGACTACACCGGCCTGGGAGACGCGATCCTGACAGTCTCCCGCTCGGTGGTATTGTGTGGCGAAAACGCCCCCCTGATCGAGCGGTCGCTCCTGACTGCGGCGGAGAGGAGGGGCCTCCTGGCAGAGGTGTCGGTGGCACACGCCGCGACCCTGGCCGAATCTGTCCGGATGGCCCAGGGGATGGCGCGGACCGGGGATGTGGTGATGTTGTCGCCGGCCGGCACCAGCTTCGACCAGTACCGCAATTTCGAGGAACGGGGCCGGGCATTCAAGGAGATCGTCCGGGGGCTCCTGCCCGTGGAACCCGGGTCCTGAACCGCCCGATTCTCCCGATGACAGGAAAAAGCTCCGGTTGTCCGGAGCTTTTCTGGTGGGAGGAGGTGGATTCGAACCACCGAAGTCGTCGACAACAGATTTACAGTCTGCCCCCTTTAGCCACTCGGGAATCCTCCCATGCTGGTGGGCCTTCAGGGACTCGAACCCCGGACCAACCGGTTATGAGCCGGCCGCTCTGACCTACTGAGCTAAAGGCCCCTGAATGCCGCCCGACATCCCGTCAACCGACGAGACAACGTGAATTATATCCACCCGGGTCCCGGGCGTCAAGGGCTTGCATTCTGCGGCGCAATGCTATAATGGATGCAAACCGACAAGGAGGTGCGACCATGCAGATTTTCAGGTGTTCCGTATGCGGATACAAATACGAGGGGCCCGACGCGCCGGATGTCTGTCCGAAGTGCGGTGCGCCGAAGGAGAAGTTCGAGCTCCTGTCCCCCGAAGCCGCGGGGAAGATCCGGATGTCCGTCCGGACCAACGCCATCCACGCCCGGCTGATGGGTCTTGCGGATGAAATCCAGGTCCTGGCCGAAGAAGGGATCGGGATCAACCTGGATCCCCCGTGCGTGGCACTTTTCCAGAAAGCCGTTACGGCGGCCGTGGAGATTCGCCAGAGGAGCAAGGCCGAAATCGAGGGCCATATCGGAAAGGGCAAATGGTAACAACCAGCCGACCGGCCTGTCGTTGCACAGGCCGGTTTCTTTTTTGGTTCGGGGATCGCGGCGCTGGCTACTGGCGCCGCTTCCTTGTATCCCGCCAGTCGGGGCGGATCCCTGCAGGGAGACGAAAACAGACGGGACCGATCGGCTCCGGAGAGCGCCATCCATGAAGGCCTGGCCGGGATCCACCGTCGATCCGGGCCGATATTGGCTGCTGTCCGCTGTCATGGGCCTGGGACACGACCGGGCTGCCTGGCCCCTCCGGTCCCATGCGCAAAACGCATCCTGGATTTCCATCGGACTCTCCGATACGTCCTCACGCCTTGAACGGGGCTTCCAGAGCCTGACGCGGGGGTTCTACGAAGGGTTGTCCCGATGGCGCGAGCATTCCCGGATCGGGGCGGCGGCGTTTTCGCAGTACGATCGCATGTTGCAGCGATTCCCGGCTTTGGCGGAGCAGCCCGACCAGCGCCGCCCAGTAGCTGCGAACCACATCCAGAACGGGCTGCTTCGTCTCGGGTACTCCATGGAAACCATGACCCGCATCCGGGGCAGCGGCCTGCCGGTCATTTCCACGTTCTACATGGGCTCCCTGGCTGCGGAGCGGCACACGGACCTCCCGGTCTATTCCCTGATCTGCGATGTGGAATTCAGCCGCGCCTGGGTGCCCTCCCGGCCAAAGGGGAGCCGGATCGAGTACCTGGCGCCGACGGCCCGGTCGGCCGAGCGGCTGATGGCGTACGGAGTGTCCGGTTCCAGGGTCCATGTCACCGGGTTTCCCCTGCCCCTGGAAAACGTTGGAGACCGGAACCGGGACATCCTGCTGGAAGACTGGCGACGACGTGCCCGCAGGCTTGCGGATCCGACCTGCCCCCTGACCCTCCTGTTCTGCATCGGCGGTGCCGGGGTCCAGGCTTCTGCCGCCCGCTCGCTCCTCGATCGGATGGGCGACGCAATCGATGCGGGATCCGTCCGTCTTTGGATCTCGGCCGGCGTCTCCACCCTGGCCGCCGAGCGCATCCGACCCGCCCTTCGCCCCGAATGGCTCGAGTCGGACCGGGTCCGATTGATCCACGAGCATGACAAACCCGCCTATTTCCAGCAGTTCAGCCAGGCCCTGCACGAAACGGACCTGGTCATCACAAAACCGTCGGAAATGGTGTTTTATGCTGGACTCGGACTGCCGATCCTCCTGACCGACCCCGTCGGATACCATGAATCGCTGAACGCCGCGTGGCTTCTGGAAACCGGGGCGGGGGACCGCCTTCCGCCGGATTTCGACCTGGACAGGATCCGGGAGATGCAGTCGGACGGCCGGCTGCTCGACTGGGGATGCAGGGGATTGCAGACGGGGCTCGGGGAATCCACCCACCGGATCCTGGACCTGGTCGCAGCTCCCGCCACCTAGATGCCGGCCAGGAGATGGAGGCTCCCCCCGACTCCCAGCGCGATCAGGAACGATATTGCGTGCAGGCGTCGCTGGCTTATCCGGATCTGTTTCATGCCCACCCACTGGGAGTCGCCCACCAGGGCCATGGAGCAGGCCAGCAGGGCCGAGAAGGGGAGGGCGCCCGGTGTTCCCGACAGGGCGTACCACAGGGTTGTGAAGGCCAGGGAGGCGCCGGTTCCGGGCAGGAGCCCGACCAAGGCTCCCAGGACCACCGCCAGGATCGATCGCTTCGAGAAAAAATCCCCGATCCGGTCCATGCCGACAGCCCATGTCACCAGTTCGACCGCGACGGTCATCAGGAATACGAGCAGGATGACGGATGCGCAGGTCTCCGCGATGTCCCCCGCCGCATCCCCGGTATCCTCGAATTCGTCCTCGAAAATCCTCCCGAATTCCCGGGTCGTCATGGAGGTCACAAGGGCATAGGCCATGACGACCAGCATGAGCAGCATGGCCGCCCAGTCGACCAGCGGGACCCCCAACGCCTGAAACTGGTCCGCATGGAAACCCGCCAGGAGATGCAGGGCCTGCAAGAGAAGCCACAGTACCAGTACGAAGCCGAAGATCGCCCAGAACAGCAAGCCGAGGCGGTGATACCGGAATCGATGGAGCTTGTGGCGATACTTGTCCGGAAGTTCATGGAAGTGCTCGTCGGCAATCCGGTCCCGCTCCTCTCCGGAAGCCGCCGCATCCTGTCGCAGCCACGCATCCTGTTTCTCCGGCCCCACGGCCGCGTTGACGGCAGCGCCGGCCGCCGTTCCCGTCACCAGCTTGACGGCGGCGATGGCCAGCCAATGCAGGGGGTTGCGGGACAGGACCAGGTAGGTGGCCTCCTCGCCGATGCCGAGCATGCCGGCCAGGAGGGATCCGGTACGAAGGCCCTTTTTTCGATACAGGCCGTATTGGAAAAGCAGGCTGCCGTCCACCGGGATGAGCGCCAGGAGCGTGGTCAGGAACGGGCGATCCAGCCGGTGACGCGTGACAAAGGCCCGCAGGCGAACGCCCCGGTGAAACTCGAGAAGGCCGAAAGCCAGCATGAGCCACGCCATGATGGCGCCGATCTCGAAGACGGCTGCATGGGCGCTGCCCAGGACGATCCGGAACAAGCGGTCCAAGAAGGATTCCATGGGGACCTCGTTGCATAAATATACATAACCCGCCGTTTCATGCATCCGGCCGGGTGGAGACCCGGCCGGGAACGACGGTGGTGGGGATGAAGGGAATCGAACCCTTACGACATCGCTGTCAACAGATTTTGAGTCTGCCGCGTCTGCCAGTTCCGCCACATCCCCGGGAGGAGCCGACAAATTGCAGTTCATCTTAGCATAGCGGCTTGAAAAGTGTCAAACGATGGTATATTATGCAGTCAATGACCTTTAACCCGGTCCCGTGAGGCCGGAAGGACATGCCGGATGTCGCGTCCGCCAGGGTGGCGGAACCGCGTCGTGAGTGGAGCACCTTCCGCCTGGCGGAAGGTGCTTTTCTGGAATCGGGAAGGCGATTCGGACGGGCCGGGTACGCAAGAAGGAGGGGATCGGGGATGAAGGAGAAGGCCGTCCTCATGGACGCCCAGACGCTGGAACGATCGCTGACCCGGATGGCCCACGAGATCCTGGAAAGGAACCGGGGACTCGAGGACCTTGTCCTGATCGGCATCCAGAGGCGAGGCGTGTCCCTGGCCCGCCGGATCGCCGACCGGATCGACGCCATCGAGGGGCTGCGGCCGGAGGTCGGGATCCTCGACATTACATTCTACCGGGACGATCTCAGCATGCTGGCCGAGCATCCGGTCGTCAACGGAACCGATATCCGTTTCCCGGTCCAGGGACGGAAGGTGGTCCTGGTGGACGATGTGCTGTATACCGGGCGAACGGTGCGGGCGGCCATCGAGGCGGTGTTCGACATGGGCCGTCCCGCCTGCATCCAGCTGGCCATCCTCGTGGACCGGGGGCACCGGGAATTGCCGATCCGTGCCGATTTCATCGGAAAGAACGTCCCTACCTCCCGCAGCGAGGTGGTCCATGTCAAGGTTCGGGAGATCGACGGCATTGACGGGGTCCTGCTGTGCGATCAGCAGTCGTGTTGGGACGGAGCGGGCGGGGCCGCCGACGCCGCCGACGACGGGTCCATCGGGGAGGTGGCGCCATGAACCTGGTTTCCAAGGACCTCCTCGGCATCGAGGAACTGACGACGGAGGAGATGCTGCTGATCCTGGATACGGCCGCCACCATGAAGCAAGCGCTTCGAAGCGGCATCCGGAAGACCTCCCATCTCCACGGGCGCTCCGTGGTGACGCTGTTCTACGAAAACAGCACCCGGACCCGGCTGTCCTTCGAACTGGCGTCGAAGTACATGGGGGCCGCCAGCGCCAATGTGTCGGCCTCCGGAAGCAGCGTCGCCAAGGGGGAGAACCTGCTGGACACGGTCCGGACCATCGAGCGCATGGGGACCGACATCCTGGTCCTGCGCCATCCCCATTCGGGCGCCCCCCACCGGATCGCCCCCCTGGTCTCCATGTCGATTGTCAACGCCGGAGACGGACAACACGAGCATCCGACCCAGGCCCTGCTGGACCTGTTTACCATCCGGGAGAAAAAGGGCCGGTTGGAAGGCCTGACGGTGGCCATTATCGGGGATGTCGCCCACAGCCGTGTGGCCCGAAGCAACCTGATCGGCATGACCCGGCTTGGCATGCAGGTCCGGGTGGCCGGTCCGTCGACCCTGGTG
>JAKPNJ010000177.1 GCA_029548445.1 Bacillota bacterium | reverse complement strand
GCCCATATCTCCAGGAGAAGAATAGCACTCCGGTCCGCCGGCCGTCAACGGCCCTTCTCGGTCTTCCCTGCGAGCGCCCGGCCCTTCCTGTCCCGGGCCAGCTCTTCCGGCGTCCGGACCGGCAGCCGGTTGGATCCCTGGAACCCTTCCCGCACCGGAATCAGGGTTCCGTCGGCCCGGCCCTTCTCCAGGCGGGCCCGGGCGGCCTCGATGGCCGGACCGTACTGGGGCAGCCAGGGGGCTTCCGCCACCAGCATCTCGTCCACCAGCTGCCAGATCTCCGGCGGGTTGCAGACCGCGCCCACCAGGGGATCCATCATCATGGCCTGGCGCAGGAGCACATCATCCCCGGCCACCGCCGCCTCCACCGACAGGCGCTGGACCCAGATGGACGCACTGCAGACCGCGGCGCATCCCAGGGGCAGGTCCCCCACCTTCGGGACCGCAATCCCGTTCCGGTCCACAAAGCAGGGCACTTCCACCACGCACTCGTCCGGAAGGTTCGGGATGCAGCCCCGGTTCATGACATTGAAGTGGCCGCGATACATCCGGCCGGTTTCCAGGGCCTCGATAATCCAGGACCCGTGCTCCTCGCTCCGGGTCTCGGGTGTATACGACTTCGGCGGCGCTTCCATCCAGTTGGGGAAATCGGTCCGGAACCAGTCCTGGCTCTCCCGGCAAACCCGCAGGTACCCGCCGGTCTCCCCCAGGATCCAGGAATCCAGGCTGATCCACTGGCCGATCTCGTCCAGGCGCTTCCGGTACCAGGGAACATACTCCGACAGGTGGCCGTTGGACTCCGTCGAGTAATAGCCGAACCGCTTCAGCATGTCGATCCGGACCTTTTCCTGGCGGCGCAGGGTTTCGTCGGCCTCGTAGGCCGGCAGGATCCGCCCGGTCAGGTCCTGCCCCTCGTGGGCCACCTTGACATACCAGGTCTGGTGGTTGATCCCGGCGCAGACGATGTCCACCTGCTCTTTCTTCAGCCCCAGGGCCCCGGCGATTTGGTGGTGGCCCCCCTGGACCCCGTGGCAGAGCCCCAGGGTCCGGACCCCGCCGTACTTGATGCAGGCCCAGGTCAGCATGGCGTTGGGGTTGGAATAGTTCAGGAGGAGGCAATCCGGCTCGGCCACCTCCCGGATGTCCCGGCAGAAATCCAGGACCACCGGGATGCCCCGCTGGCCATAAAAAATCCCCCCGGCGCACAGGGTGTCGCCGACGCACTGGTCGATGCCGTAGCGCAGGGGCACCTCGATGTCCTTCTCGAAGGCCTGCAGCCCGCCCACCCGTACGGCGTTGACCACATAGCGCGCCCCCCGGAGGGCCTCCCGCCGGTCGGTGGTGGAATGGATGCGGATCGACAGGCCGTTGGCCTCGATGTCCCGCTGGCACAGGGCCGTCACCCGGGCCAGGTTGTCCGGGTCGATGTCCGTGAAGGACACCTCCATGTCCCGAAACGCGGGCACACAGAGTAGGTCCGTCAGGATCGTTCTCGTAAAGGCGACGCCGCCGGCGCCGATGAAGGCTACCTTGAATCCCATGGATACTCCTCCTTGCCGGTTCCGGCGATGCCGCGGCCTGTCCGCTGGCTGTCACTCGCCGCCCGGTCGGTTCCATTCTATCGCTCCCGCACGGGCATGGCGCAAGCAATTCATGGCGGCAGCGGCGGCGGATGGAAAGAATCCTTGCATTCCCTCCGGAAGACAGCCTACAATGAAAGCAGTTCCGCCCGACACCAGGAGGACCCGCCATGACCGATCCCTTCCCGACATTCGCCCAGGCCGTGCGCCGGAACCTGGCCCCCCGGCTGGACGCCTTCTACGGGAACACGTTCCAATCCTACGACATGTCCTTCCACGGCCATTCCAGGATGGAGATCATGCTGGCGCTGACGGGGCGCTGCCGCATCCTGGTCCGGTCCCGTGCCCCGGACGCGCCGGGGACCCGGGAAATCCGGCTGCGGGAGGGAGAGTTCGTCTTCCTCGACGCCGGTACGTTTCATCGGCTGGTGGTCGACCCGGGGCATCCCTGCCGGCTGTTCATGCTGGAGATCCAGGCCGTGGAGGACCCGGCAGCCGGTCCGGGACTGGGCGACCTGGCCCGCCGAAGCGCCGCCCTGGCGGCCATGGCCCGCCGCGAAGCCTCCTGTCTCCACCTGCGGGACAGCGGCGAGGTGTTCAGCTGCGTCAACCAGATCCAGCAGGAGGAGGAATTCCATGCGGACGACCGGGACCACGACCTGATGCGCCAGACCCTCTTTTCGCTGCTGTTCCTCCGGATCGCCCGGGCCCTGGAGGAGCAGGCCGATACGCCGGGAATCACCCACGTGCGGAACGCCCTCCGCCATATCGGGGAAACCTACGATCTCCATCCCACGGTGGAGGAAGTGGCCCGCCATGTGGGCATCCATCCGGCCCATCTCCAGCGCCTGTTCCGGGCCCATCTCGGGGAGACGGTCCTGGGCCGGGTCCAGCGGCTGCGGCTGGAGAAGGCCGCCATGATGCTCCTGGAAAGCGACCTGCCGGTGGTGGACATCGCGGTCCATGCCGGCTTCAACAGCCGCCAGGGCTTCGGCCTGGCCTTTCGCCGACACTTCGGCGTCCCGCCGGCGATCTTCCGCAAGCAGCGGGGCAGCCAGGCCATCCGGCCGGGCGAACGGATCCTCGTCCGCTCCGAGACCTTCACCGACCCGGACTGATCCGGGATGCGCCGGCTTCGCAGGCCGGGATAGGAGACCGACATGCCGTCCTTCTGGCTGGAGATGGTGGGGTACGTGGCCTCGGCCACCGTGGCCGTGTCCCTGATGATGACCTCCCAGGTCCGCCTCCGGGTCCTGAACCTGGCGGGCGCCCTGGCCTTTACGATCTACGGCATCCTGATCCGGGCCTATCCCGTGGCGGCCCTGAACGCCCTGATCGTCCTGGTGGACCTGTGGTTCCTGGTCCGGCTGCTGGCCGGCCGGGACCACCTGTCCCTCCTGGAGATGCCGGAGCAGGACCTGTACTTCCGGGAATTCCTGGCGTTCCATCGGCGGGACATCCACAGGTTCTTTCCGGGATACGGGGACGAGCCGGTCCCGGAGAATGGAAGTACGCTGCGGTTCTATGTCCTCCGCAACATGGTCCCCGCCGGCGTGTTCATCGGGACGCCCCTGCCCGACGGCACCCTGCATGTGGACCTGGACTATGTGCTGCCTGCTTTCCGGGACTTCAAGTCCGGCCGCTTCATTTTCGAGGAGAACCTGGACCTGTTCCGGAGCCGGGGGTTCACGCGGCTCCTGGCCCGAACGGGAAACGACGCCCATTGCCGCTACCTGGGCCGGGTCGGGTTTACCCAGGTGTCGCCCGGGGAGTTCGAGAAACGGCTGTAGTTCCGGCGGGCTGTCGTTTCCGCAGCCGGACGGGACGGCGAACCGGCGGTCAAACGGCGGTCCTGCGGCCGACGGGCATGTTCCCCAGGTTACCGCCCCCTCCGCGGCATGGGAATACAATGAAATCAAATCATGCCGTGCCGTGCCGGCGCAGACCGGCACCATGTCGACGCATCGCATCGCATCGCCAAGGGGGGATTCAACATGCAATACAGCTATTTGGGCAAGTCCGGCCTGAAAGTCAGCCGGCTCAGTCTGGGCACCATGAATTTCGGCGTCCTGACCGACGAGAAGGACTCGTACCGCATCATGGACGAGGCCCTGGACGCCGGGATCAATTTCTTCGACACCGCCAACGTATACGGCGGTCCCAACAAGGGACGGACCGAGGAGATCATCGGCCGCTGGTTCGCCCAGGGCGGGGGACGGCGCGAGAAGGTCGTGCTGGCCACCAAGGTATATGGGGACATGCAGGATCCCGCCGACGGGCCCAACCGGGCGTCCGGCCTGTCCTCCTACAAGATCCGGCGCCACCTGGAGGGCTCCCTGCGCCGGCTGCAGACCGACCACGTGGAGCTGTACCAGATGCACCATGTGGACCGGGAGGTCTCCTGGGAGGAGTTGTGGGGCGTCTTCGAGTCCCTGGTGGCCCAGGGGAAGGTGGATTACATCGGGTCCAGCAACTTCGCCGGCTGGGACATCGCCGTCGCCCAGGCCGAGGCCAAGGCCCGGCATTTCCTGGGGCTCGTCTCGGAGCAGCACAAGTACAACCTGAATTGCCGGCTCCCCGAGCTGGAAGTTCTCCCCGCTTCCCAGGCCCTGGGCCTGGGGGTCATTCCCTGGAGCCCCCTGGACGGCGGCCTCCTGGGGCGCAACGCCCTGAACCCCCTCAACGCCTCCCGGACCGAGGGAATCAAGGCACGTCTCGAATCCCAGAGGGAGACCCTCCTGGCCTTCGAGAAGTTCGCCAACGACCTGGGCCAGCCCCAGGACGTCATCGCCCTGGCCTGGCTGCTGGCCCAACCGGCGGTCACCGCCCCCATCATCGGACCCCGGACCCTGGACCAGCTGGAGGAGAACCTCAAGGCCGTCGAGCTGGAACTGGGCCCCGCGGAAATGGCGGAGCTGGACCGGATTTTCCCCGGCCCCGGCGGCGACGCGCCCCGGGCTTACGCCTGGTAATGCTCCCGGTTTCCGAAACCGGCCTTCTCCGGGTCTGTTGGCCGGGGGAGGCCGGTTTTTTCGCGCTTCCCGGCTTCGTTCCCGACACGCTCTGAACCGACCCCTTCGCGCCCCATCGTCTCCTCCCCGACCAGCTCCACGGACCAGACGAGCTTTTTCAGCCCGGGCTCCAGCCGGGCGATCGCCGTTCCCCGGACGACAAACAGGATTGTCGCGAAGCAGGCCTTGCCGAAGGTATCGTAGGCCCGACCGGCGCTGGCGGTTCCCCGGGCCACTGTCGACGTACTATTGGCCACATAGCCGATCCGGCCGACGCCGGGCAGTTCCACCCGGATCGCTTCCCCGTCATATTCGTTCTCCGGTTCCTTCACCAGGAGAACCGGCAGCCCGTCCCGAAAGGCCTTGCCGCCTGTTTCCGACCCGAACCCCACCAGGGTCACGTATGTCGCGTCCATCCTGCTCTCCCTCCCCTTCCCGGGCGCTCCCCTTCACGGGCGCTCCCCCTCGCTCTCCACACCTTGAGGATATCACGGAGCCTTTGCACGATCCGTGTCAACCCCAGCCGGAATGGACCGTGTTTCGTTTTCTGTATTCGGCCGGGGTCATGCCGGTCTGGCGCCGGAAGGTTCGGAAAAAGTAGGAAGCCGTCGGGAAGCCGCAGGCCTCCGGAATCCGCGCGACCGGCAGGCCGGTCTCCGCCAGGATCCGGCGGGCCCGGTCGATCCGGCAGCGATTCAGGTAGGCGAAAGGGCTCTCTCCCACGAGCCTCGTGAACAGCCGGCAGAAGGCATACCGGCTGTAGCCCGCCAGGCGGGCCATGCCGTCCAGGGTCCATGGGATTTCCGGGTTGGCGTCCATCCGGTCGGTCACGAGGCGGATCCGCCGGCGGGGCAGGTCGGGATCGGGAGCCTCCCGGGATGCGGCAGGTCGGGGTCCTGTCGCAGGGTCCTGCTGTTCCTCGAGGACCCGCAGCAGGATCCGCATGAGCAGGGTCCGGACGGCGAGGTCCGACATGGGGCGGCGGCGGTACTGCTCCTCGTACAACTCGCCGAAAAGGGATGCGAGGCCCGGGACGTCCCGGATGTGCATCACCGGGGGCAGGGGCAGGACGCGCTGCCAGTCGGGGGGCGGTTCCAGGGGA
>JAKPNJ010000172.1 GCA_029548445.1 Bacillota bacterium | reverse complement strand
TGGTCGGAGTGACAGGACTTGAACCTGCGACTTCCTGGTCCCGAACCAGGCGCTCTACCACCTGAGCCACACCCCGAAGCAAACACAATATTACCCACTCGGCAGGGGGTTGTCAATCGAAACCTGTACAATCCCGACCATGCCTTGACACCCCGGGAAGCCTGGGATAAAATAACCTTCGCGATGGGGCATTAGCGCAGCTGGGAGCGCATCACACTGGCAGTGTGGGGGTCACGAGTTCGAGTCTCGTATGCTCCACCATAGCACCGGAAACGCCGCAAGTTCGGCGTTTCCGGTTTTTTCTGCCCTTGCCCCGCTTCAGTTCCGCGACAGTCATAGATCCCTCTGCCGACAGCCCGTCATCGGCGGTGCCGGCTGCACCCGGCTGCGCCCGGATGTGCCCGGTGTCGCCCGGCGTCACGCGGCGTCACTCGGCGTCCTTTCGCTTCCTGCGCTCGGCGCTGCCCCGAACCCCCCGGTCGATGGCGACGATGCCGGTCCGGACCGCTTCCAGGATCCCGAAGGGATGGAGCAGGTCATGGAGGGCCTGGACCTTGTCCGGACTGCCGGACACCGCCACGGTCATGGAGTTCGTCGCCACGTCCACGATCCGGGCCCGGAAGACGTTGACGATGTTGATGATGTCGGTCTTCTTCTCGTCGGGGGCGTCCACCATCAGCAGGGCCAGCTCCATCTGCACCGACTCGTCCGGGTCGACGGTCTTGACCTGGACCAGGTTGGTGATCCGGTTCAGGTCGGACACGAGATGGCGCAGGGCTTTTTCTTCGCTGCCCAGGATGATGGTCAGCCGGGCGACGCCGGGCTTCTCGGTAGCCCCGACCGTCAGGCTCTCGATGTTGAAGTTCTGGGACCCGAAGAGCTCCGTCACCCGCCACAGGACGCCGGGGGTGTCTTCAACCCAGACCGACAGGATGGTCTTCTGCTTCTTGCTCATGGGGCTCCTCCCTTTCTATGCGTCATCCCGGCATGGCGACCGGGCCGGCGGACGGGACGGGGTTCACGGAGGCGTGGATGGCCAGGGACAGCAGGATGGAATGGTACTTGGCCTGGCTGCTGTCGGCCCGGGACGTCACGATCAGGGGGACCCGGGCGCCTGTTATGACACCGCAGGAGCGGGCCCTGTACAGGAACGTCAGGGTCTTGGCCAGGATGTTGCCGGCCTCGATGTCGGGCACGAGCAGGATGTCGGCGTCGCCGGCCACCGGGCTCCGGATCCCTTTGTGCCGGGCGGCCTCGGGGTCGATGGCGTTGTCCATGGCCAGGGGGCCGTCCACCAGGCAGTCCCGGACCTGGCCCCGCTGGGCCATGAGGGTCAGGGATGCGGCGTCCAGGGTGGCCGGCATGGCGGGATTCACCAGTTCCACCGCCGCCAGCACCGCCACCTTGGGGATCCGGACTCCCAGGGCCCGGGCCACCCCGACGGCGTTGCGCAGGATGTCCGTCTTCTGCTTCAGGTCCGGGGCGATGTTGATGCCGCCGTCGGACATGAACAGGAGCTTCGGATAGGTCGGGACCTCGTACACGCCGACGTGGCTCAGGAGCCCCCCCGTCCGCAGGCCCTTCTCCTTCTCCAGCACCGCCCGGAGCAGGTCCGCGGTCTGGATCAGGCCCTTCATCAGCACATCGGCCTCGCCGCTCTGGATCAGCTGGACGGCGATGTCGGCGCAGCGCCGGTCGTCCATTTCCTTGATAATGGTCATGTGGGACACGTCGATGCCGAGATCGTCGGCGATCCGGAAGATGCGTTCCTTGTCGCCGATCAGGATCGGCTCGGCGTATCCCTGCTCGTGGACCTGGTGGATGGACTCCAGGACATGGTCGTCATGGGCCGCCGCCACCGCGATGCGTCCGGGCCGCTTTTCGTGGACCACCGCCACGATCCGGTCCAGGGAGGTCACGGGTGCGTCGGGGAGGAGGACGCCTCCCCCGGCCGAAGCGTCGTCCGGTGTCATGCCATCGCCTCCGTTTCATATTCCAGCAGGGGCAGCCGTCCCGACAGGGCCAGGGACGCCCCCTCCGCCAGGGCTTCCATTTCGGCTTCCCCGGGGTAAACCCGGACCGGGGCGAGAAAGGATACTTTCCACCGGATGGCCTCCACCAGGCCCCGGTTCCTGGCCAGGCCGCCAGTCAGCAGGATGGCGTCGACCTGTCCGTCCAGGACCGTTGCGGACGCCCCGATCTCCTTGGCGATCTGGAAGACCATGGCGGACATGGCCTCCGCGGCGGCCGGATCCCCGATGGCGACCCGCTCCTCGATGAGCCGGCCGTCGGTGGTGCCCAGGTAGGCGAACAGGCCCCCCGCCCCCACCAGCATCCGGCGGATCTCCTCCCGGCCGTACCGGCCCGAGAAGCACAGGTCCAGCAGCTGCATGGAGGGGAGGGTGCCGGACCGCTCGGGGGAGAAGGGACCTTCTTCCAGGGCGTTGTTCACGTCCACGACCCGGCCCCGGCGATGGGCGGCGACGGAGATGCCGCCGCCGAGATGGGCCACGACCAGGTTCAGGGTTCCGTACGGGCGGCCGATGTCCCGGGCGGCCTTGCGGGCCACGGCCTTGTGGTTCAGGGCGTGGAAGGCCGAGCGGCGATGGAACAGGGGGTGTCCGGCATAGCGGGCCTCCGGGATCATCTCGTCCACCACCGGGGGATCGACGACCAGGGCGGGGATGCCCAGCCTGGCGGCGATCCGGTGGGCGATGGGCGCCCCGAGGTTGCTGGCGTGGACGCCATAGCGGGCCGCGGCCAGGTCCGCCAGCATGGCGTCATTGACACGGTACACGCCGCTGGGGACGGGGTGGACCAGGCCGCCCCGGGCCACTACGGCCTGCAGGGGAGGCGACGGGGCGCCGTCGTCGGCATGCGGGGGCGGATGAGCCTCCAGGGCCCGGGACAGGGCGGCCTCCACCGCGTCGGTCCGGAGCTGCTCCTGTTCCATGAGCGAATCCATGGCGAGCAGCTGGTCGGAGGGATGGCGCACCGTCTCTTCCGCGAGACAGCGGCCTCCCTGGTACAGGGCGGTCTTGGTGGACGTGGATCCGGGGTTCACGATCCAGAGCCGCATGGGACCCCTCCCTCCCTGATGGCTGTCATGTCCATTCTATCCGAACGGCCCTGCCGCCGCCAGTCCGCATGGCCCCAGGGCGGTCTGCGTGATAAAATACAGCACATCGAACGGCGGGAGGAAGCCATGGGGAAAACCAATGCCTTGCGGAGGCTCGACGGGCTGGGCATCCCGTACCGGGTGGCCGAGTATGAAGTCGACGAAGAGGACCTGTCCGGTTTGGCCGTGGCCAGGAAAATCGGCCTGCCGCCGGACCAGGTCTTCAAGACCCTGGTCCTCGTGGGGGACAGGACGGGGCCGGTGGTGGCCTGCCTGCCCGTCTCCTGCGAACTCGATACAAAAGCCCTGGCCGCCGTGTCGGGCAACCGCGCGGTGGACCTCCTGCCGGTCCGGGACCTCCTGCCCGTGACTGGCTACTTGCGGGGCGGTTGTTCTCCCATTGGCATGAAAAAACCCTATCCCTCCTTCCTGGAGGAGGAGGCGGTGCTGTTCGGGGAGATTTCGGTCAGCGCCGGGGTCCGGGGACGCCAGGTCCTGTTGGCGCCGGAGGACCTGCTTCGGGCCATGGACGGCCGGCTGGCCGCCTTGGTGCGGCCGGCCGCCGCCGACCGGCGACCGGAAGGCCGCCCATGATCGCGACGTTTTTCGGTTCCCTCCTGGTCGGGTATTCCGGTGCGATGATGCCCGGCTCGCTCCTGGCGAAGACCCTGGAAAAGGCGGTCCGCAAGGGATACAGGGCCGGCCTGCAGCTGTCCCTGGGGCATGTCCTCCTGGAGGGTCTCCTGGTGCTGTCCCTCTTCTTCGGATTCGGTACGGTCCTCCTGCGAAACGACGTCCAGGTCGGCATCGGCCTGTTCGGCGGCCTGCTGCTGCTTTTCTTCGCCGTCGGCCTGTTCCGCCAGGCCCTGGGCGGGGAGAGAGCCCCCGCGGGGCCCGAAGGGAAGTCCCATGCCGGTGCCGAGGCCAGTTCCACGGCCGGTGCCGAGGCCGGTTCCACGGCCGGTGCCGTCCCGGGTGAAAGCCCGATGGCCCTGGTGGCCACGGGGGCGATCCTGAGCGCCACGAATCCCTATTTCCTTCTCTGGTGGTCGGCCATCGGCCTCGGCCTGATGACCACGGCCCAGGCGCGGTTCGGTCCCCTCGGCGTGCTGGTCTTCTATGCGGGCCACATCCTGTCTGACCTGAGCTGGTTCACTCTCGTGGCGGCCGGCGTCTCCAGGGCCCGGCATTTCCTGCGGCACAGGGCCTACCGGTGGATGATGGCCGGCCTGGGCGCCATGCTGGTCTGGTTTTCGGGCAGTTTCATCCTGGAGGCAGTCCGGCGGCTCGGCGCCTGGGGATAGGCCGGCCGACACCCCCGGGTCCGCACCGTCATTCGCCCCGGGAACGGCCAATTCAGTGGAGAACGAGTCCATGGCAAAATCTATCGGCAGGATCATCCTTCTCCTCCTGGTGTTGTCAGCGCTCCGATGGACCGGGGCCGGCCTGCCTGTCCGGTCGGACAGGGCCGTCGTGTCCGCAGCCGGAACGCTGGATGTCCGCCTGGCCGCTTCTGCCTCCACAGTCCATCCCGGAAAGACATTCCTTGTGACCGTCCGGTTCGCCAATACCGCCTCGGTCGCCCCCGGCGGGATCGC
>JAKPNJ010000165.1 GCA_029548445.1 Bacillota bacterium | reverse complement strand
TTCCCTGTCTCCGGGCACGCCCTTCGCCAATGTGAACCAGATGCTCCTGACATGCCGCGAGGCCGGGCGCTATCCGCCGGGGAGGCCGATGCCATGACCGACGCGAAACCCGACACCGCGCCTGTCGCCACGCCCGATGCGGCCCCCAGCGCCCTGCGCCGCCTTCTCCGGTCCCTGGACGCCGGGGCCGGCGCCTCACCCCTTTCGGGCAGGACCGCCTTTGTGGGCTTCGACGCCTTCCTCGACCACATCGCCCGGCCCATGCGCACCGGAGCCGGCCAGGGGCTGCGCCGCCCCTTTGCGACGATGCTGGAATTCGGCGGATTCGTTGTGTCCCGGAGCGGCCGGAACGGCTCGGTGGAGCTCGAGGAGCGCATGGAGAAGCTGGGCGGCAACGCGCCGATCCTCGCCAACGCCCTGGGTGTCCTTGGGGCCCGGGTCGAGGTCGCTGCCCCCCTGGGCCTGCCGGCGCCCCATCCCTGTTTCGAGCCCCTGGCCCGGTTCGGCACCCTCCACAGCATCGGCCGGCCCGGTATGAGCATCGCCCTAGAGTTCGAGGACGGCAAGCTCATGCTGGCCATGAACCGGGAGATCGACCGCCTGGACTACCGGACCCTGATTTCCTTCCTGCCCCCGGACCGGCTGCGGTCCCTTCTCGGCGCCTGCGATCTCCTGGCCTTCGTCAACTGGAGCGAGCTGCCCGGCGCCACCGACCTCCTGGACGGCCTGGCCCGGGACGTCCTCCCCTTCCTCGGGAAGACCGTTCCGCTGCTGGTGGATCTCTCGGACTGCACCCGGCGGGAGACCAAGGACCTGCAGGACTACCTGGAGCGCCTGGCCTCCCTGCCCCCGACGATCCCCACGATCCTGAGCCTCAACCGCAACGAATCCGACTGCGTCTGCGCCGCCCTGGGACTGGACGACGCCGCCCGGGACGCCGCCGCCCCCGACATCGAGACCGGCCGGCGTATCCGGGAAGCGCTGCACCTCGACTGGGTGGTCTTCCACCAGCGGGACCGGGCGACCCTGGTATGGGACGACGGGGCCCACACGGTCCGGACCCGGATCCGCACGGCACCGCTCCTGCAGACCGGGGCCGGCGACAACTTCAACGCCGGGCTCTGCGCCGGCCGTCTCGCGGGTCTCCCCCCGGCGGATGCCCTGGTCCTGGCGTCGGCCGCGTCGTCGTTTTATGTCGAGCACGCCCGCAGCGCTGCCTGGGCCGACATCCGGGACGCGCTGGAGCCCGAAACCACCCCCTGAGGAGGTTCCCCCATGAACGCCAGAAACCAGGTCAAGTTCGCCCTGATCGGCGCCGGCAGCGTCAGCTTCGGCCCCGCCACCCTGTCGGACATCCTGACGAGCCCCATGCTGGGCCAGGTGCCCGTCACGATCCATCTCATGGACATCGCGCCGGACGCCCTGGACGGCGTCCACCAATACTGCCTGGCCGCCGCGGAACGGGCGGGCCGAAGCGGGTCGGTCACGGTCCTGGCCACCACCGACCTGACGGCGGCGGTGGACGGGGCGGACTTCGTGGTGGCCGCCATCGAGAAGGACCGCTACCACTACTGGTCCATGGATTTCCACATCCCCCGGCGGTACGGCTTTCGCCAGGTCTACGGCGAAAACGGCGGTCCCGGCGGCATGTTCCATTTCCTGCGGAACGCCGGGCCGATGCTGGACATCGCCCGGGCCATGGAGGCCGGCTGCCCCGGCGCCTGGCTGCTGAACTACACGAATCCCGAAGCCAAGCTGGTGGAGGCCATCGGCCGCATGACCCGCGTCCCGGTGGTGGGGCTCTGCCACGGCGAGCAGATGGGCGTGGACCAGCTGGCCCGGTTCCTGGGGCTGCCGAAGGAGCGGATCGACGCCCGGGCCTGCGGGCTGAACCATTTCGGGTGGTTTACGACGGTTCGGGACCGGGAGACCGGGGAGGACCTGTATCCGCGGCTGCGGGAGCGGGAGCGGGAGGCCGACTGGCTGTCGGACTGGGACGAGTACGCCCTGTCCCGGCTGATGTTCCGGCTCTACGGCCTCTGGCCCTATCCGGGGGCCAACCACATCGGCGAGTACATCGCCTGGAGCGACGGCTACCTCGCCAGCGCCCTGATCCAATATTTCCACGATCCCCTGGTCGACCGTCCCTGGGAGACCCGCCGGACCCCGGAGTTCATCTACTCCTTCGCCCAGAACCCCACCGCCCGCCCCCTCTTCCCCGAGAACCGGCCCCACGTCGGGGATCCGGGCTTCCTGCCCTACTTCCCTGCCGACGGAGAGCTGCGGCCCTCCGCGGAGTACGGCATCCGCATCGCCGAAGCCATCGCCTTCGACCAGCCCACCCATATCGGGGCGGTCAATGTCCGGAACGACGGGTTCGTGCCGGGGCTGCTGCCGGGCATGGCGGTGGAAATTCCGGCCCTGGTGGACGGCCGGGGTGTCCATCCGGAATCCCAGCCGGCGCTGCCCGTCGCGGTGGCGGCCATGATCAACACGCAGGGGGCGATCCACGACCTGCTGGTCCAGGCCCTGGCCGAGGGCAGCCGGAAGAAGCTGCTCCAGGCCGTCCTGCTGGACCCGACGGTGTCCGGCTACGCCAACGCCGTCGCCATGATCGACGAGATGTTCCGGATGCAGGCCGACATCCTGCCCCCGATGGAGTGGTAATCGCACCGGCACGGACAGTCGCGGAGGGAAGCGCCATGGAACTGCATATTGCGGAGACCCGGGAGGACCTGGTCGAGAGGATGGCCCGGGCGGCGGCCGAATGGATCGGCGCCCATCCCGGAAGCCTTGTCTGCCTGGCGGCGGGGGATACCCCCCTGCCGGTGTATGCCCGATTGGTCGCCCTGCAGGCGGAGGGCCGGGTGGATCTTGCCTCCGTCTTCTATGCCGGCCTGGACGAATGGGTGGGCCTGGGACCGGCGGACGCGGGTTCCTGCCTGCAGGTCATGCGGGACGCGTTCTACGACCCGGCGGGCATCCCGGCGGATCGCCGGCGGGTGTTCGACGGCCTCGCTGACCCGGCGACCGAGTGCCGGGCCATGGAGCGATGGATCGAGGCCCATGGGGGTATCCGGTTCACGCTGCTGGGCATCGGGATGAACGGCCATGTGGGGTTCAACGAACCCGGGGCGCCGGACGGGGAAGGCTGCCTGGTGGTGGCCCTGGACGACATCACACAAACCGTTGGCGTCAAGTACTTCGACCGGGAGCGGACCCTGCGGCAGGGCGTGACCGTGGGCCTCCGGAGCCTGTCGAAGGCCGAGATCGTCTTCCTGATGGCCACCGGGGAACGGAAGGCCGATATCGTCGGCCGGATGCTGTCGGGGGACCCGGCGGTGCCGGCGTCGCGGCTCCTGCCCCATCCCGGCCTCCGGATCTACCTGGACCGGGAGGCGGCCGGCCGCCTGTAGGGGACTCGCACGCCGCCTGGCGGGAGTCCGGCGGTCGGTCGCGATGGACGGAAGGCGCTGCCGGCTGTCCTGTGTTTCTGCCGGGAACCCTGTTCCCGACAGATTCATGATCACACACCGACGAGATGGAGTCCTTCAGCCCTTGTAAGGGATCCGTAATATTCATGTGTGCCGGTCGTATCGTATCCTCTTGTCATGCTCGAATCGTCAAGCGAACTCCCTGCTCCGGGGGTACCATGTGACTATACCATCGTTGCGACGATCTCCGCGGGAGGATAGGGATGAAAAATTTTCTCGTTCTGACCGAGTCAATCAATTATATCGAGCGCAACTTGCGCGAGCCTATCAGCCAAAACGACATCGCCAGGCAGTGCTTTGTTTCCCTCTCCATGCTCCAAAAATTATTCCGTTTTGCACTGGGCATGAGTATAAACAGCTATATCTCGCGCAGACGCATGACGCAAGCGGCGAAGGATGTAGCGAAAGACATTTCCAGCATCACGGACATTGCGATGACCTACCAGTATCATTCTGTCGAGGGCTTTTCCCGGGCTTTCAAGCGGGTATGGAACGTGAATCCTTCGGAATACAACAAAAAATGGCGATTCACAGGTATTTTCCCAAAAATCACGTATGAATTTCGAGAAGGAGATGATGTTTTGATGGCGCGCAAAAGGGTCGACATGAGCGAAGCATACGATTACTTCAGGGAAAGAAAAGGCAGCTATGTTCTCTGCTTCGACATCCAGCACCTGACCGCATTCAACCATCTGTCATCCCGTGCAGGAGATCTGGCGATCCTCGAAATGGCATTGCGGATCGACAAAGCGGCCCGTGACGATATGATGCTCATTCGAATTGGCGGTGACGAGTTCGCGCTTATTACAGGTTTATTTGATCACGAAAGCGCCACCAGTCTGTCAGAAGAAGTCCTGGCAAGGAACGGTGAAGCGTTTGACTTTGATGGAATGAAGCTTCCGCTCTCGCTCTGGTGCGGCATGACGCAGATACCCGAAGCACTTCGATACAGCGAGTTCTTCGCTGACATGCATAAAGCGATCATGGAGAGCAAGCAGTAAATAATCGCCATATGGAAGCCAAACGTCCGGAATCGACACCTGTCGTTCAGGTCGCCGACACCACGATCTTCTCGACGATGTCCGCCACGTCCTCGCTGCAATCCATGGCGGCTTCCATCAGCTCGTACATCCGGCTGTAGACCAGGATCTTGACCGGGTCGGTCTCGTGGCCGAAGAGGGCGTGCATTCCCGCCTGGTAGGTGCTGTCCCCCACTTCCTCCAGGTGGTTGATCTCGACGATCAGCTCGTGGAGGGGCGCCGGGTTCTTCTTGTACAGATGGAGCATGTCCATCAGGGTCTCCAGCTTCCGGTTCACGTCCACGATGCAGTCGATGAACTTGCTCAGGTATTTGTCGGTGCGCTTCACCCGCATCATGTAGATGTGGTTCGCGATGGCGTCGATGCTGTCCGTGACGTTCTCGATGCCCCGGAGCAGGTCGATCATGTCGGTGTACTCCAGGGGCATGATGAAGGCGTCCTCGATCACCCGGAGGGACTCGTGCATGTGCTGGTCCCCCTCGTGCTCGATGCCCTTGATGGCCCGCAGCTCTTCCTCGTCGATCTCTTCGTTGGCGAAGGCCTTCTGCATGGCCTGGGCCGCCCGGGACGCGATCCGCGCCGACTTGGCGTACATCCGGAAGTAGTCGTTCTGGCGATTCTTGACCATCTTGCCCATGGGTTCGACCTCCTGGGGAACTGGAGCGGCCTGCAGCCGGACCGGCGGCGGCCGGTTTGAATCAGAACAGGGATGCAATGTAGCGGAACAGCAGGGCCGACCCGTATCCCAGGGCCAGGCAGGCGGGGAAGGTCAGGACCCAGGCGATGCCCATCTCCCTCGCCACCTCCCACCGGACCCGCTGGAAACCCCGGACGGCGCCGGCGCCCATCATGGCGGTGGCCTTGGTGTTGGTGGTGCTGAGGGGGATGCCGAAGACGGTGGCGGCGATCATGCTGCCCGAGGCGGCCACCTCGGCCCCGAAGCCCTGGTACTTCTCCAGCCGGACCATGTCCATGCCCATGGTCTTGATGATCCGGAAGCCGCCCACGGAGGTGCCCACCGCCATCAGGACCGAGCACAGGGCCATGATCCACACCGGGATGGCCCAGCTGGCGGTTCCGGGATC
>JAKPNJ010000126.1 GCA_029548445.1 Bacillota bacterium | reverse complement strand
GTTCGCCGGCCGGTTACAGCGCCCGTTCCGACGGCCCCCGTTCCGACGGCCCCCGCCCCGGCGGCTATCCGCCGCGACCGGGCGGATTCCGTCCCGGTGACGGGCCTGGTCGGCCCGGCGATTTCGGCCCAAGGCCGTCCGGACCTCCAACAAGCCGACCCGGCGGGCCCCGGCCCGGCGGGCCACGGCCCGGCGGCCGCCTGCAGATTCCCGAAGTGCCGACGGAACTCCGCGAGAAGGCACCGGAAGCCCCCAGGGCCAATTTCGCCGCCCGGGACGCCTTCGAGAAGGGAAGGAGCACAACCCAGCGGGATCAGCGGAGCACATCGGCCAAGCCCGCAGGCGATGTCCGGGACAAGCACAACAACCTCCGCCAGCAGGCCGCCGCCCTGTCCCACAAGGGCGTCACGGAAGTGCTCCAGGACGACGTGGTCCTGGAAGTGATCGACTCCACCACCGGAAAGCCGAAGGGCCGTCCCGCAAGGGGCCGCCGGGATCGGTACGCCCCGCCGCCCCCGCCCCTGCCGAAGGCCCTGCTGACCCACGTGGTGCTGCCCGAGGCCATGACCGTCAAGGAGTTCGCCGAAGCCATCAAGAAGACCGCCGCCGAAGTGATCAAGAAGATGATCCGGTACGGGATCATGGCGACGCTGAACCAGGAGATCGATTTCGACACCTGCACCATTATCGCCGAGGAGTTCGGCATCACCACCGAGAAAGCCGTGGTGGTGACGGAGGAGGACATCCTCTTCGACGATACCGAGGACATGGATACCGACCTGGTCGCCCGCCCGCCCATCGTGGTGGTCATGGGCCATGTCGACCACGGCAAGACCTCGCTCCTCGACGCCATCCGGTCCACGTCGGTGGCAACCGGCGAAGCCGGCGGCATTACCCAGCACATCGGTGCCTATACCGTCCGGCTCAAGGACCGCAACATCACCTTTCTCGACACCCCCGGCCACGAAGCCTTTACGACCATGCGGGCCCGGGGCGCCCAGGTCACGGACATCGCGATTCTCGTGGTGGCGGCGGACGACGGCGTCATGCCCCAGACCATCGAGGCCATCAACCACGCCAGGGCCGCCAACGTCAATATCATCTTGGCCATCAACAAGATCGACAAGCCCGGTGCCAACGTGGAACGGGTCAAGCAGGAACTGTCCGAGCACGGCATCCTGCCGGAGGAGTGGGGCGGCCAGAACATCATGGTCCCCGTCTCGGCCAAGACCGGGGAGAACCTGGACGAACTCCTGGAGATGGTGCTGCTGTCGGCGGACATCATGAACCTCCGGGCCAACCCCGACAAGCAGGCCAAGGGAACGATCATCGAGGCCAAGCTGGACCGGAACCGGGGCCCCGTGGCCACCGTCCTGGTCCAGCGGGGAACCCTGAAAACCGGCGACACGCTGGTGACGGGATCCCTGATCGGGCGCATCCGCGCCATGACCGACGACAAGGGCGCCATGGTCCGCAAGGCCGGCCCGTCGATTCCGGTGGAAATCCTGGGCCTGCCCGAAGTACCGGAAGCCGGCGAGCTCTTCTACGCGGTCACGGACGAGAAAGTCGCCCGGACCCTGGCCGAGCGCCGCCGGTCCCAGCAGCGGGAACAGCAGCTGCGGCAAAGCACCCGGGTCTCCCTGGACTCCCTGTTCTCCAAGATGAAGGAAGGGGCGGTCAAGGAACTCAACATCGTCGTCAAAGCCGATGTCCAGGGCAGCGTGGAGGCGGTGCGCCAATCCCTGCTGAAGCTGTCCAACGACGAAGTCCGGGTCAGCGTGATCCACGGCGGCGTCGGCGCCATCACCGAATCGGATGTGCGCCTGGCGGAGGTGGCCAACGCCATCATCATCGGCTTCAACGTGCGCCCCTCGGCCACGGTGGACGAGATGGCCAAGGCCGCCGGCGTCGACCTGCGAACCTACCGGATCATTTACCAGGCCATCGAGGACATTGAGTCGGCCCTCAAGGGCATGCTGGAACCCAAGTTCCGGGAGAACATCCTGGGGCACGCCGAAATCCGCCAGCTCTTCCGCGTCACCGGCGTTGGCACCGTCGCCGGCTGCTATGTCGTGGACGGAAAAATCCTCCGGTCCGCCGAGATTCGCATCCTGCGGGACGGCGTGGTGGTCCACGAAGGACGCCTGTCCTCCCTCAAGCGCTTCAAGGACGATGCCCGGGAAGTCGCCCAGGGATTCGAGTGCGGCATGACCATCGACCGGTTCAACGACATCAAGGAAGGCGACGTGATCGAAGCCTTCGAGATGCAGCAGATCGAAAGGAGCTGACCCATGCAGCGCGCCGACCGGGTCGCCGAGGCCATGCGGGACGAGCTCTCGGCCATCCTGCGCCAGGAGGTGCGGGATCCTCGCCTGCCGCCCCTGGTCAGCGTCGTGGAGGTGCGGGTGTCCAGGGACCTGTCCCACGCCCGGGTCTTCCTCAGCGTCCTGGGGGACGAGGCAGCCCGGAAGGACGCCGGGGCGGCCATCCGCAGCGCATCCGGCTTCATCCGCCGGGAATTGTCCCACAGGCTTCGCCTGCGGATCGCGCCCGAGCTGGAATTCATTCTGGACCAGTCCATCGAGCGGGGGATCCGCCTGTCCGGCCTCATTGACGAGACCGTCCGGCAGGACGAAGCCCGGCACCGGCCCGGACCGGACCACCAGGAACCGTCCGCCACCGACCGGAAGGAATGACCCGGATGGCCGGAGAGGAATGGACGGCCCTGGCCGACGCCCTTGCCGCGCGCAGGGGATGCCCGGGAGGTGTCGTCCTGTATCCCCATGAGGGGATGGATGGCGATGCCCTGGGTACCTGCCTGGCCCTGCGGCGGGCCCTGGCCGACGCCGACATCCCCTGCCGGGTCGCCGTGGCGGAGGCGGTGCCGCCCCGGTGCCGCTTTTTACCGGACCTGGACCGGCTCGAGCTCCATGACCGGAAGCATTCCGGCGAATGGGCCTCCTTCCAGGCCCTGGCCCTGGCCGTGGACTGCCATGGGCCCGAGCGCCTGGGTCCGCTGGCCCCTCTCTATCGGGCCGCCCCGATCCGCTGCGTCCTGGACCACCATGTCCTGCCGGCGGACGGGGTCCTTCGGGATGTGGACCTTGCCTGGGTGGATCCCACCGCCGCCGCCGCCGGGGAAATGGCCTTCGACCTGGTCCTCGGCCTGGGAGAGCGCGTCGGCCGGGACCTGCTGTCCCCGACGACCGCGGCGTGCCTCATGGCGGCCCTGGTCGCCGATACGGGCTGCTTCCGCTTCTCCAACACCACGGCCCGGACCCTGGCCGTCGCCTCCCGCCTCCTTCGGTTTCCATTGGACCTGAACGACATGGCCTACCGGCTTTTCGACCAGATGAGCCGGCCCCGGCTCCGGCTCCTGGGGGAGGCATTCCGTGACGCGGAATTCCACCTGGAAGGCCGGGTCGCCATGGCACTGGTCTCCGGCGCCCTCCTGGACCGCTGCGGGGCGGAGGAGGCCGATGTGGACGGCCTGGCCAACTCCCTGCGGGATGTGGAGGGGGTCGTCCTGGCCTGCGTCCTCCGGGAACGGGAACCCGGCCTGGTCCGCTGCAACCTCCGAAGCCGGGAAGGCTTCGATGCCAGCGAGCTGGCCCGCCACTTCGGCGGCGGCGGCCACAGGAAGGCCGCCGGCTTTTCCCTGCATGCGGGGCTGGAGGAAGCCCGGCTCCAGGTGCTTTCGGCCATCCGGTCCCCGGACGGGACGGGCGGCCCCGGCTCCGGCGACGGGACCCCATGAGCGGAACCCTTCCGGATGACGGGCTCCTGCTGGTCGACAAGCCCACAGGCTGGACCTCCTTCGACGTGGTGGCCTGGCTCCGGGGGCGGATCCGCGTCCGCCGGACCGGCCACACGGGGACCCTGGATCCATTCGCGGAGGGGCTGCTGGTGGTATGCGTCGGACGCGCCACCGCCGCCGTACGCTTTCTCGATCTCCACGACAAAGTCTACCGGGTGACGGTCCGGTTCGGGACAACCACCGATTCCGGGGACCGGACCGGCCGACCCGTCGGCGGCCGGATGCCCGATCCGGAGGAAGCCCGGTACTGGCTGGCCGATGGAGCCGCCCCGCTGCGCGCCCTGGCGGCACGGCTGGAGGGCGAGCGCTGGCAGGTGCCGCCCATGCATTCGGCTGTCAAGGTCAACGGGGAACCGCTCTACAAGGCCGCCCGGGAGGGGCGGTCCGTCGAGCGGAAGCCCCGGCCGATCCGGGTGGACCGGGCGGAGCTGCTGTCGGCGTCACTGCGGGACGGGGTCCTTGAGGCGGACCTGCGGCTGGCCTGTTCCAAGGGCACCTACATCCGCGGCCTGTGCGACACCCTGGGGGAATGGACCGGCCTGGGCGCCCATGCCGCGCAGCTGGTCCGGGAAACCTGCGGCCCTTTTCGCCTGGAGGATGCGCTGACGCCGGACGAAATCCTGGCCCGGATGGAACGGGAGGATTGGCGATCCCTCCTGCTCCCCCTGGCATCCGCCTTTCGGGACTACCCGGTCCTGTCCGTGGATCCCGTCCTGGCCCGCCGCCTCCTGGACGGCCATCGGGTCGCACTGGTGACCGGGACAGAAGGGCTGCGGATCCAGGGAGCGGGACAGGTCCTGGCGGGACCCGGCGACGGATCCGCCATTCCGGGCGACAGGGCCTCCGGCCCCTGGGCCGCCTGGCTGGGCGACCGCTTCCTCGGCATCGTGTCGGGACAGCCGGACGGCGACGGGAACCTGGTCCTGCATGCAGAAAGGATGTGGACATCCGGTGCGGATTTACAGGGAGGGTGAGCGTCCGCCCGGAATTCCCCGGGCCGTGGGGCTCGGGTTTTTCGACGGCATCCATCTGGGCCACCAGGAGCTCCTGAGGACCCTGTCCCACATGGCCGGCCTCCGGGGCCTCCCGTCCTGCCTGTTCACCTTCGATCGCCACCCCGCCGAGATTGTGCCCGGCAGGCCCGTCCCGGCGAGGATTTCCGGCGAGGAAGACCGCCATCGGGCGGTGGCCCGGTGCGGCATCGACGAGATGGTCATGCAGCCCTTTGACGCGGCCTTCGCCGGCATGCCCGCCGAAACCTTCCTGGAGGACATCCTGTCCGAAACCCTGCAGGCCCGGCTGATCGTGGTGGGGCATGACTACCGGTTCGGCCGGAACCGGGCGGGTACCGCCGACACCCTGGTCGCCTTCGGCGCCGCCAGGGGCATCGAGGTCCGGGTCATCGAGCCTGTCGCCATCGGCGGCGTCATCCTCTCCAGCACGGCGATCCGGGATTTTCTCGCCACGGGAGCGGTGGACCGGGCGTCCGAATGGCTGGGCCGTCCCTTCGTCCTGGAAGGGGTCGTCCAGGGCGGACAGGGCCTGGGGCGCCGGCTGGGCTTCCCGACCGCCAACTTCCCCGTGCCGCCCGGCCGGGTCCTGCCGGCCTTCGGGGTCTATGCCACGCGAACCATGGTCCGTGGGCGTTCCTACCCTTCCGTCACCAACGTGGGCATGCGGCCCACGGTCAATCCCCAGGCGTACCGGGACCCCTCGCCTGCGTCCGTGCCCCTGGTGGAGACGCGATTGCTGGATGTCGACCTGGACCTTTACGGCGAGCCCATCCGGGTGGAATTCCTGGGAAGGATCCGCGAAGAGCGGCGTTTCGACGGCCTCGAGGCCCTCAGGGACCAGGTCCTGCTGGATACGGCCTCGGCCGCTGCCTTCCACGGCGCCGAGGAGCGGGCGATCCTCCTGGATACCGTATCCGGGATCCCGGTTGTCCTGTTGCGGTCCCGACGGTTCTCCGCGTCGGTCTGCGAAATCCACTTCAAGGTGCCCCTCGATCGGGTCCGGGCTGCAGAGTATGCCCTGCTGACCCGGGTCCTGGGTTCCTGCTGCCGGCGCTTTCCCCGGCGATCGGACCTGTCGGCCCACCTGGACAGCCTCTACGGCGCCGAGCTGTCCACGGATTTCAGCCGCAACGGGGACCTGCAGCAGCTGGTCTTCGAAATGGACGCCCTGACCCG
>JAKPNJ010000035.1 GCA_029548445.1 Bacillota bacterium | reverse complement strand
GCGCAGCACGTCCTCGCGCCAGCGCACCGTGACCAGGTCGTTGATGAAGCTGCCGTCTTCATTCAGCGGCTCCAGCGCCTGGGCGACGTAGTACTTGTCCTCCTCGTCCGCGGTCATGAAGACAATCTCGTCGGTCACCCGGTGGGTCTTGGGGTCCACCTTGCGGTAGGTGGCCTCGATGAAGCCGTACTCGTTGATGCGGGCATAGGTGGCCAGCGAGCCGATCAGGCCGATGTTTGGGCCTTCCGGCGTCTCAATCGGGCAGATGCGCGCGTAGTGGCTGTAGTGCACGTCGCGCACTTCCATGCCGGCGCGGTCGCGGTTGAGGCCGCCCGGCCCCAGGGCCGACAGGCGGCGCTTGTGGGTCAGCTCGGCCAGGGGGTTGGGCTGGTCCATGAACTGGGACAGCTGGGAGGAGCCGAAGAATTCCTTGATGGCGGCGCTGACGGGACGCGTGTTGACCAGGGCCTGGGGCGTGGTGGCGGCCATGTCGCTCACGGTTCCCATGCGCTCTCGGATGACGCGCTCCATTCGGGCGAAGCCAACGCGGATCTGGTTTTGCAGCAGTTCGCCCACGGAGCGGACCCGGCGGTTGCCCAGGTGGTCGATGTCGTCCACGTGGCCGACGCCGTACGGCAGGCCGATCAGGTAGCTGACGGAGGCCGCGATGTCCTCCACGGTCAGGTGGTGGGGAATGAGCTCGTCGCGGCGGGCGCGCACCTGCTCCTCGAGGACGGCGGCGGCCTTTTTGCGGCCGGCGGCCCGGGCCAGCCGGACGATCTCCCGCATGGGTTCCAGGCGGACCATCTCGACGAGACCCAGGGCCTGGAGGGACAACCCCTCGAGGACGTCCTCCCCGAGCTGGTTCCGGATATAGACGTCTGCCGGCACGCGGCCATTGCCCAGGACCCGGATCGCCTTTTCGCCCTTGCGGACGGTGTCGCCGGTGACGATCATGGGATGGATCTCGACGCAGTTGATGCCGGCATTCTGGATGGCGTGGGCCGTGGCGGCGGTCAGGATATCGCCGCTGCGGGCCAGCAGCTCGCCGTCCTCGGTCATGACGTCGGCGGCGGCGCAGTGGCCCACGAGCCGATGGGCCAGGGCCAGCTTCTTGTTGATCTTGTAAATGCCGACCCGGGCCAGGTCATAGCGTTTCGGGTCGAAGAACATGTTGTTCAGGAGGGTCTCGGCGCCCTCGACGGAAGCGGGCTCCCCCGGACGGAGCTTTCGGTAGAGCTCCTGGAGGCCCTCTTCGCGGGTCCTGCAGGTGTCCTTGGCCAACGTGGCCATCAGCCGCTCTTCCTCGCCGAAGGTTCCGACGATCTGGTCGTTGGTTCCGTAGCCCAGGGACCGCAGGAACACCGAAAGGGGGAACTTCCGGGTCCGGTCCACCCGGACATAGAGAATGTCGGCCGAATCGGTCTCGTACTCCAGCCAGGCGCCCCGGTTGGGAATCATCTGGGAGGAGAACAGGGCCTTGTCGGTCTTGTCCAGGTGCCGCGAGAAATAGGCGCCGGGAGAGCGGACCAGCTGGCTGATGATGACCCGCTCGGCCCCGTTAATAATAAAGGTGCCGTGCTCGGTCATGATCGGGAAATCCCCGATATAGATCATCTGGTCCTTCAGGATGTCATCCTTCTTGCTGAAGAGCCGGACCTTGATGCGGAGGGGGGCCGCGAAGTTGGCGTCCCGCTCCTTGCACTCCTCGATGGAAATGGTGGGGCGATCCACCTCGAACTCCCTGTCGATAAAGGAGAGCTCGATTTCGCCGGAGAAGTCGGTGATCGGGGACACGTCCCGGAGCACCTCCATCAGCCCCTCGTCGAGGAACCACTGGTAGGAGTTCTTCTGGATTTCAATCAGGTTGGGAATGTCGATGACTTCGTCGATTCGGGAATAGGACATTCGTTCGGCTCGCCCAAGCTTGACGGGTCGCACCATATCGCAGTTCACCTCACGCAGTACCGGAATTCCGGCGGCGAAGGCCGTCCTTGACGGGGTCTTCGCTCGTGCTATAATCTCCCTATAGTCACGCCTGACGCCATCTCGACGGGAACGACGATAAGTTCTTTGTCTTATAGCGCGTTTTGATAGTGTACCATGCAAAACAAGCCCGCGTCAAGCGGGCTTGTTTTTTGCATCATTGGCCGCGAACCGTGTCTTGCCTCAGCCCGGCGGCTGGGAAGGGACAACCCCTCTAGAACCAGGACAGCCCGAACGGATTGAGCCGGATTGCAAAGTCGGCCTTCTCCCGCTCGGCCTCCAGGAAGGCCTCGAACCGCTCGGAGAGCAGGTTCTTCTCGATGGTGACGGTATAGGCCGGCCGGTTTCCGACATAGTACATCACATGGAACCCGTAGTCGGACTGGACGATGCCGGTGTCCCCGGCTTTCCGGCCTTCGGCGAAAGCCCACTCCTCGAACTCCTTCACCATCTGGTTTTTCGAGAAGTCCTCGATCAGGCCGCCGTCGGGCTTGGACCCGGTATCCTCGCTCTTCTCCTTCGCCAGGGCGGCGAACGTATCCTCGTCCTTCCCTTCGACCAGGGCCAGGAATCCCTCGGCTTTCTCTTCGGCCTCGGCCAACTGCTCTTCCGTCGCGGTGGCCCGGGCCACTGTCACCAGGATGTGGCGGACCGTCTGGACCGGGGCGTCCTGCCGGGTCCTCTCCAGGAAGTAGAACACATGGTACCCGTCGGCATAATTCAGGGTCCCCTTGACAACGATCGTATCCCCGGCCTTCCGGGTCGTGTCCAACAGCCACTTGGACGCGTCCTCGCCCAACAGGGACAGGTTCGACTGGGTTTTGTCGGCATTGAGGCTCGCGTCCACCGGGGCCGGGGTGGGGGTGGGAGAGGGACTGGCCGTGGGGGACGGGGACGGGGTCGGAGAGGCGGAGGGGCTGGGAGACGGCGTAATGGTCGCCTCCTGTTCCTTTTTCAATTCCTCGAGATACGCTTCGGCCGCGGCCTTGAAGGACGCCTCGTCGGTGGCATCGGCCAGCAGGTCTTCGGCTTTCTTTTTCGCCGCTTCGTCGGCCGCCTTCTTCTCCTCGTCGGTCATGCCGGTCTCGCTTTTCGTCTTGACGAACATGGACCGGTAGTCGACCTGGTCATAGGCGTCCTTGTCCTTCCCGTACGCCGCCTCGATGTCCTCGGCGGAGACCGTCAGGTCCTCGAGCTTGTCCTCATAGAAACGGTCCGCCAGCAGCACGTTTTCGAATACAGGCCGCAGGGTGGCCATGGTCACGCCCTTGCCGAACTGCTGCTCGAGGTAGGCGTTGGCGTTGGCCGCGTTGTTGCCGTTTTGCTGGACCAGCTGCTCGAAATAGTTGTCGATCAGGTCGATGTCCTCGGTGGCCAGCGAGAGGTTCCGGGCCTTGGCGTTTTCCACCTGGATATAGACGTCCCGAACCTGTTCCGAGGCCTTCTGCTGGGCGTATTCTTTCCAGGTCAGGTCGGTAAAGCCCTCCAGCGTGCATTTCTGCTTCAGCCGCTGCTGGCCGTCGGCCGTCGAGGGATCCAGGTAGAGCCCCTGCAGCGTCATGCTGTAGTAGTAACTGAACTCGGCGCCGGATATGGTCCGGTCGCCGATCCGCATGGGCCGGAACAGCTGCTGGGGAATCCCCAATTGCACGGCGCCCCACAGGACGATGGCGAGAACCACCACGACAGCCACGACGGGGAACAGGGTCCTGGCGGTGGAATCGGCGGGCCTGACGGGCTTCTTTGCGCCGCTTTTGTCGCGCTGGGCGTTCAGCCGTTTCCGACGCTCGTCCCGCATCCGCTCACTCTTGCTGCGAAGGTCATTTTTCTTTTTGCCGGTCTGTGCCATGGCAATCCTTCCTTCCGGTCCGTTCCGCTCGATTTGCGGACAGCAGGGACATTATACACAAACCGGAGGGGTGGCGAAAGGGACTCCTTCGTGAGTCATGCGGGCGGTCCGTTCCGGTCCTTCCTGGACGGCCGGAATCCCAGGTCCCGGGCTTTCTTGTAGAAGCTGGTGGGTCGAAGCCCACTTCGACGGACGGCTTCCGGACCGGAGATCCGGCCTTCCGACCATTCCCGGCACAGGTCCCGGAATCCCACCGGGATCGACACGGGAGGACGCCCTACCCGGCGGCCCCTCCGACGGGCGGCCTCGATGGACGCCTTCTTCCTGGCGGAAGCGCAGGAACGGTCCATCCGGGCCAGGGACTCGACCACCCGGAGCAGGTGGCGGCCGGCGGCCGTCCGTGTATCCAGGCTCTCCTCCATCAGGACGAGGTCGGCGCCGGCGTTCCGGATCCGGGCGATGATGTCCAGGAATTCCTGGATGGACGTCGCCAGCCGGTCGCAGGCGGCCACGAAGACCAGGTCGCCCCCCTTCAGCCGCGCGACGAGACGGTCCCGCTGTTCCGGCGGGTCGTCGATGGACCGGAGCCGGTCCATGAACATTTGGTCGTACCCGTCCATGGTATCGATCTGGGACGCCTGCCGGCCCAGGTCCGCTTCCCCGGGATCCAGCCGCAGATAGACATACCGTGCCATGGAACTACCTCCCCCTGCCGGTTTCGGTTTGGATGGATCGGGCCAGGTCCAGGGCCGCCCGGGTCGTCACGGCCCGGAAGGCGCCCCAGTCCCGCCAGGGCGGATCGAGGCCCTCCAGGGAACCGATGATTGCCTCCGCCTCGAACGGCGACACCCATTGTATCTCGGAGACCTCGTCGTCCCGGCGGTCCGGATCGGCCGGCCCGTCAGCCACGGCGGCCATCAGGTACGCCGGGTATCGGTATTCCAGCCCGCCCGTGACATACCGATGCCAGAGCCTTCCCCCGTATGCGAGGGGGCGGGCGCGGACGCCCAGCTCTTCCTCGGCTTCCCGGGCCAGTGCGTCGAGGGGGCTTTCCCCTGGCGCGATCCCGCCCGTCGGAACCCGGAAGACGCCGCCGGGATACCCATTGGAACGGACGAGGGCGATCCGCCCCCCATCGTCGAGGACGGCCAGAACCGCTTCCGCCGTGCGACGGCTGAAGGAGACCGTCCACGGAAAGACCGCGTCGGGCTTCTCGAATCCCGCCCGATCCCGGGGATCGCCCCGCAGCAGCAGCAGCGGAATTTCGCCGGGATGGCGGATCCGGAAGTCGGGTGCCGCCTGCCAGAGGGGTTCCCCCGGCATGCGGGTCCATTCCACGATCGCAATGCGGCAGCCGGCGGCCCGGGCGCACTCCAGGTCATGGAGGCTGTCTCCCACGTACAGCACCCGGGCGGGGTCCGGCAGGCCCATCCGGTCCATGGCCACCCGGAGGGGTTCCGGGTCGGGCTTGTGCCGGAGGCTGTCTTCCTTCGTGAAGACCAGGGGGAACCAGTCGTCCAGGCCGAACAGGGCCAGGCTCGACCGGGCCGAGGCCCGGCGCTTGGATGTCAGGACGGCGGTCCGGACGGTGGGGAAATGGGTTGCGATGTCCCGCAGCATGGGCAGGACACCGAGAAAGATCCCGATGCCGCCGGCGAGATGGTCCGCGTTGTAGCGGAGATAGGTGTCCAGCAGTTCCCTGCGCTTGTCCTCCGGGGCCGGCAGGAAGGCATCCTCCAGGGGGCGCCCGATGGTGCCCAGGAGGTAGCCGTCGTCCCAGGTTTCTCCCAGGACGGCCATCAGGGAGGCGCGATGGGATTCGAGAATGAAGGGAATCGTATCGAGCAGGGTGCCGTCCAGGTCGA
>JAKPNJ010000180.1 GCA_029548445.1 Bacillota bacterium | reverse complement strand
AAGCGGCCGTTGCCCGGCTTTTCGCCGACATGGGCCGCAGCCAGCCGGCAACGGCCTATGAACACCATACCCTGTATCCCTTCTACGGGGTCTACTGCGGCCAGTCTGCGCTTCCGCTGAAACCGGATACACTGACGTACCTGACCAGCGAGCTGCTGGAGCAGGCCATCGTGTACAGGGCCGCCGCAAACTCGAAGGGATTCGGGAAGGCCGCGCTGTATGAGCCGGAGAAGTGGAACGGGAACGATCCCTTCGACGTGTTCCTCGGCGGCGCGTGCTCCGTGGTCATGCTGGAAAATCCGCAGCACCAGGGAGACGGGAAGGAGCTGTACCTGTTCAGCGACTCCTTCGGCCGGAGTATCGCGCCCCTGCTGCTGGAGGGATACAGCCGGGTCAACCTCATCGATATCCGGTATATCCGCTCGTCCAAGCTGCCCGAACTGATCCACTATCAAGCCGGAAGCGATGTGCTGTTTCTGTACGGCATCGAGACGCTGAAAATCGCAAGCAGCCTGAATATTGACTAGAGGGATGGGTCATGCTGTTCTCGAGCCTGAGCTTTCTCTATCTCTTCCTGCCGCTGGTCCTGGTCGTCTACTACCTCGTGCCGGGCCGGCTGAAGAACTTCATTCTGCTGGCCTTCAGCCTCCTGTTCTACTACGCCGGCGAGCAGAAGCTGGTTTTGCTGCTGTTGCTCTCGGCGGTTGTGGACTATGGCTGTTCGCTGGGGATCGAGCGCTTTCGCAGCAAGCCGGGTATGCCGAGGCTGTTCCTGGGCCTTTCCCTGCTGATCAATCTCTCGCTCCTCGGGTATTTCAAGTATATCGACCTGGTCATCCGCAGCGTCAATGCGATCCTGAGTACGCAAATCGACCTGCTGAAGGTTGCGCTGCCCATCGGCATCAGTTTCTATACCTTCCAGACCATGAGCTACACCTTCGATGTCTACCGGGGCGACGTAAAGGCGGAAAGAAATTTCCTGGACTTTTTTACCTATGTGTCGCTGTTCCCCCAGCTGATCGCCGGGCCGATTGTCCGCTACAAGACAGTGGCCGTTGAACTGAAGGAGCGGACATTCGATCTCGCCGCATTCGGTTCCGGCATCAGCCGGTTCTGCATCGGCCTGGGCAAGAAGATCCTGATTGCAAATACCCTGGCCGGCGCCTGCAAGGTCTATGGCGATATGGCCGACAAAACCGCCCTGATCACCTGGGTGTACGCCATCGCCTTTTCCCTGCAGATTTACTTTGACTTCTCCGGGTATTCGGATATGGCCATCGGCCTGGGCAAGCTGTTCGGCTTCTCGTTCCCGGAGAACTTCCATTACCCCTACATCGCGAAAAGCGCGACGGAGTTCTGGCGGCGCTGGCACATGACCCTCGGCGTGTGGTTCCGGGATTATGTCTACATCCCGATGGGCGGCAACCGGGTGCCGGCGTTGCGGTTCGTCCTGAACATCCTTGTTGTCTGGGCCTTGACCGGCCTGTGGCATGGAGCGGAATACAACTTCGTCCTGTGGGGCGTGTATTACGGGCTGATCCTCCTCCTGGAAAAATTCCTGCTGAAAACGCCGCTCGAGAAGGGCCGGGTGCTGCCGCACCTGTACCTGTTGTTCCTCACGCTCGTGGGCTTTATCCTGTTCGATGCGCCCAGCGTGGGCGAGGCGGTTCGCACTTTCGGCAGGCTCTTTGGCATCGGAACGGTGTTCACAAACCCGATCAGCACCTATTACGCAAGGAGCTACGCGTTCGTCATCGCACTCGCGGCCATCCTGGCGACGCCCCTGGCGCGCACCCTCTGCCTGTCTGCCGTCAAGCACCGAATCGGCGAACGCCTGCGCACGGTCCTCGAGCCGGCGGCCTGCCTCCTGATCCTCATCGTATCGACCGCGTACCTGGTGGACGGCTCCTACAATCCGTTCATGTATTTCCGGTTTTAGGGGTGCCATAGGGCCAGTCTGGCAGAAACCCGTCCGGAACCCCGCCCAGGCTTGGACATTTCTTCCGCTGGATGTAGCACATTTCCCTTTCCATTCTCGTGGGAGCATGAGAATCGGCCATCCCGATCGTGAATTCTGTCAAAGACATGGCCGGTGCGGCGCGATAGGATGGGAAAGGAGGTGATGCGCCATGACGTCCCGGGACCGGGACATCCTCCGGGGACTGGGAATCCGGGTGGCGGAGGAGGCAGCGTCGGACCGCATGGCGCGGCTCCGGACCGCCTGGACACGGCTCCATGACCTGGATCCGATTCGCCCCATGTTCCTCTTCGAAACCGACACGATCCTGGACTTCGTTCCAGAGTCGGAGCTCGAATGCGTCGACCCGGCTGCCCGGGCCATGGAACGGGTCTTGCGCCACGACCTGAAGCACCGGCAATGGATCGACGACGACAAGGTCCTGGAGCCGGTCGCCTGGGTGGAGTGCCCCATCCGGAGTTCCGGCTTCGGGGTGGAGATCCACACGGTGACCACCCATGATTCCATCGCGTATTTGTATGATTATCCGATCCGGGATGTGGCGGACCTCGCCAGGCTGCGGCCGGTTACCTGGACCGCGGATCGGGCGGCAGCCGACCGGACGGCGGAGGAGATGCGCGATGTTTTCCGGGACATCCTGGAGGTGGGCATCCGGGGGCCGGCTTTCCATCTGCCCCAGCTGACAGGGAATCTCTACCGACTGATCGGCATGGACCGGATGTACGAGTGGATCTACGACCATCCCGAGGCCCTGGCGGCGCTGTGCGAATACCTGGCGGACTGGTATTGGGGATTCCTGGATTGGCTCGAAGCCGAGGGGCTGCTCTTCCAGAACACCACCAATGTCCTGGTCGGGTCCGGCAGTTACGGGTATGCCTCTTCCCTTCCGGCGTGCCGGCTGCCGGCGGTGGCGGCCCGGAGCGCTGACATCTGGGGATGGATCGAATCCCAGGAGACGGCCACCATCGATCCGGACAGCTTCTATACCCTGTTCCTGCCGGCCATGGCCCGGATCGCCTCCCGGTTCGGCCTGGTCTACTATGGCTGCTGCGAGCAGCTCCATGACCGGTTTCCGCGCATCCTGTCGGCCATCCCCCGGATCCGGTGCGTATCAATTTCGCCCTGGAGCGACCAGCGGGTCATGGACGACCTGCTGGGAGGCGACCGGGTTTTCTCGCGCAAAATGCCGCCGATGTTCATATCCGGCGAGTCTCCGGACCTGTCCGGACTCTCGGCGGATGTGGCGGACACCCTGCGGATCCGGCAATCCCGGCCGACCGAGTTCATATACCGGGATGTCTACGACATCCGGAACGAGCTGCCCCGGCTCACGGAGTTCGGCCAGCGGATGCGGGCCCTGACGGGATTCTAGCGCCCGGGAACGCTGGGAGCAGCGGGATCGGCGGGCTCGGGGGGATCGGCGGGCTCGGGGGGATATCGCCCGAACCGGCGGACTGCATCGTACATGGCGCCCACATTTCCCGGCGGCGTTCGGGGCGGCAGGTTGTTGGCCTCCCGCAGGATGAACCGGTGCGACACTGGCATGACGTCCTCGAGGATACGCTTGGTTTCCGCTTCGACCTGGGCTGGCGAACCATGCTGCAGCAAGGTCACGGGGACACCACCCGACAGGGTGGCATTCGGACCGAGGGTGCGGAGGACCTCCCCATGCCGGATGGGAAATCCCGTATCGAAGGCATGGACGGACAGTTCCCGGACCAGGGTCGGGAAGAACCGGGATGCATCGCCGCAGAGATGGATGGCATTGTCGGTTCCCGAGACGGACAGCTCCCGGACCAGCCGGCGATGATGGGGCAGGATGTGGTGCTCATAGTCTTCCAGGGACAGGAGCACGATGCTGTCATCGGCGAAGGACAGGTGCTCGGGCGCTGTTTGGCCGAGGAACGTCCGCCATGCCCGTATTCGCCGGATGGTCGCGTCCGTCAGGAAGGACAGCAACGCCTGGGCGAACACCGGATTCTCCGCCAGGTCCAGGCAAAAGGCTTCAACGCCGCGAATGGCGCAGGCGAGGGTCATGGGGCCGTCGGTTCCGGCGTACGGCACCGATCCCAACCGGACGGGACGGCCCTGGAACGACAGTCCGTCCCTTTCCGCTGTCCGGAGCGCATCGGCCAGCTCGGCGATGCGGCCGGCCGGCCCCGAGAATGGATCCGGTACGGGGCCATCCAGCATGGACCTGCACCGGGCGTCGTCCAGGAACGGGAGGAGGTCCGGCACCTCGTTTTCCCTGTAGGCCAGGGTCCCGCCCAGCCATTCGGCTTCATAGGTGTTCATGAGCGCCAGGTCCAGGGTCCATTGGTCCGGCCAGCCCATTTCCCGATCGGACGGGAGATGGAACCGGCTGTACGTGGCGAACCGGAGCAGGGTTCCCAGCAGGACTTGGGGATCCGCAAAGTACTCCCGGAACGACACATGCTCCGGATTGAGCACAGGGTCTTGCAGGAGAACCCGGCAGTTGAATCCCAGGATCATGGGCACCCGAAAAGGCCGGCGGGCCTGGAAGGAGGCCCACACATCGGCCTGTTCGGCGTTGTGGGCGGCCGCGTCAAAGGAGGGGGCGGGGCCGGCCCATGACAGGCCCTGCTCTGCAAACCCCAGGACCCGGTCGAAATCGACGGTCATGTCACCGGATCCGCAAGGACCGGATCGTGTAGCGGCCTTCCTTCGGTACCCACTTCTCCTGCCGCTCGCCGTTGATGGCGGACACCTTCTCGATCCGGACGGAATCGAGGGTCAGGTTCACCTGGGTCGGGCTGTAGCCTTCCAGCAGAAGATAGCCCATCTCCATGAGCCCGTTCCAGGAGACGTCTCCCTCCCATTCCACGGTCGTCCACTCGTTCCGCTTCAGGGCCGTACGGGTGGCGGGCTTGACACGGGTCTTGGGCGCCCACCAGTGGACATCGGTCTGGTCGTCTTCGGACCCCTTGACCCCAATCTCCAGGGTGGCCGCCTGGTCCGTCCCCTCGGTGTAGGCCCTGAAGCTGACCCGGTATCGTCCCGGGCCGGTCAGTTCAAAGGCGCTGGTCAGGGATTGCCGGATCTGGTTGAGCTTGGCTCCCTTGAGATCCAGGGCCTTCGACCCGGCGTCGAACCGGGTTACGTTGATCGTGGCCCTGGTATCCACATAATCCCGCCAGGCGGACAGCCCCGCCTCGAACCCGCTGTTCTCCAGCAGGTTTTCGCCGGGGAAGGGGCCGATGCCGTCGTGGGCATAGGGCGCTGTCGCCGATGCCGTGCACAGCACCCGGACCGTCCGGGCCGACACCGGGGCGAACCCGATGGTTTCCCGGCCCCCCGTCCCGTCCGTCGCCGCATACACATCCTTCCACCCCATGTCCGCCGACCCCGGCGCCTGCAACGACACCTGCACCCGGTACGCCGACGCATACCGCCGTCCCCAGTCGAGGGTCAGCGTCCGAACCGTCCGGACCGTCCCC
>JAKPNJ010000025.1 GCA_029548445.1 Bacillota bacterium | reverse complement strand
GGGTCAGGGTGTCGGCTGCGCGGCGACGCTTCTCCCGAAGCTGCCTCGGATAGGACAGGTGCTGGAGGGAACATCCGCCGCAGGTGTGCGCCACGGGGCAGAAGGGCTCGGCCCGGTCGGGCGAGGCTCGCAGAACCCCCAGGAGCCGGGCCCGGAGGGGTCCGTTCCGTTCGGTCCCCGGCTCCACGCGAACCGTCTCGCCGGGAAGCGCGCCGGGCACGAACACCACTCGGCCATCCAGTCGCCCGACTCCCCGGCCGTCATGGGTCATGCCGGTCACTTCCAGGACACGGCCTCCCACGGCTCGTCCCGAACCGGACGGTTCCGGACCGGTCCGCTCCCCCCGGAATCCACCTTCTCCCGGCACATGAAAAGGGCCTGTCATCGGCTTCATGACCGGATTGTACCATTCGGTCACATGCTTGTTGCCGAACTGCAATGAAAATAGTATAATCCGCGATAGGCATCCCATTTTTTGAAAGGAACCGTATGCGAAGAGGGAAGCGGTCCCACGTTCCCGGTGCCTCCGAAGCGAATCCGTCCCGGGCTGGCCGGAACGGTTTCGTTTTGCCATTCGGTCGGACGGTGCTGGCTGGCTTCCTCGTCCTTGCCGTGGCCCTGGCAGCCGGATTCTTCGGCTACCGGATGGGTCGGGAGGACCGGCCGGTGGCCGCTGCCGATGCCGGGATCGAAACCGGGATCGTGGCCTTCGATGCCAAGCTGAATGAAAACGAGCGGGTCATCCAGGAGATCGAGAAGCTCAACCTGGAGCAGGCCCTGCAGGACGAGATCGATCGGGCCGAGGTGCTCCAGGACGCGGTCGACAATACGGAGAAGACCATCCTCGACGCCCTGATGACCAACCTCGAGGAAAAGCTCGTCACCAGCCGGTCCAGCCGGACCGCCAAGAACTACATCGCCGAGGCGAAGAACCTGATCGCCCTCCGGACGAAGTTCAACAAGTTCAAGAAAACCGACGCCTACGGCACCGTCGACCTCTCGTCCTACGAAGAAGCGGTGCAGTCGCGCCTCAGCCGGATCCCCACCCTGAAGCCCACCAGCGGCAAGCTGGAAGGGTACGGCTGGCGGATCCATCCCATTTATCGCTACAAGCATTTCCATCCGGCTGTCGACATGGGCGCCTCCAGGGGTACCGCCATCAAGGCCGCCGGTGCCGGCACGATCATCGAGAAGGGCTATAACAGGCGTTCCGGCAATTACCTGGTGATCGACCATGGGAACGGGTTTACAACCACCTACATGCATTGCCAGAAGCTCCTGGTCAACCAGTGGCAGAAGGTGAAGAAGGGCGAGAAGATCGCGACGGTGGGCAATACGGGCACCTCCACGGCGCCCCATCTCCACTTCGAGGTCCGCTTCAAGGGCGAACCCATCAATCCCGTCTCGATCATCCTGGAGTGGTGATCCCGATTCCGTCCAAGGCAGTTCCGCACATGAGATCGTTGGCGCCGTGCCGTTCGGCTGCGGCCCAGGGCCGTGACAGGCATGGGAAGGGAAGGTTCTGAATGTTGCGCAAGAAAAAGGCGTCCGGCAGCGAATCCCTGGCTCCGTCCAGGAAGGATCGGAAGAAGGCGCAGAAGATGGCGCGGGTCCAGGATACGGTCATCGGCGGCATGACGGTCGTGGACGGCCATGTCCGGACCGAGGGCGGTTTGCGCCTCGACGGAACGGTCATCGGGGATGTCGTCGCCGCCGGAGACCTGGTCATCGGTCCCGGCGCCCGAATCCAGGGCAGCGTGTCCGCCCGGGACGTCACCGCCGGCGGTACCGTCCAGGGAGATATCCGGGCGGAGGGACTCCTGGTGGTCCAGGCCACGGCCCGCCTGAACGGCAAGATTACGATGAACCGCCTGGTTGTCGATGAAGGCGCCGTCTTCCGGGGCGAGTGCGACATGCCGATGCCCGAAGGGGAATCCAACGGCTAGGCGACAGGAACCACGATGAAGCGTTCTGCACCTCCTTCCCGGTCCCCCTCCGGCACATCCCGGCCAACCACCCGGTCCGGCCGCTTTCTCCGTCGCCAATGGAAAAAACGGCTCCGGGGCAAGCCGCCGAAGGCGCCGGCGAAGGTATCCATTCCCCGGGCCCTCCTGTTCGCCGTCTTCCGATCGCTCCGCATCGTCCTGGTCCTGCTGGTCCTGGTCGGCTTCCTGGGCGCCGGTACCCTGGGAGGCATGCTGTTTGGATATGTCACCACCGCCGAGGCCATCTCCATCGGGGAGCTCAAGGTCCGGGTCGAGACTTCCTTCGTCTATGACCGGGACGGAAACGAAATCGCCAAGCTGACCGGCAGCCAGAACATCGACCGGGAACTGGTCCCCTATTCCGAAATCGAGGGCACCTACCTCAAGCAGGCCATCATGGCCATCGAGGACGAGCGCTTCGACACCCACTTCGGCATCGACCTCCGCCGGATCGGCAGCGCCCTGCTGGCCTTCGTCACGACGGCGGGCAGCCCCACCCATGGTGGATCCACCATTACCCAGCAGACCATCAAGATGATCACAGGCCGCGACCAGCGCTCGGCCCAACGGAAGGTCCAGGAATGGTACAATGCGATCCGCCTGGAACGGATGCTGAAAAAGTGGGAGATCCTGGAGCTCTACATCAACCTGGTTCCCATGGGGAACAGCTATGTGGGCGTCCAGTCGGCCGCCCGGGCCTATTTCGGGAAGTCGGTCTCCGAGCTGAACCTCCCCGAATGCGCCTTCCTGGCGGGCATTCCGAACCTGCCTTCCTACTACAATCCCTTTACCGAGTCCGGACGCCGAAACGCCCTGCGACGGCAGCGGATCGTCCTGGGCAAAATGCATGAACTGGGCTTCATTACCGACGAGGAATACCGGAACGCCCTGAACACCGAACTGCGCTTCCGGAAGCGGGCCGACGACCCTGTGACCAGCACGGCCATCCGGCCCTATTTCGTGGATTATGTCATCCAGCAGGTCCGGAAGGACCTGATGGAACGAAAGGGCTTCAGCGAACAGCTGGCCACGGCGTCCATCTATAACTACGGATATCGCATCGAAACCACCATGGATCCCGCCGTCCAGTCCCAGGTGGACGCATCCTTCCAGACCGAGTCCCTCTTCGTGACCGATCCGGCAGCCATCGAGGACTTCCCCGAGCGGCCCCAGGCCGGCACCGTGGTCCTGGACCAGTACAGCGGCTCGATCCTGGCCATGTACGGCGGATACGGCGAGAAGACCGCCAACCTGATCCTCAACCGGGCCGTGGACATCGCCCGGCAGCCTGGCTCCTCCATCAAGCCCCTGAACGTGTATGGCCCCCTGCTGGACCTGGGGCGGATCACGGCGGCCACCGTGGTGGAGGACAAGGAAGTCTTCTACGACAACCAGAACCCCAACGAACCCTACCCGAAGAACAATTACACCGGCTTCTACGGCAACATGACCGTCCGGAACGCCCTCAAGATCTCCTCCAACGTGGTAGCGGCCCAGCTCTGGCTGAACCTGCTGGGGGCCCGGGACTCCCTGTCCTACCTGAAAAGTGTCGGGATCGACCGGTCCAACGAGCAATATGTCTCCATCGCCCTGGGCGGCTTCTATCGGGGCATGTCGCCCCTGGAGATGGCGGCGGCCTACCAGGTATTCCCCAACGGCGGCCTGTACTTCACTCCCATGAGCTACAGCCGGGTCCTGGATGCCGACGGCAACGTGGTCCTGGAAAACAAGCCCGTTTCCGTCCAGGTGTACCGGCCGGAAACCTCCTTCGTCATGTGCAAGCTTCTCGAGGAGCCCATGCTGGGCCGCAACACCGCCTTCAACCACGGCGGCACCGCCTCGGCCGTGGGCAAGGTCAAGAATGGCGAGGGAGATATCATCCAGACTGCCGGCAAGACCGGTACCACCGACAACAACCGGGACAAGTGGTTCGTCGGCTTTACGCCGTACTACACCGCGGCGGTGTGGTACGGATACGACGGCCGCCTGAAGCAGATCGAGATGCCCAAGGACGACCGAGGCAACGCCCTTCGCATCTGGTATGACATCATGACCCGCCTCCACCGGGACAAGTCGCCGGATGCGGACTGGTATATGCCCATGACCGTGGAGAGCGCCGAGATCTGCATCGCCACCGGGGAATTGGCCTCTCCGGAATGCGCCGCAGCCGGGCAGTTCGTCATCAGGGAGTACTTCATGCCGGGGACCGCACCCGTGACATATTGCAGCCTTCACACCCCCGTGATCACGCCCACCCCGACGCCGGATCCCTTTGCGACCCCGACGCCGGACCCCTTTGCGACGCCGACCCCTGAGCCGACGGCAACGCCCGAACCGACACCCGAGCCGACACCCGAGCCGACCGGGGAGCCTACAGGAGACCCCACACCGACCCCGACGCCGGTCCTATCGCTGGCCGGAACCCCCACGGCCCCGCCGCCCACCGGCAAGCCCGGAAAAAATTGACCGGCCCCGCGGGGCCGGTCTTCTTTTTGTGGCGGTTCGCCGACGACGCCGTAGCGCCGACGACGCCGTAGCGCCAACGACGCCGTGGCGACGACATCGCCGCGACGAAGCGGTTTCGCTACTCGTGCTGTCCGAGGAACAGGGTCCCGATCTCCTCCCCGTCGAAGATCCGCTCCAGGATCATGGGATCCCGACCGCTGGCGATGACCATGTCCACGCCCGCCCCGGTGGCGATCCGGGCGGCCTCCACCTTGGTCCGCATGCCGCCGGTTCCCCGCCGGGTACCGGCACCCCCGGCTGCACGCTCGATCTCCGGGGTAATCGCCTCCACCACGGGCAGCAGGCGGGCGTCGGGGTCCTTGCGGGGATCCCGGTCGTAGAGCCCGTCGATGTCCGACAGCAGGACCAGCACATCCGCCCGGACCAGGCGGGCGACAATGGCCGACAGGGTGTCGTTGTCGCCAAAGGTTCCGTTGTGGTAGATCTCCTCGGTGGACACCGTATCGTTCTCGTTGACGATGGGCAGGACCTCCTTCTCCAGGAGGGTATCCAGGGTGTTGACCACGTTGGTCCGGGTGGGCTCGTCCTCCACATCGTCCCGGGTCAGGAGAACCTGGCCCACCAGGCAGCCATATTCGGACATCAGGCGGCCATAAATGTTCATCAGCTCGCTCTGGCCCACGGCGGCCACGGCCTGCTTCTCCCGCATCTCCCGGGGCTTCTCCTTCATCCTGAGCCGTCCCATCCCCACCCCGATGGCGCCGGATGAGACCAGCACGACCTGTCGGCCCCGGTTCATCTGGTCCGCCAGGACCCGGCACAGGCGTTCCAGGCTTCCCAGGTTCATGCGCCCGTTCTCGTAGGTCAGGGTCGAGGTCCCGACCTTCACGACGATGCGGCGGGCGGTTCGGATCCGTTCGCGGGCTTTTCGGACAGGCATTCGGAACCAGTCTCCTTCCTGGGGCAGGAGGGCGCTCCGCCTCTCCCGACGCCGCTTTCGGCGTCCTTCGAACAGCATACGGCATCCCCCGGGGGAAATCAACGGGATGCGCCCGGGAAGCCGCCCCCAGCCGCCTGGCATCCCTGTCGGATCCCGACCCGGATCCATTGACAGGCGTCTCCCCCATTGGTATGATCAAGCCCTGGAGTTTAGTAGGGGTAAACCAAAAGTCTATGCGGAGCATACTCGCTCCGCGGCGGATCCCGGGAGGCGCGGCATGAAGATCGGGGAAAAGATCCGGTTCCTGCGACAGGCCGCCAACCTGACCCAGGAGGAGCTGGCGGATCGCTGCGAGCTCTCCAAGGGCTTTATCTCCCAGGTCGAGCGGGACCTGGCGTCCCCTTCCATCGCCACCCTGGTGGACCTGCTGGAAGCCCTGGGCACCGACCTGCGTACGTTCTTCGGGGACCGGTCGGAGGAGAAGGTCGTCTTTACGGCCGACGATTTCGCCGTCAAGCGGGACGCGGAAGCCGGCAACGACATTACGTGGCTGATCCCCAACGCCCAGAAAAACGCCATGGAACCCATCCTCCTGTCCCTGGACCCCGGCGGGTCCACCTGGCCCGACAACCCCCACGAGGGAGAGGAGTTCGGATATGTCCTTGAAGGAACCATCCTGCTCCAGGTGGGCAACCGCCGCCTGCGGGTCCACCGGGGCGAAAGTTTCCTCGTCCATCCCGGCGAGCCCCATTGCCTGCGGAATCCCGGCCGGCGGAAGGCCCGCGTCCTGTGGGTCTCCAGCCCCCCCAGCTTTTAGCGTCCGCCTCGTATACGAAGGGAAAGGCACAAGGTAACGTCATGGCCCAGCTGTTCCGAAACGGATGGTCCGGATCCCCCGCCGATGCAGCCGGCGCCTCGGCGTCTCCGCCGGCCAGGTCCGGATTCCCCCACTTCCTGCCCGATGTGTCCGGGCGTCCCCATATCATGGAACTGATCGGCATCGACAAGTCCTTCGGCGACGCCAAGGTCCTCTCGGACATTACCTTCTACATCCGCCAGAACGAGTTCATTACCCTCCTCGGTCCCTCGGGATGCGGCAAGTCCACCACCCTCCGGATCATCGCCGGCTTCGAGCAGCCGGACTGCGGGCGCCTGCTGTTCGAGGGCGCCGACCTGCTGGAGATTCCACCCCACAAGCGGCGGGTCAACACCGTCTTCCAACGGTACGCCCTGTTCCCCCACCTGAACGTGTTCGACAATGTGGCCTTCGGGCTCCATCTCCGGCGGGTGCCGGCTCCCGTCGTCCGGGAGAAGGTGAACCAGGCTCTCCGGACCGTGGACCTGGACGGGTATGAAAAGCGCTGGGTGGACCAGCTGTCCGGCGGCCAGATGCAGCGGGT
>JAKPNJ010000015.1 GCA_029548445.1 Bacillota bacterium | reverse complement strand
CATCGGGGTCATCGGCGAGGTGGGGGCCACCGACGCGCCGCCGGACGGGTCCGGAGCACCGGGATCGCCAGTATCGCCGGGGTCGGCGGGCTGCCAGGGATGGTCGGCGAGGGCCGCTTCCCCTTCCTGGACACCGCTGGGCGCCGGGATTGCCGATGTCGGTCCGGGTCCGCTGCCCGTGGGCCGGATCTCGCCGGCCCCGACCCACCCCGGCCGGTTGGGCAGCCAGTAGGCCAGTGCGCCATACCCGATCCCCAGGACCAGGAGGGCCGTCAGGACCAGGCCCGGGATCGACAGCCGTCCGGCCAGGCGCCTCATGACCCCCTCCGGTCCCGGACGATGGCCAGGACGGACAGGGCGATGACCAGGAGGGCATAGACCAGGAGCAGGGTGTTGAAGACCGGGTTCCCGATGAAGTTCATGGCATGGTTCACCCGGTCGATGCCATAGAACACCAGTATCATGACCGAGATCACGAGGCAGAGGTGGGGCAGGGCCCGGCGAATCACGGGGCGTCTCCCGCCGCGAGGCCGGCATCCGGCTCGTCCACGACGCAGACGATGTCGCTGACATCGCGGCCTCCCTTGTATGGCTGGTTCACGACCCGTCCGAGGAAGGTCATGACCGCGGACTGGCCCCCGTCCAGGTTGTAGGCGACGGCGCAGCCCATGTCATGGAACAATTGGGACAGGTCGACCAGGGACAGGCCGTCGGAGTACCCCGGCGCCCGGCCGTCCACCAGAACGAAGCAGTAGTGGCCAGGTTCATAGTACCCGATGGCCGACCGGGGATTGGCCCGGGGGACGGTACTGTTGAAGCGGGTCATGGGCTCCCCGTCCTGCAGCAGCATGGGGCCGAAGGACCAGGCCTGCCAGGCGCCCTCCCGCTTGAGCCGCTCCACGTCACACTCCGCTGCGGTCATGGTCTCCATGCGCCCGTCGTGGTACATCACCAGGACATCCTCGAACAGGGTCTCCCGGTACAGGATGCCGTTCCGGATGACAAGGCCCAGGCTCCGGCCGCCATAATAATCGCCGGTCATGGCCAGGATCGCCCCGGCTTCCCCGGCGATCTCCGGCACCGGATCCGTCACGTTGCGGGCGTATTCGCCGCCGGCGAAGGCCGAGCGGAGATACTCCAGGCTGCGGACCCGGATGTCGGCCACATACCAGGTCACGCCGTCCTCCTGGTGCGTTTCCACCTGGATGGACAGGTTGCGGCTCCGGTACTCGGTCCCGGTCTGCACGACGGCCCCGTCTGTAAAATATTCTGCAAACCGGACGCCCCAGTCCCCGGAGAGGGCCGGGTCCGGCGTGGGGGTCGCGGCCGGGGTGGCGGAGGGATCCGGGGAGACGACTCCGGTCGCGGCCGCTGTCGGGGAACCGGTTGGGGAACCGCCGGGTGCTTCCGTCGGTCCGGCCAGCGCTGTCGGGGTGGGCAGGACCAGCCCGTCGCTGTCGAACCGCTGGGGCAGGACATGGTGGAAGAGGGAGAAGGCCATCAGGCCGACGCCGACCAGCAGCAGGTCCACCAGGACCAGGACCGGCAGGGGGAGCCGGCGGGGTGGGTGAAGCCGGGGGGATCGCGGCCTTGCGGCCCCGGACGCATCGTCCGGGTCCCCGGCGCGACCGGTCCCGCCGCCTCGGGGTTCGACGCGGCGAAGCCGGAACGGGAGCCGGCCCGGGGCCGGGCGGCGGGGTCGGGGATCCATCTGGGTCGGGTTCCTCCTCGATAGCCGGCGGGCGGAAACGGATTGCCCTGATTATAGCACCCGGACGCGCCTTGCGGGTCCCGGCCGGGCATGCTAGAGTTTCAGGAGAAGCGGCCGTCTCCTGTTCTCTCTCCCCCAGGCCGCGCGCGCATGGCAGGACGGAA
>JAKPNJ010000006.1 GCA_029548445.1 Bacillota bacterium | reverse complement strand
CTCCGTGCCGGACGGCAGGATCGAGTCGAACAGGACCCTGGCCAGGGAGAAAAGGCCCGGGTCCCATCCGCAGGAGACCAGGGCCAGGCGTTCGCCCTCGGCGGCCGCCGACCGGACGGCTTCGAAATATCCGGGGATCTTCGCGTGGGTATCGAAGCTGTCGACCATGTGGAATCGACGGGCTGCCAGGGGACCCTGGACAGGCAGGTCGGTGGCGGAACCGCCGCAGAGGATCATGACATCGATGCGGTCCGCATAGGCGTCCATCGCGTCCATGGCCACGACCGGCACGCCGCTGTCCGGAACGACGGCACCGGGGCGTCGGGAAAAGACCGCCGCCAGCGCCATGTCGGGCGCGTGCATGACAGCCTTCTCGACGCCGCGTCCCAGATTTCCATACCCGATAATTCCGATTTTAATTGTCATGATGACGCACTCCGCCTTTCCCGCCACTGGCACGGGATCGGCGCCGGGCGCCGTTGCCCGTTGGTTGTCCCGGTTTCGGGACCCTGTCCTTTGTATCATGATGCGGTCCGCTTCTGCAAGACGAGATCCGTTGACTTGCACTCGTTTCGGGAATCGTCAGGGCCCGATCTCCAGGCGGTCCCGTATGAAGCGCCCGATCCGCTGGAGAGCCTTCCGGGCCTCCGGCACGGGAAACAGCTGGAAGACATGCCACATGCCTTCATAGATCTCGAGGGTCGCGTCCACTCCGGCTTCCTGCATGCGCTCGGCCAGCAGGAGGGAATCGCCCAGGACGATTTCCCGGCTCCCCGCGTGGATCAGGGTTGGGGGCAGGCCGGCCAGGTCCGCGTGAACCGGGGAGATCCGCGGATCCTCCAGCGGGATGTCGCCCGCAAAGTGGCGGGCGGCCAGGAGCAGGGAATCCGGATCCAGGGAAGGATCGACATCCGCCAGGCTCCGGTAGGTGGAGCCGCCGGCCAGGTCGGCCCAGGCCGACAGGCAGGCGAGTCCTGCCGGGAGGGGCCGCCCGGAATCCCGGATCGCCAGGGCAGTGGAGAGGACCAGGTTGCCGCCGGCGGATTCCCCGGCCAGCACGATGCCGGATGCGGGGATGCCCATGGCCAGCATGGCGTCATAGGCCGCCAGGGCGTCTTCCAGCGCTGCGGGATAGGGGTGCTCGGGTGCCAGGCGATAGGCGATGGCCAGGGTGGCCACCCGGGCGGCGGCGGCGATCCGGGAGGCGATGACCCGGATATAGGGCAGGCCGCCGGTCATGTAGGCACCGCCATGAAAATACAGGATCGCCTGTCGGGGCGGATTCCGTTCCAGACGCTTCAGGGGAGGCAGGGACCGAAGGACCTGGGCCGGCCGCCTTCGCCCGTCCGATCCCTTCGGGCGGATCCAGGCCGCCGGAACGCCGCCCAGGCGCAGTTCCTCGATCCGGGTCCGCCGGTCGGGGGGCAGGAGGAAGAACAGGCTGTCGTGGGCTTTCCGCAGCAGGTCTGCGTCCAGGGTTCCCACCGCCGGCATGGCGGCTTTCATGGCGACGAGGATTGCCTGGCTCTTGCGGCTGGGCATCGGGAATCCGCTCCTTCCCGCGACGGTGTCGCGCGCATCCTCATTGTACATGAGCCGGTGATATAATGGGTCGGCAGGATGCAGGTCCCGCAGAAGCAGGAGGATTGCCATGACCGGAAAGCATGCGGCTTCCGGCCAGCCGCCGGGATGGTTCCGGCTGGACAACGCCGCCAAGATTTATCCGGCCCTCAACCGGGCCCGCAATGCCTCGGTCTTCCGCATGTCCATGCGACTGACGGAGACCGTGGACCCGTCGCGCCTCCAGCAGGCCCTGGTCCGGGTCCTGCCCCGTTTCCCCTGTTTCCGGGTCCGGATGCGCAAGGGCCTGTTCTGGTTCTATTTCGAGCACAATCCCGCCGAACCGGTGGCCCTGCCGGAAACCGGCGTCCTCATGGCGCCGATCAAGCCCAGGGAGACCCGGGGATTCCAGTTCCGGGTGCTGTACCACGAACGAAGGATTACGGTTGAGTTTTTCCATGCCCTGACCGACGGCACCGGCGCCATGGTGTTCCTGAAAACCCTGGTGGCCGAATACCTGCGCCTGGGAGGCGACGACATCCCCTCGACCCACGGGGTGCTGGATCCGGACGAACCGCCCAATCCGGAAGAAATGGAGGACGGCTACAACCGCTACACCAATTTCCGGGTCGTCCGCCGCCCCCGGGAGAGCAAGGCCTGGCACGTCCCGGCTCCCGTGGAATCCCAAATCCCCCCCCTGGTCGTGACGGGCATCGTGTCCCTGGCGGAGATCCTGAAGCTGGCCCGGAACCGGGGTGTGTCGGTCACGGAATACCTGGCCGCGCTGTTTCTCGAAGCCCTGTATCTCCGCCAGCGGCGGGAGCCCCTGCGATACCGCCCGCCCATCCGGGTGTCGGTTCCCGTCAACCTTCGGAAATATTACCCGTCGAAGACCCTGAGAAACTTTGCCCTGTTCGTGAATCCCGCCATCGAGCCCGAATTCGGCGATTTTTCCTTCGATGAGATCCTGGCGTCGGTCCACCATGCCATGCGGTTCCATGTGACGGAAAAGTACATGAACGCCACCATGGGCAAAAACGTCCGGGCCGAGCGGAATTTCCTGATCCGGATCGCCCCGCTGGTACTCAAGATCGGCATCCTGAGGATCGCCCACCGGGTATATGGGGAAAGGCGCTTTACGACGGTCCTGTCCAATATCGGCAACGTGGATGTGCCGGAGGCCATGGCCTCCCGGATCGACCGGGTGGACTTCCTGCTGGCCCCCATTGTCGCCACGCCCATCGTCTGCGC
>JAKPNJ010000331.1 GCA_029548445.1 Bacillota bacterium | reverse complement strand
GCCCGGCTGGACGCCGGCCGAGTGGGCCCTGCGCTGGATCTGGGACCACCCGGAGGTGACGGTGGTGCTCTCCGGCATGAGCGACGAGGCCCAGCTGGAGGAGAACCTCCGGATCGCCGGCGACGCCATGCCCCACGCCATGACGGCCGACGACCAGGCGGTGTTCGGCCAGGTCCGGGACCTCCTGCTGGCCAAAACCCGGGTGCCCTGCACGGCCTGTGGGTACTGTATGCCCTGCCCCTATGGCGTGGACATCCCGGGGTGCTTCTCCAACCTGAACGACCTGGAGCTGATGGGCAAGGGGGGCAACCGCCACTTCAAGTATGCCCAGAGTTTGGGCGCCTTCTCCCAGCGGCCGGGCTTCGCCTCCCGCTGCACGGCCTGCGGCCGGTGCGAGCCCAAGTGCCCCCAGCGGATCGAGATAGTAAAGGAATTGCGGCAGGTCGCCCGGGAGATGGAAGGCCCCCTGTTCCGGATGGGGGTCGGGACCGCCCGGTTCTTCCTGGGGATCCGGTCGAAAACGGACGATCGAAAGGGGAGGAAGGAGCCATGAGAATCGAGGCGGGCAGCCGGCTGCTCATGATCGGGGACTCGGTGACGGACTGCGGACGGGCCCACCCGGTGGGGGAGGGGCTGTTCGATGCCCTGGGGAAAGGCTATGTGGCCTATGTGTCGGGGCTCCTGGACCTCCGGTATCCCGAGCGGCGGATCCGGGTCACGAACATGGGCACCTCCGGCCATACCGTCCGGGACCTGGCGGCCCGCTGGACCCGGGATGTCCTGGACCTGGCGCCGGATTGGCTGTCCGTCCTGATCGGGATCAACGATGTCTGGCGGCAGTTCGACCTGCCGCTGCAGGTAGAGCAGCATGTCCCGCCGGAGGAGTACGAGGCCACCCTGGACGCCCTGGCCGCCGCCGCAAGCCCCACATTGAAGGGCCTCGTCCTGATGGCGCCCTTCTATCTCGAGCCCAATCCCCGGGATGCCATGCGGGCCCGGATGGACGAGTACGGCCAGGCGGTCCGGCGGGTTGCGGAACGGCACGGGGCGATTTTCGTGGACACCCAGGCCCGGTTCGACGCCTTCCTGGCCCACTGGTACCCGGCGTCCATCGCCTGGGACCGGGTCCATCCGAACACCACGGGCCACCTGCTGCTGGCCCGGGCCTTCCTCGACGCCGTCGAGTACGAGTGGACCTGACGGTTACGCGCCGGGCTCCCAGGGCACCCGGTGCCCGGGGCAGTTCGGGATCCGGCAGAGCCGGCAGTTCTCATAGTGGACCGCAGCGCTGAAGAAGAATCCGGACATGGATTTCGAAGGCAGCATCAGGGAAGAAGGGGTCAGGCGGACGCCGATGTCTCCCGTTACATCGCCCAGGAGGGCGAAGAGCGCCCGCTGTTGGGTCAGCGGCCAGGCCGGCAGGGAACCGGGGTTCATGCTGGACATGTCGCCCTGGGGAAACCAGCCGGACCGGACCCGGTCCCGCAGGACAGCGAAGGCCTTGTAGAGGAAAAGCTTCTTGATCTCGTCGGCGACGCACTGCTCCAGGGGGTCGGTGTAGGCCTGGGACCAGGCGTCGAGCTCTGTCCCGCAAGTGGCGATATAGGGCACGATCCGGTGGACCGGGTCCAGGTTGCGCCGGACCAGGGCCGAATCCAGCCGGACGCCCGCCGCCACCACGAAGTCCTCTCCCTTTTCCTCGATGGGCGCCACGGCGAAGAGGGCCTTGGGCCGGGCGACGGCCCGGGCGTCCTCCAGCATGGCGGCCAGGGCCCGGGCGTCCTCGTCGCCGGGGTCCCAGTCCATTCGCAGGACCTCGAACAGCTCGCTGCGGTCCACGTCGACCGCCAGGTCCAGGAGCGCCTGTCGTTCCATCCGGTTGCCTCCCCGGGTCGCAGCCCATCCGGCTTTTTCGCAACCCTACCGGCATTGTAGGGCCTGGGCGCCATTCCGGCAACCGAGGACGCCTGGCCCGGCAACCGAGAGCGCCGGATCCGGCCGGGGGGGTGGGGTGATCGCCGAAAATCCGTCCTCATGGCTGGTTGACAGGGTGGAACCCCGTCCATATAATAAAGAAAGCTTACAAAATCAACATGCCTTCGCCGCCTGAACAAGGGAGAGGAAAGGGGGTCCGGATGGACCGAGCCAACGGCCCGAAGGGGCCCATGACCCGACGAGAATGCTTCCAGGCGACCCTGGAACACAGGCGGCCCGACCGCCTGGTCCTCGACCTGGCCGGCTGCCCCCTGTCCGGTTTCGAGGGGAAGAGCCACCAGCGGCTCATGGACCTGCTGGGATACGCACCGGACCCCGGTATGCTCGGCCCCAACGGGGTGGACGAGCGGATCCTGGCCTACCTGGATATCGACACCCGGGGGGTCGGCGGCTTCCCCACGCCGCGAAAGTCCCTGGCCAGGCAGGTATCGCCGACGGTCGTCATCGACGAGTGGGGCATCGAGCGAACCTGGACCGGCCTGTACTGGGACATCACCCGCTCCCCCCTGGCCGGCGCCGATGTGGACGACCTGGAACGCTATCCCTGGCCGGAACCGGAATCCATCGACATCCGGGAGGTCGAGGCCATGCGGGACCGGGCCCGGACCCTGTTCGAGGAGACGGACTATGTCCTCTGCGCCTCCCACCCGGTCCTGGGCATCCTGGAGCTGGGCTGCTGGATCTGCGGATTCGAGGACTTCCTGTACCGAACCCTGGCGGACGAGGCCTTCGTCCACCGGTTTTTCGACATCATCCTGGGGTACCAGAAGAAGGTCATCGACCTGTACTACGGCCTGCTGGGCCCCTATTGCCACTACACCTCCAGCGGCGACGACTTCGCCACCCAGGCCAACTCCTTCGTGTCCCCGGAAACCTTCGACGACCTGGTCAAGCCCTATTTCAGGGAGCGGATCGCCTATACGAAGAAGTACACGAAGGCGGCCTATCTCCACCACTCCTGCGGCCAGGTCTTCCACCTGGTCCCGAGCCTGGTCGACTGCGGCGTGGAGATCCTGAACCCGATCCAGCCGGTGAGCCCCCTCATGTCGGCGGAGAGCCTGAAGTCGCATTATGGCCGGGATGTCTGCTTCCATGGGGGCATCGACACCCAGACCGTGCTGCCCTTCGGCACCCCGGACGATGTGGCGCAGGAGGTCCGCCGGGTCGTGGGCCTCATGGCCGAAGACGGCGGGTACATCCTGGCCGCCGCCCACAACATCCAGGAGGATGTGCCGCCGGAAAACGTCGTCGCCATGTTCCAGGCGGGACGGACGGCGTTTCGGCAGCCGGGATGAACCGGCGGGCCGGTTCGTTTGCCGGACCGGATTGCCCGGAGAGGGAAAGGAGCCGAATCGTGGAACAGGAAACCAGCCGACTGGCCATCGCCCTCGAAAGCCCTCCCCCGCCGACTGTTGAGCGGTATCGGAAATATGAGGCCCGGTTCGCGCTCTCCAGGTCCTTCGCCAATCCCTTCGATTCCAGGGAGATTGCGCTCACGGGGATCTTCCTGGATCCCTCCGGCCAGGCATTTCGGGTTCCGGGCTTCCTGTTCCGGGACACCGCCGGTCCCCATGATCCCACCCTCATCGGTGCGCCCTGCTGGATGGTCCGGTTCGCGCCCCGCTCCACCGGCCGATGGACAGTCCGGGTCGAGGCCGTCGCGGGCAACGAAACGGCGGTCCTGTCCCTGCCGCCCTTCGATGTGACGCCATCGGACTCGAAAGGGTTCATCCGGTGCACCGTGGAGAAGCCGGGGCGATTCCGGTTCGATTCGGGGGACGTGTTCTTTCCCCTCGGGGAGGTCCTGTGGAAGGGCGGACCCCGCCATACCGCCGACCCGGTCGGGTATTTCGAGAAGAACATGGACGAGGCCGCCCCCTTCGGGCTGAACAGCTTCCGCTTTTTCATCGGCCATACCAGCGGACTGCCGATCCGCAATGCCCGGTGCGGCCCCGACCGGATGGACCTGGCCGCGTCCCGGAACCTGGACCATCTCCTCGAGGCGGCCGAGAGCCGGGGCTTCCACCTGAACCTGGGCGTGGAAATCTGGAACGAGGTCCGTTCGACCCCGCCCTATGCGGCATGGTCCTCCCACCCTTACAACCGGGCCAACGGAGGCCCCTGCGACCGGCCCCGGGATACCTTTTCGGACCCGGAAGCCCGGCGGCTTTACAGGGAATTTCTCCGGTACCTGCTGGCCCGCTGGGGCCATTCGACCAGCCTGTTCCTGGTCCAGTTCCAGGGGGAGGCGGAGTATACGGAGGACTATGACTTCGCGGTGGGCCGGGACTGGCATGACGAGATGGCCCGCTGGTTCCACCAGGTCGATGTGTACGGGCACCTCGTCTCCTCGAGCCTCGCCATCTGGCGCCGCGATCCGTCGTTTTTCGCCCTGGAGAGCCTGGATGTGTCGCTGCCGGAGATCTACGATGCCCGGGACATGGGGGAGGGTACCTATACGGAGCAGTCCCGGATGCTGTCGCAGTTCAACAAGCCCTGCCTGGAATGCGAATGCGGACTGAATTTCGTGTACGGCATCACCGATCCGGAAGGCATCCATGTCCACAACGCCCTGTGGGGCAGCCTGCTGGCCGGCGCCGGCGGCACCCCCGAAATCTGGATGTACGAGTACCTGCACCAGAACGGGCTGCTTCGCCACCACAGGGCCCTGGACCGGTTCATCCGGGGACAGGACCTCCTGGGGCTCCGCCCGATGGCCGTCGGTCCGATCCGGTATCGGAACCGGCCCGGGACCGCGCCCCACGCCAACGTGATGCTGCCCTCCATCATGAATTTCATGCCCCTCAATGGGCAGACTGCGGACATCCGGGGCCCCCGGACCCTCTCGGTTCCAACGGATGCCCTTCATCCCGACCTGCCCGACATGCCCAGGATCTACCATCCCCTGCACGGCCCCGACGGCGTCAACCACAATCCTCTGACCCTGGACGTCGACTTCGCGGCGGACGGGGAGTTGCTGTTCTATACCTATTGGCTACCCGACGAGGGGGAGGCCGCCATCGTGTCGGTCCGGCTGGACGGCGAGGAGAAGGGACCCGTCCGGATTCCCACGGCCAAGGGGTGGGAAGACCGGACGGCCGTGTACAGCCAGCATTGTATCCCCCACGCCTTTCCGGTGACGCAGGGCGCCCACCGGATCGAGGTGTCGAATATCGGCGACGCCTGGGCGGAGCTGCGGTTCGACCTGTTCAACTACCTGCAGCCGGACATTCCCAACCTGGACGTGTATGCGCTCGGAAACGGCGACAGGGCCTGCCTCTGGATCCACAACCGGGACAGTACCTGGTATTGGGACTGGCACCCGATCCATCGGGAACCCCGGACGGTTCCGGAAACCCTGGTGGCCCTGCCGGGGTTCGCCCCGGGGGTGTATACCGTTGAGTGGTGGGATCCCTACGAAGGGACCAGGATCGGGGAGACCACGGTGGAGGCCAGCCGGGACGGGGCGCCGCTGATGCTGGCCCTGCCGGCGGTCGTGCGGGATGCGGCCTGCTGGATCCGGAAGGCCCGGCCATGAGGAAACGACTGTTCCGCGTTGTGTGGTATGACACCCGGGCCTTCATCCCGAGGCGGGGACGCCCGGCTCACTTCATCTACAATATTTAATCATCATTCCGGATTGACATGGCTGTTTATGTTCTATATTATAAAGGTACATAACTAAATAGTTGGGTCTACAGGTGTGCCGGATTAAGGAGGAAACCAGGATGAACACGAAAAAACTGCCTGCATGGTTCGCCCTGCTGCTCTGCCTGTCGCTGGTGATGTCCCTGATCGCCTGCGGCGGTCCGGCAGCAACCAACACCCCGACCGTTCCCCCGGAGGGCACACCCACGGAAGCCGAGGCGACGCCCACGGAAGCCGGAAGCACCCCCACCGAGGGCCAGGCGACACCGACAGAAGGCGGGACCACCCCGACAGAGGGGGAAGTCACGCCGACCGAAGGAGAGGTCAGTCCGACCGGCGAGACGACCCCGACCGGAGGCGTGACGCCCACATCCGGCGTGACCCCCACGGGCGGGGCGACCCCGACGCCGGGCGTGTACGATCCCTACGCCAAGATGCCGGCTTCCCTCAGCGGCACCACGATCCGGACCCTGTGGTGGTACACTCCCTCCGCAGACCAGATCGAGCTGCATGACAACTTCACGGCGAAAACCGGCATCAAGGTCCGGACGGTCGTGACCACCTATGACGGCTACCAGACCAAGCTGGCCGCCATGATTGCCGCCAAGGACCAGCTGGATACGAAC
>JAKPNJ010000320.1 GCA_029548445.1 Bacillota bacterium | reverse complement strand
ACCCCGCCCTCGATGGCCCGCCGGAGCATGGCGATGCTTCGGGGCTCGTCAAAGGCGCTGCCGATCATGGGCAGGCGCATGCATCCGAACCCCAGGATCGAGAGGGCCTTGCCGGTCTTTCCGTCTACCCGTGTCTGCATGTCATCTCCCTCTGTCCTCCGGCCGCCGCCGCACGCATCGCGCCTGCAGTCGGCCTCCTGCCGCCATCCCTTCCACACTACCATATCGCCGGCGGTTCCGTATCCTGCGTGATTTGATCGGGGGCGTCCGCTGTTCTATACTGACCGACAGACAGGGCAGGCGATCCGGTCCCAGGCGGCCGGATCCATGACCCGCCCGAATCCGCCACAATGGAGGTTCCCATGCACCACGACGCCGCCTCGCAGACCGACGCCCCGGCCGAACCCGTCACCATTCCCGCCCCGGATCCCGCCGTCCTCTACGATCTATTGGTCGTGGGCGGAGGCCCCGCCGGACTCAACGCGGCCCTGTATGCCAGCCGGAAGGGACTGAAGGTCGGGCTGCTGGCCCGCCACCGGGGCGGCCAGGTGACCGATACCTATTACATCGACAACTACCTCGGCCTGGACAATGTGGCCGGCGCCGAGCTGGCCGAGCGGTTCGCCGCCCACCTGGACCGTTACGGCGTCCCCTTCCTGGAGGACGCGAAGATCGTCGGGTACGAGCCGTCGGACGGTGTCCACCAGGTGACCCTGTCCTCGGGGGAGACTTTCCGGGGCCGGACCCTGATCATCGCCACCGGCACCAACTACCGCGCCCTGGGCATTCCGGGGGAGCGGGCCTTCGGCGGTCTCGGCGTCTCCTATTGCGTGACCTGCGACGCCCCCCTGTTCCGAAACAAGGATGTCTTCGTGGCCGGCGGCGGCAACGCGGCAGTGGAAGCGGCCCTGGACCTGGCCAAGATCGCCCGGTCCGTGACCCTGGTCCATCGCAGCCAGCTGCGGGCCGACGCGATCCTGGTGGATCTCCTGTACGCGAACCCGAAGATCACGGTCCACCTGCGGACCCGGATCCTGGAAGTCCTGGGGGACGACTTCATGTCCGGCCTCCGGGTGGAGGACCTGGAATCCGGCGGCCAGCGAACCCTCCAGGGCGTCGGCCTGTTCGTCGAGATCGGGCGGATCCCCAATTCCCGTTACTTCCGGAGCCACCTGGACCTGAACGAGTACGGGGAAATCATCGTGTCCGACCGGATGGAGACCAACATCCCCGGCGTGTTCGCCGCCGGGGACGTGACGAATTTCCCCTACAAGCAGATCGTGGTGGCCGCCAGCCAGGGGGCCATCGCCGCCCTGGCCGCCAACGATTATATCTACCAGAAAAAGCCCGACGAGAACCGGAATCGGAAGGCCGCCGAGTATCGCCTGGACGCCCTCCTCAACTCGGTGGAATCCGTATAGGAAATCCGTATAGGACATATGCATTTCAATGGGTGGAACCCTCGTCGGGATCGGCGGGGACCGCTCCCTCCCCTTCCGGCCGCAGGACGATCCGGCCCTCTTCCAGGTCCGCCCGCATCCGGCTGCGCCCGTGAAGGCCCAGCCGGTCCAGGTAGTCCCTGGGCAACTGGAGCCGCCCGTTCCGGTCCAGCACCACGAGCTCCTCATGGGACGGCTCCCCCGATCCCGGCCAGTCCCAGGACGAAAGGCCGGCGGCGCCCATCCGGGCCAATTCCTCGGCAGCTTGCCGGGTCATCCGGAATTCGCTGCTGGTGCGGCCGTCCCGGATGGCCACCACCCGTCCCACCCGGCGGGCGATCTGTCGGTCGTGGGTGACGATCAGCACCGTCAGGCCCGACTCCTGGTTCAGGGACCGGAAGAGGTCGAAAATCCGCCCGGCCGTGGCCCGATCCACCGATCCCGTGGGCTCGTCGGCCAGCAGCAGGCCGGGGCAATTGGCCAGGGCGATGGCGATGGCCACCCGCTGCTGCTCGCCCCCCGACAGCTCCTGGAGCCGGCTGCGGCGCCGGTGGGACAGGCCCACCCGCTCCAGCAGCTCCAGGGCCCGCTCCCGCCGGTTCCGTCCCCCATCCAGCAGGATGGGGAGCTCTACATTCTGTTGGGCGGTCAGGTAGGGCACCAGGTTTCGGGCGCTGTTCTGCCAGACGAATCCCACGGTCCTTCGTTTATAGAGCACCCGGCTGTCCCCGTCCATGGCCAGGAGGTCATGGCCGTCCACGGCCAGCCGGCCCGCGGACGGCGTATCCAGGCCGCCCAACAGGTTCAGGAAGGTCGACTTTCCCGATCCGCTGTTCCCGATGATCGCCAGGAACTCGCCCCGCTCCACTGTCAGGTCCAGGCCCTGGAGCGCCAGGACCTCCACGTCCCGTGTCTTGTAGATCTTGACCAGGTTCTCGCACTCCACCATGGGGCCGCTGCCGCCAGGCCGGTTCATGGGGTCCCTCCCTCGTCCAGGGAGAGGACCTGGTCCGCCAGGTCGATCATGTCGGGATCGTGGGTGGTCATGACCAGGGTCAGTCCTTCCCGTTCCACCAGGGTCCGGAACAGGCCCACCACCTGGAGACCGGTCCGGGAATCGAGTTCCGCCGTCGGCTCGTCCGCGAAAACCACCGGGGGCCTGTGGGCGATGGCCCGGGCGATGGCCACCCGCTGCTGCTCGCCGCCGGACAGCTCCTGGGTCCTGTGTCGCATCCGCTTCCCGAGGCCCACGCACTCCAGGACCTCCTGCGCCCGGTCCCGCCGGCGACGGGGATCGAAGCCGGCCACCCGCAGGCCGAAGTCCACGTTTTCGTAGGCGGTCATGGCGGCCACCAGGGCGATGGACTGGAAGACAAACCCCATGCGCTGCCGCCGCAGCCGGTCCCGCCGGCTCTCCGAAAGCCCGGCGATGTCGAGTCCGTCGAACCGGACCTGGCCTGATGTCGGGCGGTCCAGGGCGCCCAGGAGGTTGAGCAGGGTCGTCTTGCCGGACCCGGACCGCCCCGTGAGCATCGTCAGGGATCCCCGGGGAATCGCCAGGTCCAGGTCCCGAAGAACCCGGACGGCCTCCCCGCCGGCCCGGAATTCCCGGCACAGGCCCCGGGTCTCGAGAATCGGTGCGCACCTGTCCATGACGCTACTCCTCCCCCAGCTTGACGGCCTGGTGAATCCGGATGCGCAGGACCATCCGGAGCAGGAGGAGAAAACAGGCCAGCAGCAACCCGCCCAGGACCAGGAGAATCCGGGTCCTGTCCGCTCCGGAGGCCAGGACCCGGAACGGGATGGCCGGCGCGGGGTCGCTGCCGGCCAGCAAGAACAGGGGTAGATACAGGCGGCTGGCCAGGGAGCCGAGAAGCAGGCCCGCCAGGATGGCCGTTCCCGACACCAGGAGCTGCTCCCACAGCAGCATGGCCGCCACCGACCGACGGCCCAGGCCCATGGCCCGATAGACTCCGAACTGCAGGGTTCTTCCCCGGACGGACAGGATCCAGTGGATCAGGAACCCGACGCCGCAGACCATCATCGAGACCAGGAACCCCAGGGTCAGGGCCCCGTTGGTTCCCTGGTTCATGGGATCGTTCCGATCCAGGGCCACCTGCTGGTTGGCGGACTCGATGGCGACCACGGCGATCCCCGCTGCCGGGAGGGCGTCGTAGACCGGCTTGTCCGATGTGCCCGGCGCCCGTTTCAGCCAGACTTCATAGGGCGTCATGGGCATCCGGCTGTACAGCCTTTCCAGGTGGCCCACCACGAGGGCCTGCCGGACGGGCCGCCCATCCGGGCCCGGGAGAACCGGCCGATAGCCGGGCCAGGTGTCGACAAAGGCGGCCGCCACGCCGTCCAGGAGGACGGCGCCAATGGAGATCTCGACGGGGTCGCCCACCGACAGGCCCAGGGTGTCCCGGAGGTCGGTAGACAGCAGGAGGGCGTCGGGCCGCCGGATCAGGATGTTCATGTAAGCCGTCAGGGAATGGGGATTCAGGCCGGGGGCGGTCCACGCGACCTGGGCGAAGTCCCTGGGATCCACGGCCATGAGCCCCGACTGGGCCTTCAGGCTGCCGGACGACACCGTGACCCGGCCGGCCCGGAAAACGCGGGCGGCGTGGTCGACGCCTTCCAGCGACCAGAATCGGTCAAAATCCGGTTCCACGTACCGGATGTCCCCGTCGGACGGAACCGATGTGCCCGAAAAGCCGGAACCCCCGCCGCCCCAGCCGGACCCGTCGATTCCGTAAATCGGGTCGCCGTTGGCATCGTAGGGCGTCCAGCGCTCCTGCAGCCGGATGTCGGCCCCCACCCGGCACCGGATGTTGTCCTCGCGGTTGCCGTTGAGGGTGCGGGCGGCATTGGCGCTGAAGAGACCTACGGACAGGGCCAGGATCAGGAACAGCATGAGGAAGCGCACCGGGTTGCCGGCATGGAGGAGCTGGTGGAACGAGGCGTACAGCGCAGGCCCCCACAGGCCGCGGCCGATCCGGTACAGGATCCGCAGCAGGATCGGGTACAGGCGCAGGAAGAGCAGACCCGATCCCAGCAGGAAGATCGTCGAGGCAAGGAAGAGCAGGAAGTCCGGCTGCGCGTCCGTTCCGCCCTCCCCCGTCCTGCGGAAGGCGTCCAGTTCGGCGTTAAGCCGATAGAGGGCGTACAGGCCGATCCCCAGCAGCAGGACATCCAGGAACAGGCGTTCCCACAGGGGCGCCCGGTCGGGGCGGGCCCGCTCCCGCCGCTGCAGGACGATGGTCGTCCGGGAGATCGACAGGACCGGCAGGAGGGTGGCGGCCATGGACAGGCAAGCGGCCACGGCCGCTGTCAGCAGGGTTGGGCCGTCCAGGGCGACGGGCAGGGCTTTCCGATCCACGAACTCCAGGAATCCGCCGGACGCCCCGATAACCCGGACCATCCAGGTGCCCGCCAGGGGGCCGGCCACCAGGGCCGGCAGGGCCAGCAGCAGGCCCTCGATCCCGTACAGGCCCAGGATCCGGGGCCGGCCCGCGCCCCGGCTCTCGAGGACGGCCACCACGCCCGACTCGCCCCGGACCATGAGCTGCGAGACCATGAACAGGTAAAAGGCCAGCATCAGCAGGACGGGGACTGTCAGGACCAGGAGATGGAAAGAGAGCTCCGCTTCCCGGCTGGCGTAGGAGGCAAGGACGGTTTCGAAGGCGGCGGAAAAGCGGGGCGAGAAGTCTTGCTCGTCGGCCACGGCGTGTCCCCGGGCCACCAGCCGGGACAGGGCCGGCAGGTCCCGGATCCCGAAGTCCCGGTAGTCGAAGGCTGCGTATATGGTTCGCTCGCCGGCCGCCAGGGGGGGAAAGGTGTCGCCCAGGGAGTCCAGCAGGCCGGGATCCGTCATGAGGGTCGCGTCGACATGGTCCGGTGACCGGTACCAAAAGAGGTCCTGCCCGTCGGCCAGGGCGTACACGCCGACGACCCGGACCGAGAGGAGCGGCGGCGATCCCCGGGGCTGTCGGAAGCTGGAAACGGGGTAGTCCCGGTCCAGGGCCATCCCGGAATCCCGCAGGGCCTTTTCGCTGGCCACGGTCTCCAGGACGCCGTCCACCAGGCTGTCGGCGGGCATTCGGCCCCGGAGCAGGACGACATGGTCCCCGAAGCCCGTCATGCCCCCCAGGGTCACGCTGGCCATGCGGGGCTTTCCGGCGGTCTCGATTTCATGGTACAGGCCGGTGATCCAGGCGGCTTCCCCGGTCAGCAGCGGATCGGCCGGCATGTCCCGGACCAACCCGTCGAAGGTGTCCCGGAGGGTCCGGGCGAATGCCGTCGCCTGGTCCTGGCGCGCGTATCCGAGGCTGCCCACCAGGGCGAGATGGCCCGGATAGCGGTTCGTGGCCGACTGATAGGCTTCCAGGTCCCGGACCAGCATCCGCTGCAGGATGCCGGCGGAGTAAAGGGGCACGGCGCAGGCCATGCCCACGGCCAGGACGGCCCCGGCCAGCAGGCACAGGACCTTCCAGGCATTGCTTCCCATCTTGCGGAGTACCAGGCGGAACATGGCCGGCTCCTCAGCCCAGGATGACCCGGTCGCCTTCGGCCAGGCCCCGGACGATTTCGACCTGGGTGTCGGTCACGAGCCCGAGTTCCACATCCCGCTCGATCCGCACCCCGTCATCCAGGACATGGACATAGGTCCGGCCGCCGACCTGGCGGAGGGCGCTCCGGGACAGGAGAAGCACTTGTTCCCGGCGATCCAGCTCGTGGATGATGCGGGCGGTCGAACCCAAGGCGGCGCCTTCGGGGATCCCCTCCTCCAGCCGGACGATGGCGGCCTTCCGCAGGGATTCGTCGGGATCGGAGGCCAGGGTGGAGGGATTCGCCGTCACGACGCCAGCCATTTCGACGGACCGGAACGAGACCGCCACCCGGGCGCCGACGGGCAGTTCCCCGGCCCGGGAATCGGTGGTGACCAGGACCAGGCGGTTGGTGTCGGCCACACGGGCCACCATCTGGTAGGCGTTGACAGGGTCGCCGACGGGCAGGCTGAGCAGGTACGTCACGACGCCGTCGATGGGAGACACGAGACGGGCCGCGTCCCGCTGCCGGAGGAGGTCGTCCTGGCGGATCCGCTGCTGTTCCAGCTCCAGGGCGGCCCAGCGGACGGCGTAGTCATCGGCGCCCTGGGCCCGGAGGCGTTCCAGGGAGAGCGCCGCTTTCTCGACCTCGATTGCCTGGATTCGAATCCGGCTTTCCAGTTCCCCCGTGTCCAGCTCGGCCACCGGATCCCCGGCCGAAACGGCCTGGCCGTACCGGACATGGATCGCCTTCAGCCGGCCCCCCAGGCTCTCGAAGGACAGGTTCCGCTGGCTTTCGGACACGAAGGCGGCGGTCATCCGGACTTCCGAGACCAGGGTCCCCCGGACGACGGCCTCGGTCCGGTACTCGACCCGGCCGGGCTCCAGGAGCGGGGGATCCAGGATCTCCTCCTCGGCGGGCAGCAGGCCGCAGCCCGGGGCGGCCAGGGCCAGGGCCAGGAGGGCCAGCCCCAGGGCAGCGGCAGCCGGACGGCTCCCCGAAAGGCCATGTTCCCTCGTCATGACCCGGCCTCGAAGGCTGCGTCCAGCATGGCGACCACGTTTTCCGGCGGGATGTTGCCCATGATGTTGTGGACCTGGTTGAAGACGAAACCGCCGCCGGGCCGGAAGATGCCGACCAGGGACCGGACATGATCCCGAACGGCCTCCGGCGTCGCCCAGGGCAAGACGTTCTGGGTATCGCACCCGCCCCCCCAGAAGCACATTTTGTCCCCGAACCGCTGTTTCAGGTCCGTGGGATCCATGTTGGCCGCGGAGATCTGGACCGGGTTCAGGATGTCGACCCCCGCCTCGACCAGGGAGGGAATCAGGGGGGCGATGGAGCCGCAGGAATGGAGATGGATCCGGAGGTCGCTGTTTTCGTGGACGAACCGGCAGTACTTCTGGAGATAGGGCAGGGTAAAGGTGTCGAAATGCTCCCGGGAGACATAGGGGCCGGACTGGGTGCCCATGTCCCCCGCGATCACGATCCCCTGGATATACGGCCCGTACCGGTCGATGACCCGGCCGGTCCGGGCGAGCCAGTAGGCCAGGCCGGCTTCCTGCTGCTCCAGGACCCGGTCGGGGTCGGTCAGGATGTCGCAGGCGAACTCCACATCGCCGAAAAAGGCCGGGAAGCCCAGCTGGAAGGTGGCGTAGTCGGTTTCCTTATATAGGGACTCTGCCCGGGCCGCATAGGCCGACAGCTCCTCCTCTTCGGTGTCGTATTCGCTGCAGGCGAGCCAGTCCCCGTCGAAGAAGTAGCCGCCCTCCGGCATCCGCATGCGGCGCGCCCCGTCCGTGACGACCCACTCGCCCCGGGCGTTTCGCTCCGGCCGGAACCGCTGGCTGACCAGGAAGGTTTCGCCGTCCCGGATGGTCCAGGGCCGGAGACGCCGCGGCACCGGGTTCAGGAGGATGGCGTCGCAATGGAACCGCTCCAGGATGTCCTCATCCACCCGGGCCAGCATCTGGACCGTATCCACGATCTCGATCCGGTCGACGGACAGGCCCAGGTGTTCCCGGAGCCGCCGGTAGGCGAAGACGGAGATGCCGGAGGAGAAATGGACCCCCAGGTCGATGGGCATCCGGTCCGTGGGGCGGTGGTCGATGGCGGCCAGCACCCGCTGGCGCCGGGTCATGGGCGCGATCGGTTGGATCGGCAGGGTCGGCTGAGTCGGCATGGTCGGCATGGTCGGCACCTTCCTTTCGGCCGGGGGCGTTCCGGGTGGTTCCGGGAACGGCCGCCCATTTTCAGGATAGGGCGATCGGCGCCCGATGGAAGGACCGGGCCTGCACCGGACTTGACAATTCCTGCAGCGGCGGCTACCCTGCGAGCCAAGGGGAGGCGCCTGGCATGGTCTTTTCCTGCAACATCGAGCACGAAGCCGTCGCCATCGGCCTGGGGGGCCACGACCTCCTGGTCTCGAAGGCCCATTCCTGCGCCTTCGGGCCCCGGACCCCGAGGAACGGCGTCCATCGCCATGCCTGCTACGAGGTTTGCCTGGCCCTGGAGGGATCGGGCACCTTCCTGTGCGGAACGGCGGCCCATGCGATTGAACCCGGTGCGGTCTTCATCGTGTCGCCCCAGGTGGACCACGAGATCGTCTCCCGGGAACCCGATTGGCTGAAACTGCATTTCTTTACCTTCTCCCTCTCCCCGTCCCGGGCCGGCGGCGGACCCTGGACCGAGGAAGACGGCCTCCTGGAGCGATTTCTTCGGCACCACCGGACGGTGGCTCCCCGACGGGGGTACCTGGGAGC
>JAKPNJ010000316.1 GCA_029548445.1 Bacillota bacterium | reverse complement strand
CGGTCCTGTCCCCATCCTCGGCGAGCTTGCGGACGCGGCTGTCGTTCAGGGAAATGATCGCGATCTCGGAGGCGGCGAAGAAGGCGTTCACGAGGATCAGGACCAGGAGGAGGAGGAGATCGAGGAGAAGGGTCACACCGTCGCCGCTCGCCGTCGCCGCGGCGAGCGAACTACTTCGGGGCAGGATTTCATCCAACACGTCGGTCTCCCTTGTTTTTGAATCGGTCCTTGCAGAAGCGGAAGGCCGTTTCGATCGGGTTCCAGAATAGCATGTTTCCGGGGGTTCGGCAACAAAGCCCGGACGCTCCGGGCCCCGTGACCCCCGCGGAAGACAAGCCGCTCCCGTGATATGATGGGCAATAGGACCGGATCCGGGAAGGACCGGATCCAGGATCACCCGGAAGGGACCGCCCCGCCGGGTCCGAAACGGAGGCGCCGCCATGCAGTCCGATCCTCGCCTGTCCGACCTTGTCGGGGAGATCGCCGCCATCCCGGTGGTGGACACCCACGAGCACCTGCCCATCGGCCCGTCCCAGGTCAATCCGGAAGCCGACCTGCTCCGGGAATACCTGATCCACTACTTCGTCCGGGACCTCATTTCATCCGGCCTCCCGGAGCCCGTCCTGGCCAGGGCCCTGGATGCGTCCCTTCCCGTAGCGGACCGGTATGGGCTCCTGTCTTCCCATTGGGAGTTCTGCCGCCTCACCGGATACGGCCAGGCCCTGGATCGGGCGGTGCGGATCCTCTACGGATTTCCGCGACTGGATGGGGACACCGTGGAGGGGATCGCGGCGGCCTTCCGGGCGTCGAACCGGCCGGACAAGCTGCACCGGGTGCTGCGGGACGCCTGCGGCATCGTGACCAGCCTGCTGTGCCATCCCCAATCGCTGGAGAGCGACCGGAGCCTGTATACGCCGGTTTTCGACATCGGTCCCCTGGTGTGGATTACGGGCCGGCCCTCCCTGGACGCGCTGGAGGCGGCCTGGAATGTCCGGATCGACGGGTTTTCCGACCTGCTGGCGGCCGTGGACGGGATCCTGGACCGCGTGGAGGCCATGGGCGTCCGGATCTTCAAGAATGGACTGGCGTACGCCCGGCCGCTCCTTTTCCCCGAAACCGGCCGGGAAGAGGCCGAGCGGGCCTACCCCGGGTTCGGTCCCGCCCTCCATGACTACCTGATGCACCACGTGCTGCGCCGGATCGACCGGGATGGCGTCGTGCTCCAGATCCACACCGGGCTCCAGGAGGGCAACGGCAACGACCTCCGGTACACCCACCCGGAGCACCTGCTGAACCAGTTCCACCTGTATCGGAACCTGAAATTCGACATCTTCCACATGGGGTATCCGTACCAGGACAGCCTGGCGGCCCTGGTGAAGATGTTCCCCAACGTCTACCTGGACCTCTGCTGGACCCACATCATCACCCCCCGGCTGACCCGCCGCTTCCTGGCCGAAACCCTGGAATCGGTCCCCGCCAACAAGATCTCCGCCTTCGGCGGCGACTACTGTTTCGCAGACGGGGTGCCGGGCCACCTGGACATCGCCAGGGAGAACCTGGGGAAGGTCCTGCTGGACAAGATGGACGACGGGCTCCTGGACCGGAAGGGGGCCCTGTCCCTGGCCCGCCGTCTGCTGTTCGACAACCCGGCCGAGCTGTTCCGGCTGGAGTTCGGACCGGACGGAAGGGTGCGGACATGACTGGCCCCGGGGGAGGGTCGGAGGCCTTGCCGCGGCTCAAGGTCGTTATCCTCGACGGCCAGGGCGGCGGCCTGGGACGGACCCTGGTGGAGATGCTCCGGCGACACCCACTGGTCCAGGCCCGGGCAGACCGGCTGGAGCTCCTTGCCGTGGGCACCAACGCCCTGGCCACGTCGGCCATGCTGAAGGCCGGGGCGGACGCGGGTGCCACCGGGGAGAACGCGATCATGTGGAACTGTGCCGACGCCGACCTGGTCTGCGGTCCCCTGGGGATCGTCCTGTCGGGGGCGCTCCATGGAGAGGTGTCGGCCGCCATGGCCCGTGCGGTGGCCGAAAGCCGGGCCCGGAAAATCCTGGTGCCGTCGGTCCAATGCCAGGTCCGGATCGCCGGGGTGGCCGACCGGTCGCCCTCCCAATATGCGGAAGAGGTCGTCGCCATGGCGGCCGAATGGATCGTGGAACGGCTCGGCTAGGCGTCTGCTAGGCGGCCGGCTGGAGCCGGCGGACGAAGCCGGCCTTTTCCAGGGCCAGGTACAGGATGGGAACCAGGACCAGCTGGATGGCGATGCCCGGCAGGGCCGTCACGAAGGAGGCCGCCAGGAAGGCTTCCAGGCTATAGGGCTTGCCCCCGAATCCCAGCAGCAGCGTATTGGCCACGCCCAGGACGATCCGTCCCGCCAGCATGGCACCCACCAGGGAGGGATGGACCTGGAACCGCTTCTTCAGCAGCCCCGCCGCCAGGCCGTAGGCGGCCAGTTCGAGCATCATGGCGACGGCGATGGGATACAGGGGCGGCATGCCGGTGAACGCCGACGAGAGCAGCGGAGTCGCGAGGCCACAGAGGGCTCCCAACCGGGGACCGCACAGAAGGCCGCAGAGCAGCACCGGGATGTGCATGGGCAGGAAGACCGCACCAGCTCCCCCGATGGCATGGAACACGATGGGCAGCAGGATGCCCAGGGCCAGGCAGAGGGCGGCGGTCACAAGCCGGAGAATGGCATGTCGGGTCATGGCATGGACCTCACTTTCGTTTCTTTCCTTATTCAGGAAATGGGGATGGAAAAGCCATGAGGGCTTCCGCGGGGGCGGTGCCTTCATGGCTCCGGTTGCGTCGCGTCGATCGAACAATGGGCGGAATGGAGTATGGAATCTGGAGGGCGGTCCCTTCATGGGACTCGTTTCATTCCTGTTTCTAGCACAGCGGAAACCCGGCTGTCAAATCCCGGTCCCGGAGCCCCGGGCGATGCATCCCGCCGCCGTGGCCGTCACTGTCACGCCCAGCAGGACATCGATCCGTTCCCTGGACTGGACGGATTCCATGGCCACTTCCGACCGGACGGACAGGTCTCCCGAAGCGCCCCGGGCCCGGGCCTCCCGGAGGGCCGCGTCCTCCGCCTCCTGGCGGGCGGCGGCGATGGCCTCCTCCAGGTCGGGCAGCGTCCGGTCCCGGTCCGCGCCATACAAAACATAGACCTCTCCCCCTTCATCCGACTGGAGGGGCCGGATGGCGATCTCCCGTGTGGCGGACACGCTGCCGGTCACCGCGCCGACGGCGTTGGCCACGGCGGCGTGCTCCGGGACCACGCACCGGGTTCCCAGGGCCCGGGCCACGTCCGGCAGGAAGAGATGGGTCGGGGCGCCCAGGCCCACCAGGGCGGCGGGGGTCCTGAACCCGAACTGCAGGAAGGGAACCGGCTTGCCTTCGGCCAGGTCCTCGGCCTCCAGCCGGCGGCCGGATCCTTCCCGGGTGTCGGCCGCCATGTGCCAGCTCTCCTCGATCAGCCGTTCCAGGCCATGCCCCAGGCCCTTCTTCCTCAGCTCGGGATCCGCCTCTTCCAGGAGGAACCGGACAATGCCGATGTAGAGCGTCTTCCGGACCAGGTCATAGACCCGGTCCGGCAGGCTGTCTTCCGGAATCCCCACCTGGGCGGCCACATAGGCGGCTCCCAACCGGGCGGCTTCCCGGTCGAACCGGTCGAAGTCTCCCTTCAGGTGCATCATGTCGGTGGGCGTGAGCCCGATGCGCATCACGATGCCTTCGCGCTCCAGTCGGTCGGTCTTCAGGCGGTAATGGTCCGATCCCACCGCGGCGGCGGCTTCGGAGACCGGCAGGGCCCCGTCCGCCAGGACTTGGCACAGCGCCAGTTCCTGGGCCGTAAAGGCGTCCCGGCCGGCCGGCTCCTTCTGGAGACACAGGAATTCATGGAGCATCCGGGAATGGGGACGGGCGTCCGCCACGATGGCCGCGAGGCGGGGCAGGACGCCGGGCCACCGGGCGGCCGCGGCACAGAGGGGGATGACCCGCTCCGGGCCCAGGGTCAGGCGGCCGTCGGGCGTGAACCGGATGGCGCTGTCGCCGCCGAGGCCGAAGGTCTCCATGAGAACGCCCCGGACGAAGGTTCTCCACTTGCCGACCTGGATCCCCTCCCGGGTCCGGACGGGGCTGCCGGCCCGCAGCAGGGCAATGTCCGTGGTCGTGCCGCCCATGTCCACCAGCACTGCGTCGGGCTCCCGGGTCAGGGCCAGGCCCCCGGCCACGCTGGCGGCGGGTCCGCACAGCAGGGTCTCCACGGGGCGGGCGGCCGTAAAGGTTTCGGACATCAGCGAGCCGTCGCTGCGGACGATGACCACCGGTGCCCGGATGGACCGGGCCAGGAGAGCCTTCCGGATCGCCTCCAGGAACTCCGCGATCACGGGGAACAGGCGGGCGTTGAGCAGGGTGCCGGCCCCCCGCTGGAGAATGTTGAGGTCGGAGAAGAGCTCGTGGCCGCAGACGACGGGAAGGTCCAGCCAGTGCCGCACCAGGTCCCGGGCGGTCCGCTCCAGGTCGGCACTCTTCATGGACTCGAGTTCCACCACGGCCAGGGCGTCGGCGTCGGCCAGCCAGGCGCGGGCCTCCGGCTCGAAGGCATCCCAGTCCGGGGCTTCCAGCACTTCGCCTTTCGGTCCCTTCCGGATATCGAGGAAATGGATCTCCTCGACGGGCGGCAGGCCGTACTTCCGGCCCGATTCCGCCACGACCTTCCGGTGGGCGCCCAGGAGGAGAAGCCGGGCCCGGCCGCCCTTGTTCTCCACGCAGGCGTTGGTGGCCAGGGTGGTGGACAGGGACACGAGCTCCGCCTGCCGGACCCGGTCGGGGGGCAGCGCGTCCAGCGCCGCGCCGATGCCCAGGGACAGGTCCTCCCGGGTGGTCAGGGCCTTGGCCGAGGCCAGGATCCCATGGCTGTCCAGGTCGACGATCACCGCGTCCGTATAGGTGCCGCCGGTGTCGATGCCGATGCCGATGCCCATTCCGGTTTCCTCCCGTGCCGCCGCCGCGGCCGTGCGCGCCTCAGCTTTCCCGGGCCGCCATGATCCTGGGGGACGGGGCCTTCACCACGAAGAGCTCCAGGACTTCGGGGAACCGGTTGTAGACGTTCATCCGGGTCCGGTAGGGGATCGCCAGGAGGCTGCCGGCGGGATGGACATGCTCCTCCTGGTCGTCCAGCTTCAGGGCCACCTGGCCCCGGACGACGATCATGTAGACATGGGAGTTGGCGTTGTGCAGAGGCAGTCCCTCCCCTTCGGGCAGGACCATGTGGTTGATTCCGGCATTGTCGTCCTCGAGAATCCGCTCGATGCACTTGCTGTCGGTCCGGGAAAAGGCAAATGTCGTTTCGATCATGGCGGGACCTCCCTTCGACGGCCGCGGCCGTCCTCCTGCCATCATAGGAAATGCGGCCGCCGGGTTCAAGGGGCCGCCCCTGTTCCCCCGGCCACGAATGTGGAATAATGGACCTGTCGCCCGGGAACCCGGCCGGGAACGCCGTTCGTCCCGGGGGTGCGGGGCGACCGCGCGGGAGCGCCATGCCGTCGATGCCGATCCGGGTCCGCCTCCTCTGGTTGTTCCTTGCCGGGGCCCTGCTGCTGGCCGCCGCCGGCTGCGACGGCTTGCCCATCGACTGGGACCGGCCCCTTGTGCCCGACGGCCAGGCCCCGTCCCCTACGGAGGCGCCCCGGTCCGACACCGGCCTCCACATCAACGAGGTGCTCTCCAGGAACACCGGATCCCTGGTCCTCCCGTCCGGGGCGACGCCGGATTGGATCGAGCTCCGGAATGCCGGCGATACGCCCGTTCCGCTGCTGGGCATCGGCCTGTCGGACAGCCTGCGGAATCCCATGAAATGGACGTTTCCCGACCTGGTCCTGGCGCCGGGCGGATACCTGCTGGTTTATGCGGACGGCGGCGGGGCAGACGCCTCCGGGGACGATGACGGGGTCGCCGCCGGGGAGTCGGCAGCGGACGGGGGTCTTCATGCCGGCTTCCGCCTTTCCGGCGCCGGGGAGGAACTGGTCCTGACGGCCCCGGACGGCCAGGTCCTGGACCAGTGGACGATTCCCGTCCTGCCGGACGACATATCCTACGGGCTGGATCCCATGGGCGCCCGGGCCGGACAGCCCGACGTCCCCCGGTTGTTCTTCGGCGCCCCGACTCCCGGCAGGCAAAATGGTCCGGACGGGCGGCTGACGGCGGACCAGGCCCTGCCGGCGCCGGTTTCCACCCTGCACATCAACGAGTTCGTGACCCGCAACGCGTCCTTCCCGGACGAGGATGGAGACCTGTCCGACTGGGTGGAATTGGTGAACGAGGGGACCGACCCCCTGGACCTCGAGGGATTCGCCCTGACCGACGACCCCGGCCGCCCGGACAAATGGCGGTTCCCTGCGCTCCGGATCGAGCCGGGCCAACACCTGGTCCTGTGGTTGTCGGGCAAGGAGAAGGCCTGGAATGGTCCGGGGCCGGAACCCGGCGCCCCGTTGTCCCCCCATGCCCCCTTCCGGCTGGGGGGCGACGACGCCGTCCTGCTCCTGCTGGACGAACGGGGACGGATCCTGTCCCGGGCGACCCTGGAGGCCCTCCCCCTGGGCGTGTCCCGGGGTCGCGTGCCGGCGCCGGCCGGATCCGGCGAGGGGGGCGGAGGGGAAGCCGGCGAGACATGGGCCTACTTCCCGCTGCCCTCCCCCGGCCGGCCCAATGACGGCGTCGGGTTTCCGGACCTCCGGTCGGCCGCGTCCCTGGACCTGAAGCCGGTATGGATCAGCGAGGTGCTGGCCCAGGACGCCGCCATGCGCGGCAATGGCGACGGGGATTGGATCGAGCTGTACAACAATGCCGGCGCGCCCCTGGCCTTGGACGGATATGCCCTGACGGACGATCCGGGGCAGCCGGGCCGCTGGCCCCTCTCCGGTATCGTGATGGACCCCGGCGAGTACCGGGTTGTCGCGCCTGACACCTTCGGGATCTCGGTACGGGGAGAGGTCCTCCTTCTCATGGGGCCGGACGGCCGGCCCGTCGATGCCCTCGAAACCGGCTGGCTCCGGCCCGGGGTCAGCAGCGGGCGGGTCCGTGGGACGGAGGGCGAGCCGACCCTTCCGGACCGATGGTTCTTTCCGGATCCAACCAAGGGGAAGGCCAATACGACCCTGGCCTGCCAGGGCATCGCCGCCGCACCGGCCATCCGGGTCGCCGACGAGGCCGGCCGCCCCCTGGACGGCCTGTACGCCGAGGGACCCGTAACCGTCTCGCTGCAGCCCGCGCTCGCCGGGGACCGGGTCACCTATACCCTGGACGGCAGCGAGCCCACCGCCTCTTCGAAAGCCTACGAAGGCCCCTTCGTCCTGTCCCGTTCCGCCGTGGTCCGGGCCGCCGCCTTCGACCCGCCGGGCGGGTCCGGCGCCTCTCCCCGCCTTCCCGGACGGCCCTCCGTCCGGACGGTCCTGATGGAGCTGCGGCACGACCTGCCCGTCCTGTCCGTCGCCATGGATCCCCGGGACTTCGACGGGCCGTCGGGCCTCTGGACCCTGTTTACATCCGATATGGAGCGGCCTGCGGAGATCGCCTTCTTCGAGGCCGGCGGCCGGGAAGGCGTCCGGTTCCGGGCCGGCCTGGCCCTCCATGGGCAATACAGCCGCAAGGAATTGCAGAAATCCATGGAAATCAACCTCCGCAGGGGATACGGGGACCCGGAAGTGACCTATCCCTTTTTCCCCGGCAACGAGGTCTCCACCTTCCGCCGGCTGGTCCTCCGGACCTCGGGGCAGGACTGGAAGATCTCGAAGCTGCGGGACGCCTACATGACCCGGATCGTCGAGGGATACACAGCCCTGGACATCATGGCCGTCCGCTTCTGCGCAGTCTACGTCAACGGCGCGTATTACGGGCTCTATGAGATCCGCGAAAACGCGGACGAGACCTACATGGCCGCCCACCACGGCGCCGATCCCGACCAGGTGGACATCATCAAGGGCAACAACATCGTCCGGGAAGGGGACAACCGGAATTACCAGGCCCTGCTGAAGTACGTCCGGGAGCACGACCTGCGGAATCCCGAGGCGTATGCCAAAGTCCTGGGCTGGATCGACGAGGAGAGCCTCATGGACTTCGTCATCGTCCAGTCCTTCTACAACAACGCCGACTCGGGCAACAAGAAGTTCTGGCGCCCTCGGACGGAGGACGGCCAGTGGCGCTGGATCCTGTTCGACCTGGACTGGGGGCTCTTCCCCGGTACCTATACCTGGAACATGTTGTCCGGCGACCTGCTGGACCCGGCCGGCCACGGGTCCGACAACATCTTCAGCACCCTCCTCCAGGTCCGGCTCCTGGAGAACCCGGATTTCCGGGAGGCTTTCCTGCAGCGATACGCCTGGTACCTGAACGAAGTGTTTCGGCCTGACCGGATGGTCGGCATCCTGGACGGCATGGCGGCGGAGATCCGGAGCGAGATGCCCCGGCAGATCGCCCGCTGGGGCCGGCCCGGATCCGTGGAGGCGTGGGAGAAAAACGTGGCGACGCTGCGCCGGATTTCCCTGGAGAAGCGGGACCGGACCAAGGGTATCCTGCGGAATTCCTTCGGCCTCGGCGACGCCGACATGGCCCGGCTGTTCCCGGGGGACGACCCGTGAGGCCCGCTCCCTCCGGCCTGCCCGCTTCCGACAAGGGTCACGCCCGGGTCCCGATCCGGTGGCGGATCGAGGAAAAGTACCTGCTGGACGAGGCCGCCTTCCTGCAGTTGTGCTGGCAGCTGCGGCCTGTCCTTTCCACGGATCCCCACGCCCGCCCGCTGCCGGGAGAACCGCTGTCCGCCTACCGGATCCGAAGCCTGTACTGGGATACGGAAGAGCGCCATGGGCTGGCCGAGAAGCTGGCCGGTTCCGATCCCCGCCACAAGTTCCGGATTCGCATCTACGACGGCCAGGACCGGATCATCCACCTGGAGAAGAAGATGCGGAGGGGCGCCCGGACCGCCAAGCGAATCACGCCCCTGACCCGGGAACAGGTCGACCGGATCCTGTCCGGCGACCTGGACTGGCTGGCCGACCGGCCGGGACTGGGGGCGGAGCTCCACCTGGGCCACCGGACCCGGCGCCTCGTGCCGCGGGTCCTGGTGGACTATCTCCGGATCCCCCTGGTGTTCCCGCCCCTGGGCATCCGCATCACCTTCGACCGCCACCTCTCCAGCGGCCTGTACCGGACGGACCTGTTCGACCCGGGGGCGGCCCTTTTCCCGATCCTCCCCCCGGGCGCCACGATCCTGGAGATCAAGACCGACCGGATCCTGCCGGATTTCCTCCGGCGCATGCTGCCCCTGGACGGGGCCATTCCCCTGGCCCTCAGCAAGTACGCCCTCTGCTGCCGGGCCATCGAGCCCGGACGATGGGCCGACCCCCAGGCCCTGTGGCTGGATCCGTAGGTGAACAGACCCTGGCGCCGGGACAGGGATGTGCATTCCCGGCGAAGGACGGCCCGCAGGCCGGAATGGAAGGAAGGGAACCGCCGCCATGACCGAACTCCTGAGAAAACTCCTGGAGACCAACGTCAACCAGCCCCTGACCCTGGGGCGCATCGCCACGACCCTGACCGTCACCCTGGTGATGGGACTGCTGATCCTGGCGGTGTACCGGACCACCTACCGGGGCGTCCTGGAGAACCGGACCTTCGGGACCGCCCTCCTGATGGTCTCCCTGGTGACCTCCCTGGTCATCATGCCCATCAGTTCCAACCTGGTCCTGTCCCTGGGCATGGTGGGCGCCCTGTCCATCGTCCGGTTCCGGACCGCCCTGAAGGATCCCCTGGACATTGTCTTCATGTTCTGGGCCATCGCCCTGGGCCTGACCGCCGGCGCCGGGTTCCTGGAGCTGGCCGTCGTCGGGTGCCTGGCCCTGGCCGTGATCATGGTCCTGGCCACCCTGGTCCAGCGCATGGGGCGGATCCGCCGGCCCTTCCTCCTGGTGCTGCGGACCACCGACGCCTTCCAGGGGGACCTGGCCCGGCTGGTCCCCCCGTTCCGCATCAAGAGCAAGACCGTGACGCCCCAGTCGGTGGAACTGGTGGTGGAGATCCGGGTGGACCCCGCCGACACGAGTTTCCTTGAGCGGCTCCAGAAGGTGCCCGGCGTCCTGTCGGCTTCCCTGGTCCGCTACAGCGGCGATTTTTAGGAGGTGTACATGGAACGGCACTGGAAGGGACTGGATTTCCTGCGGGGGCTGGGCATTTTCTGCCTGATCCTCCTGCATGCCGCCTTTTATTACTATGACGGCCTGTGGGACCTGGACCTGGACAACCCGCCCCTGGTCATCACGGTGATCGGGTTCCTCCTCATGTTCGCCGGCCTGTTCGCCATGATCAGCGGCGCCGTCCACGCCATCGGGATCGCCCGGCTGGCCGGTCCCGCCGGCTGGCCATCGGGCCGGATCCTGCGCAAGAAACTGGTCTCGGCAGTCTTCATCCTGGTCACGGCCTACCTGTATTTCCTCTTCACCGGCCCGGGCCTGGCGGACTTCGCCGCCCGGCGCATGGACAACAGCCTCCTGGTGGAGGCCATCCGCCACGGGCGCTGGACCGGCTTCAGCCTGGACCGGGTGCTGTATGTGGACAGCCTGGTCATGATCGGCACCAATGTTCTCCTGGTAAGCCTCGTCCTCCTGCTGTTCCGGCGGTTCGGCCGAATGCGGCCCAACGCCGTGCTGGTGGCGGCGGCGGCGGTCATGGCGGCCTCCCTCGCCCGAATCCCGCTGTACGGCGATTATCTCGACGCCCTGGCGGACGGCCGCTGGGGCCAGGTCCTGCTGCTCAACTGGCTGGTCAACAAGAACAACCCCATTCTTCCGTATCTCGCCTTCGGCCTCGCGGGCGCCTGGATCGGCCTCCGGCTATACGGGGGACGCAGCCTGCGGCCCGTGACCTGGACCGGGATCCTTCTCTTCCTGTCCGGCATGGCCGCCTATGTCTTCCTGCCGGACACCATGCTCCAACGGTCCATCGACGCCAAGTGGTACAGCATCATGACCGCCCAGCTGGGCCTGTTCTGCCTGATGATCCGGGGCGCCACCGCCCTGCTGGACCGGAAACCCGGGCCCGTCACCGGCTTCGCTGCGCCGGCGGTCCGGTTCCTGGTCCGGTTCGGACAGGCCGGCCTGACCGCCTTCTTCTGGGAGAGCATCGTGGCGGCCCTGGCCCATCGCCTGCTGGTGATGCTGTGGCCCGGCCTGTCCCTGTCCATTCCGGGCGCCCTCCTGTTCGGCCTGGTCCTGGCCCTCCTCTGGGGCTTTGCCCTGATGGCCTGGGAGAAAGCCCACTATGTGGGCAGCGTGGAGCATTCGTACGGGTTCGTGGTCTCCCGCCTGGGAGCGGACAGCGCCAAGGCCCGGACGCTTCGGGGAGACGCGGGCTGATGGCCCTCCTGCGAAACCTGGCCGACTGGGCGATCCTGACCCACCGCCTGTACCACGACCCGGTCCGGCGCATCCGGTCCCGACAGCTCCGGGCCCTGGTCCGCCTGGTTCGCCTGGCCCGACAGAAGAGCCCCTATTACCAGCAAACCCTCCGGGGACTGCCGCTCCGGCGCCTGTCGGCCTTCCGCCGGTTCCCCCAGGTCGACAAGGCCGAGATGATGGAGCACTTCGACACCCTGAACACCGTCGGGGCCCGGAAGGACGAGGTGATGGCCTACGCCCTGGACAAGGAGCGGCGCCGGGACGACCTGGGCTACTGGCGCGGCCGCTTCGTGGTGGGTCTTTCTTCCGGCACCAGCGGCAACAAGGGGCTGTACCTGACCCCCCGGTCCCTGACCCGGCGGCTCCCCGGCGTCTTCCTGGCCCGGGGCGGCGTCCGCCTCTCTGACCTGCCCCTCCGGATCCTGTTCATCCTCCGGGTGTTCAGCCAGGGATTCGCCGACATCAACGCCCCCCTGATCCGCCTCCGCTACCTCCATTCCATGACACCGCCCGCCGACATCCTCGACGCGTTCAACGCCATGGACGGCAACGTGCTCATGGCGCCGCCCTCGGTCCTTCGCCAGCTGCTGCCGTTCCGGGACCGGCTGGCCCGGCCTCCCCGGCGCATCCTGACCTATGCCGAGGTCCTGGAACCCGAGGAGAAGGCACGGTTCGCCCGGGTCTTCGGGGCACCGGTGGCGGAGATTTACCAGGCCAGCGAGGGCCAGATCGCCAGCCCCTGCCGGTGCGGCACCCTCCACATCAACGAGGACCTGGCCTACGTGGAGCTGGAGGACGAGGACGGCACCCCTGTCACGGAGCCCGGCCGGCGGCCGGCTCGGATGCTGGTCACGAACCTGGTCAACGGGGCCCAGCCCCTGATCCGGTACCGGATGAACGACCTGGTGGAGCTGGGGGGTCCCTGTCCCTGCGGCAGCAAGTTCCGGACTCTCGCCAGGGTCATCGGCCGGCAGGACGACGTCCTGTACCTGCAGGACCGGAACGGGGTCCGGCGGGCCGTGTTCCCGGACCTGGCCAGCCGGTGGATCATCACCACCGACGACCGGATCCGGGAGTTCCAGGTGGAACAGGTGGCGCCGGACCGGCTTCGGATCGCCCTGGACCTGGGGATCGGGGCCTGGGACGGAACGGTTCCCCTGCCCGGTGCGGAACAGGGCATCGTGGATGCCCTGGAAGCCCGCTTCCGGGAGGAACTCGCCGCGTATGACATCCCCTGCGGCCTCGATTTCCAGGTTCGCCCCATTCCCCTGCCCGCCGACAACCGGAAGCTGAAGCGCTTCCTCGGCTTGCCCGCATGAGGGGAGGTGTTGCCGATGGACGCTGATTCCATGGCGGGAGCCTACCGCCCCTTCTCTTTATTCCGGAAGGGCTCTCTCTGCGCTGCGTTGGGGCTTGCAGCCGCCGTCCTGCTGGCGGGCCTTCCGCTCTCCGGATGCCGGTCCGGCCCGGGTCCGACTCCCACGGGCGGGTCTGCGGCGACCCCCACGGGAGCGCCCACGATTGGGCCCACCGGGGATCCGGTTCCCACGGGAGGGGGGGAGCATCCGATGACAGGCACACTGCCGGTGGAGATCGCCGGGGTGACGGTGGTGCCCCACGGGGTGTCCGGGGAGATCGCAAGCTACGGCCGGGAGGATCCCTTCGCCGTGCCGGAGGACCTGGGGGCCCTGGTCCGGATCTTCGTCCGGAACGTGTCGGAAGACCGGGACATCCGGGCCGATGTCCTCTTCAACGGCCGGACGGGGCTGGACCTGGTGGGCACCGGGGTATTGTCCTGGTGCGATGTGCCGGACAGCCGGGAGGCCCTGGGCAAGGTGTCCGACGGCCTTCCCCGGGGGACCCTGGACTGCTGGACCCTGAACATCCTCGACCCGGGCTTTTATCGGAACGGCATCGCCATTGCCATGACCGACCGGAAAACCGGGGAGCAGGCGCAGGGGACGATCCGGGTGGCGGAAGCGGACGTGACCGTCGAGCGGATCGTGTTTGCGTCGGAGGCCGGGGACCGGATCCCGGACGGGTTCCTGGTTTTCTTGCGAAACCGGTCCGCTTCGCCCGTGTCCCTCGGGCGCATCACCCTATGGCCTTCCTACGGCACGTACCGGGAGCACTGGTGGCGGGAGACGGCCGCTCCCCGGTCGGTGGCGCCCTTCGGCGGCGAAGCCGGGATTCCCCCCGGGGACATGGGCGGCGCCCGGGTGTCGACGGGGCCGCTGCCCTTCGGAGAAATGGTCCTGTCTTTCGAAATCCTCGGTCCGGATGGTTCCCGTGACATCTACCAGTCCACCAAGCCGGTGGTCACCGAATTCGACCTCAGCATGGGGTGGGGTACGGAGGCGCTGGTGGGCAGCGAAGCCTTCCGGAAGACCATCCGGTCCCTCCACGTCAACACGTTCCACGGGGGACCGGGTGCCTACTACGACGATCCGGACCGGGTCGCGGCCCACCCCATGAAAACCTTCGACAGTCTCCCGGACATCGCGGTGAAGAGTTCGCCCGAATGGCTGCCGCTGGTCCATGGCTCCGAGCGGTTCGGGGAACCCCAGTTCGACAACCGGCCGGCCCAGGGCATCGCCGATATCTACCTGGCCGAGTACCGGGAATCGGGGTACCCGACGACCCTGACCCTGTCCCATGAACCGGGTTTCCATCGATATGCCGGCCTGACGGACCTACCCCATTTCGACGCCTACCGGGTGGTGGCGCCCCATGCGGACCGCTGGGGAGCCTATGTCCGGTACGGGTCGAAAAATGTCCCCTGGGGAGCCCCGCTGGAGACCATCGGCTTCTACATGCGCACCCTGGCGGCCCTGAGCCGGCCCAATCCCATCGCGGCCTGGTCCCAGGCCCTGTCGGACGGCTGGTTCTCCCTGCTGCGGCCGGCTTCCGGCAACCCGAATCCGCTGGAGATCCGGATCCAGGCGTATGAGGCCCTGGCCAACGGGGCGGTGTCCCTGTACTGGTTCAACCTGTCCGGGAAGAATGTGTCGGCGAACCGGGACCGGCTGGCGGTGCTCCAGGAAATCGGGCGGGAAATCCGGACGGTGGACCGGCTCCTGGGCCAGTCCGCTCCCTATGCCTGGGAGAACCGCTTCCTCGACCTGGACCAAAACGTGCTGGCGGGCGAGGATCATGCGGTCCTGTTCGCCATCGACCTGCAATACCGGAAAGCCTGGTACAACGAGTTCGTGTCGGCGGGCCCCCGGACCGGGGAGCTGTCGTTCCCGGTGCCGGCCTGGCTCCGGGACTGCGACGCGGCGGTCCGGGTCCACCGGGACGGGATCGGACCCATACCGGTGCGGATGGAGGCGGGACGCGCCGTCCTGTCCGACACGTTCCAGGACACGGCCCTCTATGTCCTCTACCGGTCGGCGGACGGGGACCTGGCCGGGGAATTGGCGAACCGATACGACGACCTGCGCCGGTTCGAGGCGGCCTTCGGGTTCGACCCGATCCGGAACGATGCGGATTTCGCGTTGCTCGAGGCCGAGGTCGCCGCCTTGCCCTAGGGAAATGGCCTGGCTGGATCGCCCCGGGCACCCGTGCCGTCCTCCCGGATTGCGGAGGGGCAGGTGCCGAGGTGGCGCCGGAAGGCCCGGTTGAAGGTCCGGACGCTGTCGAACCCGCAGTCCAGGGCGATGTCCGAGACCGGGGTCCGGGTCTGCCGCAGGGCGCGGCAGGCGTGTTCCAGCCGCAGGCGGGCCAGGTGTTCGGAGAAGGCAAGGTTCGTTGCGTCCCGGAAGCGGCGGGAGAAGTGGGAAGGGCTCCAATGGAACCGGCGGGCCACGGCGTCCCGGTCCAGGGGCTCCGGGTAGTGGGTTGCCAGGTAGTCCAGGATCTCCTGCATCCGCGGATCCGCCGTCCGTCCCGGATCCGGGAGGGGTTCCGTCTCCCGGGCCGGGTCCGGCCGGACCAGGGCGGCCAGGAACAGCCGCAGGGTTCCATCTGCCACCAGGGCATAGCCCGGGCGCCGGGAGGCCATCTCGTCCGCCATGGCCGCCATCCAGCCTGCAATCGTCCGGATCCTGTCGGGATCCCGGAAGGTATGGAGACCGGACTCCAGGGGAAAGGTCCAATCCGGGGACAGGTCCCGGGGGAAGATCAGCATGAAGCCGACGCAGCCGGCGGACGGCTCGTAGTGGTGGATCTCGCCCGACCCCAACAGCACCAGCTGTCCGGGACCAAGGGCCAGGATCCGGCCCTGGATCCCGATGCGCTGCTCCCCTTCCGCCACGAAGAAGACCTCCACGTCCTCCTGCCAGTGGGCCAGGAACTCCATTCCGGAAGATCGGACCGCGACAAGGCGCAGGCCGCCCCCGTAGGTCCGGGTTTCATGGAAGGGCTGCATGCCGCCGCTCTCCTCTCGAATCGGAATCGCACGAAACGTCTACAGGATACCATGAAATGACAGGACAATCCGCCGGCGCGGGGCTAGGATGGGGGCAGAATCGGGAGATGGCAGGCGACCGATCGCCTGCGGAAGGAGGAGGACATGAGGAAGGCCCTGATCGTACAGGGAGGCTGGGATGGTCACGAACCGGTCCAGGTGGCCGATATTTTTGCCCGGGTCCTGCGGGAGGAGGGGTTCGAGGTCCGGGTCGCCGACACGCTGGACGCGCTGCTGGACCTGCCCTACCTGCTGTCCCTGGACCTGCTGGTACCGGAATGGACCATGGGCACCATCACGGGGGAGCAGAGCCACAACGCGAGCCAGGCGGTGGCGTCCGGAGTCGGCCTGGCCGGCTGCCACGGCGGCATGTGCGACTCGTTCCGCCTGGACACGAACTGGCAATTCATGACCGGCGGCCAGTGGGTGGCCCATCCCGGGAATGACGGCACGCCCTACCGGGTCTGCATCCGGTCGGTATCCAACCCCATTATGGAGGGGATCCCGGATTTCGACGTGCGCAGCGAGCAGTACTACGTGCATGTGGACCCCGCCGCGGAAGTCCTGGCCACCACCCGGTTCCCCAATCCCCTGGCGCCGCCGGGCTACCACATGACCAACCCGGCTGCCGATGTTCCCGTCGTCTGGACCAAGATGTGGGGCCACGGCCGGGTCTTTTACAGCTCCCTGGGCCACCACGCGGACGTCTTCGACGCCTTCGAGCCCCTGGAGATCATGCGGCGGGGCTTCCTCTGGGCGGCCGCCGGCAAGGCCCGGGCCCTGGCATTGGGGCTTTCGCTCTCGGATTTCGAAAGGAAGGGTGACGCGACATGACAAGGACGGACAGGACCCGGATCGGGGTTGTGGGATGCGGCAATATCAGCGGAATCTACCTCGAGACCCTGCAGCAGCGGTTCGATACGGTGGAGGTCACGGCGGTGGCGGACCTCATGCCGGAGCGGGCCAGGGCCCAGGCCGACCGATACGGCGTGCCCCGGGTCCTGGACACGGACGCCCTGCTGTCGGACCCGCAGGTGGACATCGTCCTCAACCTGACGACCCCGCTCCAGCACGCCGACCTCTGCCGCCGGGCGCTGCTGGCCGGGAAGCATGTCTATGTGGAGAAGCCCCTGTCGGTGGACCTGGAAGAGGGGCGGGCCCTGGTGGCCCTGGCGGAAGAGAAGGGACTCCTGATCGGCGGAGCCCCGGACACCTTCCTGGGCGCGGGCATCCAGACCTGCCTGGACCTGGTCCAACAGGGAACCATCGGCCGGCCCATCGGCGCCACGGCCTTCATGACCTGCCACGGCCACGAGGGATGGCATCCGGATCCGGAATTTTACTACCAGGTGGGCGGCGGCCCCATGTTCGACATGGGCCCCTACTACCTGACGGCGCTGTTCGCCCTACTGGGGCCGGCCCGGCGGGTCACGGGCAGTGCCGTCCGTTCCTTCCCCGAGCGGGTCATCGGCAGCGCCCCCAAGCGCGGCAAGGTCATTCCCGTGGAGGTCCCGACCCATGTAGCGGGAATCCTGGACCTGGAGTCCGGCGCCGTGGCCACGATCCTGACGAGCTTCGATGTCTGGCACGCCGAGCTGCCCCGGATCGAGATCTACGGGAGCGAGGGGACCCTGTCGGTCCCGGATCCCAACTCCTTCGGCGGACCCGTCCGGCTTCGCCTGGCCGGGGACGACGCCTTCCGGACCTTGCCCCTGGCCCGGCCTTTCGAGGCCAACAGCCGGGGCGTCGGCGTGGCCGACATGGCCCGAGCCCTGCGGGAAGGCCGGCAGGACCACCGGGCCTCCGGCCGCCTGGCCTTCCATGTGCTGGAGGCCATGCACGGCTTCCACCTGGCGTCGGCATCGGGTCGCCACCATGAGATGGCCAGCCGCTTTGTGCCGCCGGCACCCCTGTCCCCCGCCGACACTTTCTGACGCAACCGTTCCGGCCCCCGGGTCCCCGGGGACCCCGGACCGCCCGACCAGGCAGGAACGTCCGCCGGCCCCGCTGGTGGACGTTCTTTTCCTGTCCCGGTACAATCAGGGGGTCCCCTCCTGTTTCATGCCTGACGGAGGACCCCGAGCCGATGCCGCATTCCGACCGCCTTCCCGGGAGGGCCCTGGCGTTCCTCCTGGCCATTCTCCTGGTCCTGTCGCCCGGGTTTCCGCCGGGAGACGGCGGGCTGGCCGAAGGCGTTGTCGCGGCCGCGAGGCCGGATTCCGGCGAATCCGCCTTCCAGGATACGGTGGCCCTGGCCCTGCGGCCCATGGGCCAGGCCTTGCGGCCCGTGGACCGCGCCCAGCCGGACAATGCGGGGTCGGCAGCCCCTGCGAACCCGCCGGTCGAAAGCACCCGTCGCCGGCCGAGGCCGATTGGTTCCGGCCAGGCTCCCTTCCTGGTCCTGTTCCGGGAGGGGGAAACCCGGGAAACCCTTGGGGACCTCCTGGACCCGCTGCCCCATGCATGGCTGGGCCCATCGGACAGCCGCACCGCCCTGGTCTTCCCGGAGGATCCGGATGCGTTCCGAACCCGGGGCGGGGACAGGATTCAGTCCCTCCAGGCGGAAGGACAGGCGATCCCGGCGGCCGTGACTGTCAATGATCCCGACCGATCCCAACAGTGGGCGCTGGATGCCCTGGCCATGGGCACCGCCTGGACCTATACCCGGGGATCCGACGGGGTCGTGGTGGCGATCATCGACACCGGTCTGGATCCGGCCCATGAGGACTTCGCCGGCGCCTCCCTGCTGTCGGGATACGATTTCGTGGCCGGAACGCCGGTCACCCGGGACATGGGCACCCACGGCACCTTCGTCGCCGGGATCATCGCCGCCGTTCCGAACAATGCAACCGGGATCGCCGGCCTTTGCTTCGATGTCTCGATCCTGCCGCTCCAGATCTTTCACAAGCAGGAAGACGGAACCCTGCTGGCCTTCGAGGCCGACCTGATCGCCGCCCTGTACCTGGCCGTCGAGGCCGGCGCCGACGTCATCAACCTGAGCCTGGGCAGCGACGAGGCGTCCGATGCCCTGGCCCAGGCCGTCGACTATGCCCTGGCCAGGGGGTGTATCGTCGTAGCCGCTGCCGGCAACGCCGGGAATGCAGCCTACAATTATCCCGCCGCCCTGCCCGGTGTTGTGGGCGTCGCCGCCCACAATGCCACGGGGACCCGCTCGTCCTTTTCCAACTGCAACGACCGGGTGACGGTATCCGCGCCCGGGGAGGGCATTCGGGGGCTCCGGCCCGGCAGCACCTACGGGAACGGCAGCGGCACCTCCTTCGCCACCCCCCACGTGTCTGCCGTGGCCGCCCTGGCCCGGGCCCTGGTGCCGGACCTGTCCCCCGGCCTGTTCCTGGAAGCCCTGGCGGTGACATCGGAGGACGGAGGGGATCCCGGGTACGATGTCTGCTACGGGTACGGACGGCTGGATCCGCCCGCCCTCCTGGCCTTCGTGGACGACCTGCGCCTGCCCTCCGACCAATGCGAACTCCTGGACATGATGGGGCTGGAGCCGGACCTGGTTGCCTTCCCCTTCTGGACCGCCGTCGTTCCATCGGAGACGGCCGTCGTCTCCCTGTCGCCCCAGGCCAGCCCCGGTGCCACATGGGCCGTATCCGCGGATCCGGAGGGCTTCGTTCCCCTGGACGCCTCGGCCCTGTCCCTTTTACCGGGACCAAACGCTTTCTACCTCCGCATCCTGGCCGAGAACGGCGTCCATGCCCGTCTCTGGACCATCCTCCTGTACAGGGCATCGGCCTCCGGACCCGACATCCCGGTGCTGGCCGCCCGGGATCCGGACGGTTTCCCGGTACCGGACGGAGGCACCACCCGGCAGGAGGTCCTGGTCCTGGCCATGGGCGGGGCCGCTCCCCTTGCGCTGTCCTTCCAGCTGGACGGTGTGCCCGGGACACCCCCGGGGTCCGGCCCGGTGTACCGCCTCACAGCCGAAGGAACCCATCGGGTCGAAGCCTCCGACGGCATCTCCCCTCCCGCCGTCCTGTCCTTCCTCCTTGACCGGACCCCGCCGACGGCGCCGCTGTCCTCCCGGGGATCCGGACGGGTGGATCCCGGATCGGTCTCCGTCGCCCTGGTCCCCCCGGGGGATGCCGCATCGACCCATTACACCCTGAACGGGGCTCCGCCGGGACCCGACAGTCCCCGGTACATCGGGCCGCTGGTGCTGACCGGTGAATACGGCGACATCCTGGACCTGCGGGCGGTCTGCTTCGACCGGGCCGGGAATCCCAGCCCCCTGCTGGAAATCCGGCTGTCCTTCCTATTCCGGCCCATGAGCAGCGCGGACTACCGGATTGACCGTGAAACCGGCCGGATCCTGGGCGTCCGGCCCGGAACCACCCGAACGGCTTTCCTGTCCCGGCTGAATGGCCAGGGCGCCGACGTGTCGCTTCGGGACCCTCCCGGCGCTTCCCCCGGCGCCCTGGCGGGAACCGGGCTGGAAGTCCTGGTTTCATACAAGGACACAATCCTTGAACAGTTTCTCGTCCTGGTCCGGGGAGACTGCAGCGGGGACGGGCAGGTCAACTCCCTGGACCTCCTGCAGGCGCGCCGGCACCTACTGGGCCTGGCCGCCCTGGACGGCGCGCCGGCAGAGGCCGCCAACGCCAACGGGGACGCGGCGGGGATCAATTCCCTGGACCTGCTGCTGATCCGACGCCACATCCTGGGACTGGCGATCCTGGACCCGCTGCCGGACTGAGGAGCGGACGGGCGGCAGGGCGCGGCCTTCGTTCCTGTCGGGACGGCGGCAGCCTACGGAGCGAAATCGTTCTCCAGCCCGTCGTTCAGGACCGGGGTCTGGCTGCCGAGGAGCGGCTTCGCATAATCGAAAGCCTCTTCGATTGTCACGATGTCGTTGTCGTCGGTCGAAAGCTCGGCCTTGCGGGCGGCGATCCCTTCGCAGAAGAAGAACCAGGTAAAGGCGCCGTGACCGCCGCCATACGCGGAGGATTCATACGACAGGGCGTTGGCGGTGCAGGCCATGACAACCTCGCCCCCCGTCCGTCCGAGTACGGTCATGCCCCCGGCGTAGCAGCTGTCGAACGCGAACACGATGCGATTCGTCGGGACAGCGGAGAAGAGCCTCTTCATCTCGCCGTCCCAGATAGAATCGAATCCCGTATAGGTCGCGTTGCACACGACAATCGCCTGGTCGGTCTTCAGCGTATCGTAGTCGTCGGCGCGGCCTTTCGAGCCATGGCCGCTATAGAAAACGAAGATCTCGTCTTCGGCAGCAAAGGTACGGGACTGCGTGAAGGCGTCGATCGCTTCGCGGGTGACCTGGCGATCCTGCAGGAAGGTGATGTTTGCGGACGGAAACCCGTAGGCGACCAGCACGTCCCGGACAGCCCAGGCATCGGCCACGCAGTAGGACAGGTCGCTCGCGCTTCCCGGGTAATCGTTGATGCCCATGACGAGCGCGTAGCGCTGGCCGGTGCACGGGGTGCCCAGGATGCCGGTCGCGGTGGCCGCCGGGGGCTTCGCGGGTTTGCTCCTTGAGACGACGTCCTTGGCGTCGAGCGTGACCCTGTAGCCGATCTGGACATCCGTGGCGGCGGCGGGACGGAGGAAGGCGGCGTGGACGCTTTCGGCGGACGGGCGGGCGTCTGGCGGCGCGGCGGCGGAGACGAGCCAGACCTGTGAAACGAGAATCAGGAGGACGAGGAGGAGACGGATGAACAGGGATGGATGGCGGTACCTCTTCATGGTTTTACCCTCCCATGTTCCTGGGCCGGTCCCGGCATTCGGCCGTGGTCTCGGCTCGCATGCACCGCATGGCGCGGTTACGGCACATTGATTATACACCCGCAGGGAAGCGGGAAGCAGGGGCCGGAGGGAGGCGGCCAAGCGGGCAGCAGGTTTCCGGTTCTACCGTCGAACCCGGGTCGTATACGTCGTGTGGAGGTAGTGGTGGGACCGGTGCCCGCCCGGTTCCCCCAGCCATTCCGCGTACAGGGCCTGGATATCGGGATTGTCGTGGGATTTGCGCAGGGGCTTGCCCTCGTCTTCCCGGTACATGGCCTCCAGCCGCTTCTGGCGAAAATCCGGATCCGGCGAGCGGGGTTGGCCGCCGCCGGAAATGCATCCGCCGGGGCACCCCATGACCTCGATGAAATGGTACGGGCTGGTGCCGTCCGCGATCCCGTCCATCAGGCGGGAGGCGCCGTCGAGGCCGCTGGTGACGGCAATCCGGACTTCCAGGCCCTCCAGGAAGGACCATTGCGGCAAGACATTCTCCAGGACGATGGAGGCGGTCTTGACCTGTTCCAGGCCGACGATGGGGGCGACATGGAGGGACGCGAAGGGCAGGGTGCGCCCGGTAATGACTTCGTAGACCGTACGCAGGGCCGCTTCCATGACGCCGCCGGTGACGCCGAAGACGTCGGCGGCCCCGGTGGATAGGCCCATGGGGGAGTCGAAGGCGCTGTCGGGCAGCCGGGCGAAGTCGATGCCGGCCTCCCGGATCATCCGGGCCAGCTCCCGGGTCGTCAGGACTGCGTCCACATCCCGGAGCCCTTCCTGCTCCATCTCGGGACGGGTGATCTCGTACTTTTTCGCGGTGCAGGGCATCACCGACACCACGAACAGGGACTTCGGGTCGATCCCCGCCTTCCCGGCGAACCAGGACTTGGCCAGGGCGCCCAGCATCATGTGGGGCGACTTGCAGGTGGACAGGTGGCCCAGCCGGGTTCCGTGGAAATGTTCCACGTACTTGATCCAGCCGGGGCTGCAGCTGGTGATCATGGGCAGGACCGGGTCCGGCAGGTGGGCGGCCATGTGGGTCGGAAGCCCCAGCGTCTCCAGCTGCCTGTCGTCCACCAGGCCCTTGGACCGGAGCAGGGACACGATCCGTCCCAACAACTCGTAGCCCTCCTCCAGGATCGTCAGGTCGGCCGTAAAGTTCGTATCGAACACCTGGTCGAATCCCAGCTGCCGGAGGGCCGTCACCATCTTGCCGGTCACCAGGGTCCCCGTCGGCAGGTCGAACTCCTCGCCCAGGGCGACCCGGACTGCCGGTGCCGTCTGGACCACCACGACCTTCCGGGGATCGGACAGGGCCTTCCACACCGCCTCCGTCGAATCCGCCTCGTGCAGGGCGTTGACCGGGCAGACCACGGTGCACTGGCCGCAGTTCGTGCAGACGGCGGTTCCCAGGCGCAAGGATCCGCCGGGACCGATTTCCGTGGCGAATCCGCGGTTTTGGGGCGACAGGGCCCCGACGCCCTGGATCTCGCTGCAGACGGTCACGCAGCGCCGGCAGAGAATGCACTTGGCCGTATCCCGGACGATGGAGGGGCTCGAGTCGTCCACGAAGTCCCGGGACCGGCGGCCCTCGAAGCGGGACTCCCGGATCTGCAGGGTCTCGCCCAGCCGCTGGAACTCGCATCGGCCGTTCCGGTCGCAGTGGAGGCAGTCGGCCGGATGGTCGGAGAGCATGAGCTCGTAGAGAATCTTCCGGGCCTTCCGGACCCGGGGCGTGCTGGTCCGCACGACCATGCCGTCGGTGGCCGGCGTCACGCAGGAGGCCATGAGATTCTTCATTCCCTGGACCTCCACCACGCAGATCCGGCAGGCGCCGACCTTGTGGCGGCCCTCCATGTGGCAGAGCGTCGGGATCAGGATACCGTTGCGGGAGGCGGCCTCCAGGATGGTTTCGCCCGGATGGGCGGTCACCGGGGTGTCGTTGATGGTCAGGTGTACCATGTCGAATCCCTCCTGCCTATTCCCGGCATGCGGTGAAGCGACCGTCGCAGCGCATGCAGCGCATGGCCTCGGCCATGGCGTCGAGTCGGCGGTAGCCCCGGTCGACCTCCTCGAAGGTCCGGCGGCGCGTTTCGGGGTTCATGCTGCGCCGGGGGAACCGCTCGTGCTCGGTCTGCCCGGATTCGTCGAAGACGCTGGGGATGTCCACCGGATCCCCCTTGTAGAGCGTCCCGCTTCCGCCCAGGTACCGGTCGATGGCCGCCGCGGCCTTCTTGCCGTCGGCGATGGCGGTAATGACCACATCGGAGCCCCGGACCACGTCACCGCCGGCGAAAACGCCGGGAATCGTCGTTTCCTGGGAATCGGGGTTCACCACAAAGGTGCCCCAGAGCGTCAGCTCCACCTCGTCCGGCCGGACAAAGGGCAGGTCCGAATACTGGCTGACCGCGGGAATCACCAGGTCCACGTAGAACTCCACGAACTCGCCCGGGATCTTCACCGGCTTCCGCCGGCCCTCCCGGTCGAAGCCCTTCAGGGCCATCCGCTGGCAGATCACCTTCTCGACGGACACGACCCCCACCAGGGCGACGGGCTCCACCAGTTCATGGATCACGACGCCTTCCTCCAGCGCTTCCCGGATTTCACGGGGTTCCGCCGGCATGTCGTCGATGCCCCGGCGATACAGCACATGGACCTCCGAAGCGCCCTTGCGCAGGGCGACCCGGGCCGCGTCCATGGCGGTGCTGCCGCCGCCGATGACCGCGACGACGCCTTCCACGGACACCGGGTGCCCCAGGTTCACGTCCCGCAGGAAATCCAGCCCGTGGTAGACATCGGGCAACGATTCGCCGTCGATGCCGATGCGCCGGGACCGCTGGGTTCCCGTGGCAACATACACGGCGTCATGGGTCTTCCGCAGTTCGGCAAAATCCAAGTCCCTGCCCACTTCCACCCCGGTCCGGATCCGGACGCCCACGTTGCGGATGGAATCGATCTCCCGGCGCAGCACTTCCTTGGGCAGCCGGTACTCCGGGATACCGAAGGCCAGCATGCCGCCGGCCACGTCCTGGGTCTCGTACACCTCCACGTCATAGCCCATCCGGCCCAGGTAATAGGCGCAGGTCAGCCCCGAGGGACCGGCCCCGACGATGGCGACGGAACGGCCGTTCCTTGGCAGGACTTTTTCAGGCTCGGGAACGGGATTTTTCATGGCCTCGTCGGCGGCATAGCGCTTCAGGTCACAGATGGCCACGGCTTCGTCCAGCTGGGCCCGGCGGCACCGGCTTTCGCACGGGTGGGTGCAGACCCGGCCGCAAATGGCGGGGAACGGATTCTCCCGACGGATCAGCCGGTAGGCGTCCAGGGGACGCCCGGCGGCGATCAGGGCGACGTAGCCCGACACGTCAACGCTGGCGGGGCAGGCATTGCCGCAGGGTGATTGGAACAGGTCGGAGCAGACCCCCGCCCGGCAGTACTTGTGGCGGATGTGCTCGTCGTACTCCTCCCGGAAATACTTGATCGTGGACAGCACCGGGTTGGGCGCCGTCTGGCCCAGCCCGCAGAGGGCCGTATCCCGGATGGACTCGCCCAGCTCGACCAGCTTCTCGACATCCCCCTCCCGGCCTTCGCCCCGGGTGATGCGCTCCAGGATCTCCAGCATCCGCCGGGTTCCCAGGCGGCAGGCGACGCACTTCCCGCAGGATTCGTCCTGGACGAATTCCATGAAGAAGCGGGCCACGTCCACCATGCAGGTGTCTTCATCCATGCAGATCAGGCCGCCGGATCCCATGATGGCTCCCAATTCCACCAGGGACTGGTAGTCGATGGGCGTGTTCAGGTGTTCCCGGGTCAGGCAGCCGCCGGAAGGCCCGCCGGTCTGGGCTACCTTGAACCGCTTGCCCCGGGGAATGCCGCCGCCGATGTCGAAAATGACCTCGCCCAGCGTAATGCCCATGGGCACTTCGATGATCCCGGTGTTGTGGATGTCCCCCGCCAGGGCGAAGACCTTGGTGCCCTTGCTGCCTTCGGTGCCGATGGAGGCGAACCACTCGCCGCCGCGGCCGAGGATGGCGGGGATGTTGCCGAAGGTCTCCACGTTATTGATCACCGTGGGGCACCCGAACAGGCCCTGTTCCGACGGAAAGGGCGGCTTCTGCCGTGGCTCGCCCCGGCGGCCCTCCACGGAATTCATCAGGGCCGTCTCCTCGCCGCAGACGAAGGCGCCGGCGCCGATGCGGACCTCGATGTCGAACCGGAAGGACGTACCGAAGAGGCCCTTGCCGAGCAGGCCGGCCTGGCGGCACTTCTCGATGGCCCGGGTCACCCGTTCGATGGCCAGGGGATACTCGGCCCGGACATAGATGAAACCGGTCTCGGCGCCGATGGCGTATCCGCCGATGGCCATGCCCTCGATCAGGGCGTAGGGGTCGCCCTCCAGCAGGCTCCGGTCCATGAACGCCCCCGGATCGCCCTCGTCGGCGTTGCAGACGATGTATTTTCTATCGCCGGGAGACCGGCGGGCCAGGGACCACTTGAGGCCGGTGGGGAATCCGCCGCCGCCCCGTCCCCGGAGGCCGGACTTCCGGACCTCCTCCACCACCTGGTCCGGGGTCATCCCCACCAGGGCCTTGTGCAGGGCCGAGAAGCCCCCGGCGGCAACAGCCTCCTCGAGGCTGTCGAAGTCGATCTTGCCGCAATTTTTCAGGACGATGCGCTGCTGGCGGTTGAAGAAGCCGATGTCCTCCATGTGGAGGATCCGATTCCCCGTCCGGCGGTCCACGAAGCAGAGGGATTCCGCCACCTGGCCGCCGACCAGGTGGGAGCGGACGATGGTCCGGGCATCCTCGGGCTTCAGGTGGCAGTAGAAGATGCCGCCGGGCTGGATCACCATGGCCGGCCCGACGTCGCAGTCCCCCATGCAGCCGGTCTGCTTCACGAGGACCTCCTCGGAAAGGCCCGCGGCCTGCAGTTCCTGCAGCAGGGACTCGTACACCTGGTGGCATCCGCAGGAAATGCACCCCGCCCCGGCGCACAGGAGAATGGTATTCCGGTATTTCTTCCGAAGGGCGTTGTATTGCTCGCGGATCCGTTCCAGGTCGGCTCCGCTCCGGATCTTGTCCCTGATCGCTTTCATGGCTCCACCCTCCCTACGCGTGGCGGCCGAGGATGTCGGCCAGCCGGTTGGGATCGACCCGCTTGTATACGACATCGTCAATGGCCACGGCCGGTGCCAGTCCGCAGGCGCCGATGCATCGCTTGACCTCCAGGGAGAACCGCCGGTCCGCGGTGGTTTCCCCCACGTCGATGCCGAGATGGTCCCGCAGGGCCTCCATCACCTTCTTGCCGCCCCGGACGTAGCAGGCCGTTCCCAGGCAGACCTGGATGGTATGCCGCCCCTTCGGCTGGGTGGAGAAATAGGAATAGAAGGAAACCACCCCTGCGACCCTGGGCAGGGGCAGGTCCATTTCCTGCCCGATGAACCGCTGGACATCCTCCGGCAGGCAACCGAAGATCGCCTGCCCCATGTGCAGGATCTGGATCAGGTTGCTTTCCTTCGCTTCGTACTGGCTGATCACCTGGCGCAGCAGGGCGTACCGGTCCTGCTCGCTCTCCGGCGCACCCGCCTGGTCGCACCGCAATTCCATGGACATCTCCATCATCCAGGCACCTCCCGAGACTATTGTCCCTTCTAACCTCGCGAACGAGGGGAAACGCATGTGGATCGCACGGTCTGTCGGCAGCCGGAATCGTCTGTCTGCAGGCTATTAAGAGGAATTGTACCATAGGATACGAACTTGTCTTTAGCAGAAATCTACGATTTTCTGTCAGCTCTTGCCAAGGTTTCGACAGGAGGCTCCCATGCAGACGTTCGACATCCTCTTTTCGCCCATCCGGATTGGCGGGATCACCCTCCCGAACCGGATCGTCCTGCCGCCCATGGTCTGCTTCGGATGGGGAGGACCGGAGGGCTTCGCGGAGGATCGCCATGTCGCCCATTACCGGGCCCGGGCGGCGGGAGGCGTCGGGCTCGTCATCGTGGAGGCGGCCTGCGTCCTCCCCGAGGGCCGGCTCCACATCCCCCAGCTGGGGCTATGGAGCGATGGCCACATCCCCGGCCTGGCCCGGATCGCGGCGGCCTGCCGGGCCGAGGGCGCCCGGACGCTGCTCCAGGTTCACCATGCGGGACGGCATTCGGTACCGGACCCGGCAAACCCCGAGGAACCGGTTCTCGGGCCATCGGACTGGAGCCACGGGCGCCGCCGGGCCCGGGCGGCTTCTGCGGAGGAACTGGCCGCCATCGGCGAGGCGTTCGTCGCGGCGGCCCGCCGGGCCTTCGACGCCGGCTTCGACGGCGTGGAACTCCACGGGGCCCATGGGTACCTGCTGAACCAGGTGGCCTCCCCCATCGCCAACAGAAGGACGGACGGCTACGGCGGTGACACCCGGGGCCGGACCCGGCTCCTCCGGGAGATCGTGGCGGGCATCCGGTCCGGCACCTCGCCGGATTTCCTGGTCGGATGCCGCATGGGCGGCCTCGACCCCGATCTCGACGAGGGGGTCCGGATCGCCCGGGCCTATGCCGAAGCCGGAGTCCAGGTCCTCCATGTGTCGGGGGGCATCGCCGGGCCGGACGGGCTGCCGCCGGTTCCCGATGACGCGATCCAGGGGGCCCGGGCGGCGGGTGGCCGGTTCTCGGACGAACCGTTCTCCCTGCCGGTCTTCGCCGCGCGAAGGATCCGGAAGGAGGCCGGCGTGCCGGTCATCGCCGCCAATGGGATCCATACCGGGGAACGGGCGGCCTGGCTGGTCCGGGAAGGATGGGCGGACATGGCGGCCATCGGCCGGCCGCTGCTCCACGATCCCGACTGGGCCCGGCGGGTCCGGCAGGGACAGCCCGGCGACTGCTGCCTCCACTGCCGCAGCTGCGGGTGGTTCCGGAAGGCGGACAACTGCCCGGACCGGGACCGGCCCGACCGGTGCGATCCGCCGGTCGGCAGGGAAATCGGAACCGGGGGCGGAGGAGGCGCCGGAGGCGGATCCGGGGCCTGACCGGATTCCCGCCTTCAGCCGACCGTCATCTCCACCAGGTCGGCCTTTCCGGAAAGCCAGGCGAGGCTCAGCCGGACCGAGTCCCCGATGGCGGCTTCCAGGTCGTCGTCCGTGACGCCCAGGGGCGCAGCGCCCAGGGCCCGGTCGATGTAGGCCTTCCGGCCCATGAGATCCGCCAGGGCCCGAAGGTCCAGGCCCGGCTCGATTCCCCGTTCCGATCGTTCCCGGGCGACCCGGCCCAGGGCCAGTCGGTAGACCGGCTTCGGAATTGTCAGGATCGGGCGGCCCGGACAGCCCATGGCCCGATGGAAGCTTCGAAGCATCTCCCGCCAGGTCCGGTTCTCCCACCCCAGCGGCCAGGTCCGGCCGCCCTCGGTCCGCAGCAGGGCGCCGGCCGTCGCCTGGCCCACCTGTCGGACCGTCATCATGGCCGTTCCCCCATCGGGATAGAATGTCACGGGCCCCATGGCCCGGACCTGTTCCACGAGGAAGGTCCAGACGGGCTTTCGGCCCGGTTGGGTGCCGAAGACGTACGGAATTTCCAGGACCGCCACGGACAGGTCCGGATCGGCGAAGGACAGGGCCAGCCGTTCCTGGTCGACCCGGCTGCGGATGTAGGGGTGGGTGGCGGCCAATTGCAGATCGGGCCAGGCCCGGTCGAAGTGGGCGAAGTACGAGCCCAGGATCGCCGCTTTCCGAATGCCCGCCTGCCTGGCCAGGGCCAGGAGCCGGCCCAGGGGCGCGATGTTGTGGCGATGGAAGAGGTCGTAGATGGGCGGGGGGCCCTCGATGCGCTCGTCCACGCCGGCGGCGAAGACGAATCCGCCGCAACCGGCCATGAGGCCCAGCAGGTCGTCGTCGGACAGGTCGAGGATATTCCCAAGGGTTAAAGTCATGCCCCGGGGCAGGAGGGTGTCCGGAGGAAGTGGAGGCAGGGCCACGGACCGGACCCCGTGTCCCATGGCCAGGAGTTCGGATGCGGCGGCAGCGCCCAGGAGGCCGGTCCCGCCGACCATGAACACATCCATGCGGTTCCCTCCTTCCCCGATCGGGGCCATTGCCTTTGTGATACATTATACCTGTATGGCTGTCCGGAGAATCGTATCCATTCGGTCGCAGGGGAGGCAGCGGACATGAAAACCCTCATCGTCTTCTACTCGAGGAAGGGTCGGACCCGGGCGGCGGCGGCGGCCCTGGCCACGGAGCTGGGCGCGGACCTGGAGGAAATCCGGGAGCGTCGTGCGAGGAAGGGGTTCCTCGGGTTCATCCGAAGCGGTTTCGAGGCTTCGACCCGGCGGATCGTGCCGATCCTGCCGCTGACGAAAAGGCTGGCCGACTACGAACGGGTCATTATCGGAACACCGGTCTGGGCCGGATCCATCAGCAGCCCGGTCCGGAGTTTCCTCGTCGCCCATGCCGAGGAACTGCCGGAAGTGGGGTACCTGCTGACCCACAGTGATCGGAAAAATCCCTATGTCCGCGTCATGGACGAGATGGACGCCCTGGTCGGCAAGGGACGGGCCTTCGAGCGGTCCATCGCGGACATCTGACGGCGGAAGGGGCGGACGGGACATGGACCTTTTGGACAAGAAGGCCTTCCTCTGCGACATGGATGGCGTCATCTACCACGGCGACCGGATCCTGCCGGGGGTGCCGGAGTTCGTTGCCTGGATGAAACGGACCGACAAGCGGTTCCTGTTCCTGACCAACAGCAGCGAGCGGTCTCCCCGGGAGCTGTCCCAGAAGCTGTCCCGCATGGGGGTCGATGTGCCGGAATCCCATTTCTATACCAGCGCCCTGGCTACGGCGGCCTTCCTTTCTTCCCAGATGCCGGGCGGCAGCGCCTATGTCATCGGGGAGGCCGGCCTGGTGAAGGCGCTCTACGATGCGGGATTTTCCATGAACGACGTGAATCCGGATTATGTCGTGGTGGGCGAAACCCGGGCCTACAGCTACGAGAAAATCGAGCGGGCCGTCCGGCTGGTCCTGCGGGGTGCCCGGCTGGTGGGCACCAACCCGGATGTGACGGGTCCGTCGGAAACGGGCATTGTGCCGGCGACCCGGGCCCTCATTTCCCCCATCGAGATGGCCACGGGCAAGACCGCCTACTTCATCGGCAAGCCCAATCCCCTGATCATGCGCCACGCCCTGCGCACGCTGGGCATCCGGCGCGAAGAGGCCGCCATCGTCGGGGACCGGATGGACACGGACATCATCGCCGGCATCGAGTCCGAGATCGAGACGGTCCTGGTCCTGAGCGGCGTCACCCGGCGGGAGGACATCGACCGGTATCCCTATCGGCCGGACCATGTGCTGGAGGGTGTCGGGGACATCGTGCCCGCTTCCGTGACATGACGGCCGGGGCTGCCGCGAACGGCCAGGGACTCCCCCGGAACGACCGGGACCGGAACCTGGTTCGGAACGCCCTGGGACAGGTCCATGACTACCTGCGCCGGGCGCTCCGGCCTGGGGACACGGTGGTGGACGCCACCTGCGGCAACGGGCGGGACACCGTCCTGTGCGCCGGCCTGGTGGGGCCGGCCGGCCGGGTCTTCGCCTTCGACATCCAGGAACAGGCCATCCGCAATACCCGGGAACGCCTGGCGGAGGCCGGCCTGCTGGACCGGTGCACCCTGGTCCATGACGGCCATGAGCATATGGACCGATACCTGCCTCCTTCCGTCCGGGCCGTGGTCTTCAACCTGGGATGGCTCCCGGGAGGAGACCACGCCATCGGCACCCGGGCCGACACCACCCTGGCGGCCCTGTCCATCGCCCTGGAACGGCTGGAGCCGGGCGGACTCATCGCCATGGGCCTGTATTACGGCGGTGCCAGCGGGTACGAGGAACGGGACCGGGTCCTGGAGGCGGTCCGACTTCTCGACTGCCGGCGGTTCACGGTGATCCGGTCCGAGCTGGCCAACGCCCCCCACGATCCCCCGATCTTTATCGGCATCGAGCGGACCGGTTGACGGCTGGCGAATGACCGCCGGCGAACGACGGCCGGCGTCAGCCGGCTGTCGAAAGCCCGCAGCCCGATTTCGGCCGCAGCACCCCCTTGACGGCCCGATGTCCGTATGTTACATAATGGTTGGACTCCGTACAATTCCCATAATAAATCCATAACAAATGAGGTTGGAAAGACGCATGACCATCGACCGGACATCCGGACTGCCGGTCCACCTGCAGCTGAAGCGCCACCTCCTGTCCGAGATTCGCAGCGGCCGGCTGGCTCCCGGATCCCTCCTGCCCACCGAGGCCGAACTCTGCCGGGTCTACGGCATCAGCCGCTTCCCCGTCCGGCAGGCCCTGTCGGGCCTGGTGGAGGAGGGGTACCTGCGCCGAACCCCCCGCCTCGGTACCTTTGTCCGGGAGGACCTGCCGCCGGACGGACGGACGGCCGGGCCCGCCCTGCTGGGCCTGGTCCAGCCCGATCTCGGCAGCGCCCTGGTCCGGGGCATCCTGGAAGGATTCGAGCAGGCGGCGGCGGAAGCCGGATTCGCCACCCTCTTCGCCCAAAGCGGCTCGACCCCGGAGGGGGAGCAGGCCGCCCTGGACCGCCTGGCCGCCCTGGATCCCGCCGGCATCGCCCTCTTCCCCCTGGACGAGGAGCATGCGGCCCGCCTGGCGGAGCTGTTCCGAAGCCGCAGCCTGCCGCTCCTGCTGCTGGACCGGGCCCCCCGGACGTCGAGTCCCGCCGTCGACGCCGTCATGTCGGACCATGCCGGGGGGGCCTATGCCGCCGTCCGGCACCTGGCCCTCCGGGGGTACAGAAACGTGGGCTTCGTCACGGACCGGACCTCGGCTTCCTCGGTGGACGAGCGCCTGGAAGGCTATCTCCAGGCCGTCCGGGATTTCGGCCTCGTCGCGGTTCCCCACGTGGTCGTGGACGAGGAAATCCGACGGTTTCCCTACGCCGCCTGGCGCCACCACCTGGACCGTCTTCGGGACGAGCTCCTCTCCCTGCGCTCCCATTTTCCCCTGGGGCTGTTCGCCATGAACGACATGGTCGCCCTCCAGTGCATGCGGATCCTGCTGGAAGAGGGGATCGACGTAGGCGGCGAGGTGGGCCTCGTGGGATTCGACAACGATCCGGCCTGCGACATGGCCCCCGTCCCCCTGACTTCCGTGGCCCAGAACGGCCGAAGCCTGGGCCGGGCGGCAGCGGAGATCCTTGCGGCCAAGGCCCAGGGCCATGACATGGCCATCCATCGGCGAACCGTCCCGACCCAACTGGTCCCCCGGGAATCCTGCGGCGAACGCCGCTGATCCGCCCCCCTCCCCTCCCCTCCCCGAGAAACCCATTGGCACGGTGTGCCGGAAGGAGCGAACATGGACACGATGCAGGCACGAATTGCGGATCTCAGGAAGCACGTCTCGGGGTATTGGGCCGACCGGGCCCTGGCCCAGCTGGACTTCGCCGACCGGCTGTCGGCCGTCCGGGAGAGGCGATACGACGGTGTCGTCGAGGCGGCTGCGGCGCTCCTGGATGCGGCGGTCCGGGACGAGGGCGCTGTCACGAAGCCGGTCTGCCAGGCCGTGGAGTCGGCCCTGGCCGTAGCGGGTCCGGACGCCAAGGCCCTGCGGATCGTCTGCGTGAGCCATGCCCACATCGACATGAACTGGCTGTGGGGATACCCGGAGACCGTGGCCGTGACCCTGGATACCTTCCGGACGATCCTCCGCCTCATGGAGGAGTATCCGGACTTTACGTACGCCCAGTCCCAGGCCTCGGTCTACCGGATCGTCGAGGAGCAGGATCCCGCGCTCCTGCAGGAGATCGCCCGCCGGGTCCGGGAGGGACGCTGGGAAGTGACCGCCTCCACCTGGGTCGAGACCGACAAGAACATGCCCTCCGGCGAAAGCCTCGCCCGCCATATCCTCTACACGAAACGCTATTTCCAGGACCTGTTCGGGCTGGACCCCGACTCCCTGGACCTGGACTACGAGCCGGACACCTTCGGCCACAGCGCCAATGTCCCGGAGATCCTGGCCCGGGGCGGCGTCCGCCACTATTATCATAACCGGGGATACGACGGCCATGTCCTCTATCGCTGGCAGTCGCCGTCCGGCCGCCAGGTCGTGGTGTACCGGGATCCCTACTGGTACAACGCCACCATCGACGCGACGATTGCCGCCCCCGTGCCGGCCTTCTGCGCCGAACACGGCCTCGACACGGCCCTGAAGGTGTACGGTGTCGGGGACCATGGGGGCGGTCCGACCCGGCGGGACCTGGAGCGGCTGATCGACATGAACGCCTGGCCGGTCTTCCCGACCCTGCAATTCGGCACCTACGCGGAGTTCTTCCGGGCCGTCGACCGCATCGCCGACCGGCTGCCCGTGGTCGACCATGAACTGAACTTCATCTTCACCGGCTGCTATACCACCCAGACCCGGATCAAGGCCGGGAACCGGATTGCCGAAGCCAGGATGAACGAGGCCGAGGCCTTCTCCGCCGCCGCGACGGATGCCGGCGTCTCCTATCCTGCGAAGGCCTACGCCGACGCCTGGGAGCGGATCCTGTTCAACCACTTCCATGACATCCTGCCCGGCTCCGGCATCACCGAGACCCGGGAATACGCCATGGGCCAGTTCCAGCAGACCCTGGCGGCGGCCAACACCG
>JAKPNJ010000292.1 GCA_029548445.1 Bacillota bacterium | reverse complement strand
CCGAGTGCATCGTGCTGTCACCGGAACAGGGGTACCCGGGGATCCTGTGCCTGGCGTTTCCCGGGATTCCGGCGGAAGTGCTGGTCCGCAGCCTGTCGGACCGGGATGTCTTCCTATCGGCCGGTTCCGCCTGTTCGTCCCGGCGTCCGAAGCCCTCCCGGGTCCTGGCCGCCATGGGGATCCCGGCGCCGCGCCTGGCGGAAGCGGTCCGGATCAGCGTGACGCCCTCCATCGACCCGGCCTGTGCCGAACCGGCCGCCGCCATCGTCCTGGACGTCGTTCGGGACCTGGGACGCCGGCCCCCGGGGGGGTACCCGCGAAAGGGCGGAAAGGAACACACATGATCCTGCATGAGGCGTCCGGGCCCCTGGTCCCGGCATGGAATCCCGTCCTGCTGGTGCGGATCGGGGAGATATCGCTGAAGGGACAGAACCGGGGGTCCTTCGAGATCCAGTTGGCCAGGACCCTGCAGCGGCGCCTGGAGTCCCTGGGCGGCTGTCGGGTGGTTCGGAGCCAGTCCAGGATCTATGTGGAGCCGGAGGATTCCGGGTTCGACATGGAGGAGGCCGCCGACCGGGCAACCCGGATCTTCGGGGTCGTGTCCGTGAGTCCTGCCGTCTCGTTCCTTGCGGACCCGGACGGAATCCTGGCAGCCGCCTCATCCTATATGGGACACCTGTTGGAGGAAGGGACCGTCCGCACTTTCAAGGTCGAGGCCCGCCGGGGGGACAAGCGTTTCCCGATGGATTCCCCCGCCCTGTGCCGGGAGGTCGGCGCCCGCGTCCTGGACGACCATCCCGGGCTCGCCGTCGACGTTCATCGGCCGGATGTCGTGCTGTACCTGGAGATCCGGGAGCGGATCTACCTGTACCATCGGATCCTTCGCGGCCAGAGAGGCCTTCCGGTGGGCATGTCAGGCAAGGGCATGCTGCTGCTGTCCGGCGGCATCGACAGTCCCGTGGCAGGCTACCTGATGGCATCCCGGGGCATGGTGCTGGAGATGGTCTATTTCCACAGCCATCCCTATACAAGCGAACGCGCCCGGGACAAGGTCGTCGACCTGGCGGGGCGCCTGTCCGAATACTGCGGCCGCTCCCGTCTCTGGGTGGTGGACTTTACGCCCATCCAGCTGGCCTTGCGGGATCATGGTCCTGCGGACATGCTGACGATTCTCATGCGGCGGATGATGATGCGGATTGCGGAGCGCCTTTCCGGCTCCACCGGCTGCAAGGCCCTGATCACGGGCGAAAGCCTGGGTCAGGTGGCCAGCCAGACGCTGGAGGCAATCTGTGTCACGGACGCGGTGGTCCGGATGCCGGTATTCCGTCCCCTGGTCGGCCTGGACAAGGAAGAGGCCGTGACCATCGCCCGCCGCATCGGCACCTTCGAGACCTCGATCCTGCCCTATGAGGACTGCTGTACCCTGTTCACCGCGCCCCATCCCAGGACCCGGCCGACCCTCCGCCATGCGGAAGACTGCGAGGAAGGCCTGCCGATCGGGGATATGGTCGAGGAAGCCTGCCGGACCGCGGTCCAGGTCCGGATCGGGGGACCGGCATGAGAGTGGGCAAGCTGTCTTCGGAGGAACTCGAGTCCATCGTGTTCCGGCGGCTGCCGAAAGCCGGCGGCGACCTGCTTGCGGGACCGGGCATCGGCCTGGACTGCGCCGTACTAAAAAGCAAGGGAGATCGCCTGGTCCTGACGGCGGATCCAATTACCGGCACCACATCGGAAATCGGGCGCCTGGCGGTGCATGTGGCCTGCAACGACATCGCGGCGTCGGGTCTTCGGCCGACGGCGGTCCTGCTGGTCCTGCTGGCACCCCCCGATGCCACGCCGGAGCAGGTCGCCGGGGTGGTGGAGCAGGCGGCCGCAGCCGCGGAGGAGATCGGGGTCGCCATCGTCGGCGGCCATACGGAAGTCAGCGACGCCGTCACCCGGTTTGTCCTCACGGCTGCCGCAGTCGGGCAGGGAAGGCCCGGACAGCCGATCCTGTCGGCAGCCGGGGCCCGTCCGGGGGACAGTCTGGTCATGACCAAGTCCGCCGCCCTGGAGGGGACGGCGATCCTGGCGGCCGACCGGTCCAACAGGTTGTCCGATTGCCTGTCGGAAGACGACCTCCGGGAAGCGGGAGCCCTGGTCCGCCGGATCGGGGTGGTCCCGGAAGGGGTCCTGGCGGGACAAAACGGCGTCACGGCCCTGCATGACGCAACGGAGGGCGGCATCCTGGGGGCGGCCTGGGAGATGGCTGCCGCCAGCGGATGCGGCCTGCTGGTGGAAGAAGGCGCGATCCCTGTCCATCCCCTGACAAGACGGATCTGCCGCCGCCTGGGCCTGGATCCCCTGCGGCTGATCTCCAGCGGAAGCCTCCTGGCCGCCGTCCCGAACCCGGCCTCCTACCTGGCCGCCCTGGCCGACGCCGGCATCCCCGCCGCCGTCATCGGGGCATTCAGGGAAGGGCCACGCCTCCTGCGCCGGGCCGATGGCACCCTGGAAGCCCTGTCTCCCCCCGGTCCCGACGAGCTGTTCCGAATTCCGGAAGACCCGGAGCCTGCCTGTGATCCACCCTCCGGCATATGATAAAATATATGCCGTTCATGCATTGATGACCGGATTCATTTCCCTGGAGGAGGCCCCCATGGAGTACCGCCACCTGCAAGCCGTCGATCCGGAAGCCGCAGCCGCCATCCGGAAGGAAATCGACCGTCAGCGGCGAAAGATCGAACTCATCGCCTCGGAAAATTTCGTCAGCCAGGCGGTCCTGGAAGCCACGGGAACCCCCCTGACCAACAAGTACGCGGAAGGGTATCCCGGCCGGCGGTATTATGGCGGATGCGAGCATGTGGACGAACTCGAGCAGATGGCCATCGACCGGGCGAAGGCCCTCTTCAGGGCGGAGCACGCCAACGTGCAGCCCCATTCCGGCGCCCAGGCCAACGCGGCCGTCTATTTCGCCTTCCTGGATCCCGGCGACACGATCCTGGGCATGGACCTGGCCCATGGCGGCCACCTGACCCACGGGATGGCCAAGAACATCTCGGGACGGTATTACCATGTCGTTCCGTACGGGGTCGATCCCGTGTCGATGCGGATTGACTACGAGACCCTGCGCAGCCTGGCCCGGACGCACCGGCCGAAGATGATCGTGGCCGGCGCCAGCGCCTACCCCCGGTTCATCGATTTTGCCGCCTTCCGATCCATTGCCGACGAGGTCGGCGCCATCCTGTTCGTGGACATGGCCCACATTGCCGGCCTGGTGGCGGCGGGCCTCCATCCCGATCCGGTTCCCCATGCCGACGTGGTCAGCACCACGACCCATAAAACCCTCCGGGGTCCCCGGGGCGGCATGATCCTGTGCAAGGAGGAACATGCACGGCGGATCGATTCCGCCGTCTTTCCCGGCCAGCAGGGGGGGCCCCTGATGCACGTGATCGCCGCCAAGGCTGTCGCCTTCCGGGAGGCGCTCCAGCCGGACTTCCGGGTGTACCAGCAAAAAATCCTGGACAACGCCCAGGCCCTGGTCGCCGGGCTCCTGAACCGCTCCTTCCACCTGGTATCCGGCGGCACGGACAACCACCTGATGCTTTTGGACCTGCGGGGGACCGGCGTGACCGGGCGGGAGATGCAGCATCGCCTGGACCAGGTGGACATTACCTGCAACAAGAACGGCATTCCCTTCGATCCCGAGTCGCCGGTGGTCACCAGCGGCATCCGGCTGGGGACACCGGCCGTCACGAGCCGCGGCATGACCCCGCAGGATATGGACGAGATCGCCGACCTGATCCATCGCACCCTCGTCCGGTTCGACCGGGACCAGGACCTGATCCGGCGGAAAGTGGCGGAATGGTCCGTCCGCTATCCGCTGTATCCGGACCTCGCCTGACCGGCCGGCGTCCACCCGCGGGATCCCATGGACACCGAGCCGCTGGCCTATCGCATGGTCCCCCGGACCCTCGAGGAGTTCGTGGGGCAGCGGCACATCCTGGGAGAGGGCCGGATGCTGCGCCGCATGATCGAGGCGGACCGGCTCCGGTCCATCATCCTCTTCGGCCCCCCCGGCACGGGCAAAACCTCCCTGGCCCGGGTCATCGCCGTCACCACCCAGGCGGAATTCCGCAAGCTCAACGCCGTGACGGCGGGGATTGCCGACATCAAGCAAGTGGTGTCGGACGCCCGCAACCCGATCCTGACCCCCACCGGCCGGACCGTGCTGTTCGTCGACGAAATCCATCGGTTCAACAAGGCCCAGCAGGACGCCCTGCTTCCCCACGTCGAGGACGGGACCGTCATTCTCGTCGGGGCCACCACCGAGAATCCCTTCTTCGAAGTCAACAAGTCCCTCATCTCCCGGTCGACGGTGTTCCAGCTGGAGCCCCTGTCGAACGAGGAAGTCCGGCTCCTGGTCGGCCGGGCGCTGTCGGACCCGGAGAGGGGGCTGGGAACCCTCCGGATCGAGCTGGATGCAGACGCCGCGTCCTTTCTCTGCGACCGCTCCAACGGCGACGCCCGGATCGCCCTCAACGCCCTGGAACTGGCCGCCCTGACCACGCCGCCCGATGCCGACGGCGTCGTCCGGATTCCCCTGGCCGTGGCGGAGGACTGCCTCCAGAAGCGGTCCCTGGCCTTCGATGCCGCCGGGGAAAGCCATTACGACACCATCAGCGCCTTCATCAAGTCCATGCGGGGCAGCGATCCCGACGCGGCCGTCCACTACCTGGCCCGGGCGCTGCACAGCGGCGAGGACATCGAGTTCCTGGCCCGGCGAATCGTCATCTGCGCCTCCGAGGATGTGGGCATGGCCAATCCCGCGGCCCTGCAGGTGGCCATGGCCGCCTACCAGGGCGTCATGGCCGTGGGCATGCCCGAAGCCAGGATCCTGTTGGCCGAGGCGGCGGTCATGGTGGCCACCAGCCCCAAGTCCAATGCCTCCTATGTGGCGGTCGAAAAGGCTCTCCAGGACGTGGCCGACCGACGGACCGGGGAAATCCCCATGCACCTGCGCAACGCACCGGTCCGGGGCATGAAGGATCTCGGGTACGGGAAGGGATATCAGTATGCCCATGACCACCCCGGCGGCGTCACGGACCAGGAGCACCTGCCGGAGGTTCTCCGGGGCACGATCTATTACGAACCGACGGACCGCGGATACGAGGGCCGAATCAAGGAATGGCTCGACCGCAAGAGAAGGAGAACGACCTGATGGGCCTGGAACGCCACGTCATCGGATATGGAAGGGGAGAGCGGTCCTTCCTGCTGGATTCGCACCGGCTTCTCGGCGTCCTGTCGGCCAATGGGGCCGAGGCGGGGCGGACCGGGGAGGATGCGGTGCGGTACGCCCTGGCCCATCCCGTCGGATCGCCGGACATCGGCGCCCTGGTACGGCCCGGCGAGACCGTGGCCATCGTCACCAGCGACATCACACGCCCCTGCCCCAGCGCCATCCTGTTGCCTCCCTTGCTGGAAGCGCTGGAAGCGGCGGGTATCCCGGCCGACCGGATCACCATCGTCTTCGGTCTTGGCAGCCATCGTCGCCACACCGAGGAAGAGAAGCGCCGGCTGGTCGGCGACTCGGTCTACGGGC
>JAKPNJ010000278.1 GCA_029548445.1 Bacillota bacterium | reverse complement strand
GCCCGTCGCACGGTATGCGGCGGGTCGTTCTCTCGTCAGAACCCCAGGGACTCTCCCACCAGCAGCACCCGGATCCGGCCGGGATGGCGCTGGAAGCCGCAGACCACGTAGTTGCAGCAGATCCGCGCCTCGCTGGCGCACCCGTCGACCAGGGAGCCCGGGGACCCGAGCCGGCCCCTGGACCCGCCGGAGCCCGGGGTCGACCCATGCCGGCCGACTGCCAGGGACAGGCAGCGGCCTTCCTCCCGGCAGTAGGTGGGGCAGCCCAGCCGCATGCAGTTGGCCGGGGCGGCCGCCTGCTTAACCCGCAGGATGGCCTCGTCCACATCCCGGACGATCTTGTTGACCCCCGCCACCAGGATCACCCGGCGGGGACCGAACAGGATGGCCGCCACCCGGTTCGAGTTGCCGTCCACGTTGTAGAGCTCCCCCTGCTCGGTCACGGCGTTGGTGCTGCAGAGGTACGCATCGGCGGAGAAGGCCCGGACGTGGATCTCCCGGACCTGCTCGGGCGAAAGCCCCGGGGCGTACCGGTCCAGGAACCGGTACCGGCCCGAGCGGAGATGGTCCAGTACGCCGCATTCCGACAGGGTCGCCGAGCCGCCCACGGCCACCGTGTCCCCATCCGACAGGAGTTCCCGGATTCGGGGGACGACCTGGTCGCGGCTCTCCAGGTACTCGCCCTCCATCCGGTTGCGCTCGAGACCCGCCAGGGTTCGGGCCACCCGCCGGTCCTGTACCAGTCGCATGTTGGGGTCCATGTCCGGGCTCCTTTCCTTGGCCGGATGTCCGCCTTCGCCGGGTTCCGGCCGCTGGCGGGTCCTGCTCAGCGTCCCAGCCGATCCAGGACCGCCCGTCCCAGGGCGGCCAGGGTATAGGCGCCCTCTTCCGGCTCCACCTGGTCGGGATACTGATACCAGCTTTCCACCAGGTACCGGTCCGGCCGGCCGCCGACCCGGCGATACGCATCCACAAAGGCCAGTGTGGCGTGGTGGTACGCTTCCGGCGACAGCCCCCCGCTCTCCTGGTCGTTGACGATGAGGTCATACGCGATGCCGTGGCGCCGGACGGTGTCTTCCAGGTCCCGGATCCGGGCCATCCAGTCGATGACCCCGGTGTCCTCCATGACCCGGGCCTGGGGCTCCACCGGGATCGTCCCCATGGCGTATCCGTAGGGGTTGTCGACGGTCACGCCGTCGAAGGGCACCCCGGCGTCCCGGGCCCCGGCCAGCAGCGCCTCGAGACAGACGGCGTAGTCGCCGTACCCCATGGGGGACCCGGACTCCGTCCGGTAGGCGGGCTCGCCCTTCCAGCCCCAGTTGGGAAAGTTGACCAGCTCGTGGATCCGGGTGTCCGGCAGCCGTTCCCGCAGGATCTCCAGGAACACCACGATCTCCCGGACCGCCGCCTCCAGGGAGAGGCCCTGCCGGCCCCGTCCGGGAAACAGGAGCTTGATCAGGCTGCCGTCCAGGGTCAGCAGGTGACAGGTCCCGCCAACCTTCCGGAGGGGCTCCAGCAGGTCCAGCTGGTGCCGGGCCGCGACGGCCCCGATCCGTCGTTCGTCGGGATTCGGCCAGGTTGTCCCTTCGCTCTCGACGGCCATCCGGATCCCATTCTCGTCCATCGTCCGGACCAGGGCCCGCAGGCGGTCGGGGGGATAGGCATGGCGGGGATGGCCGACCCGGTTGATGTGGAGCAGCAGGCCATCCACCCGGGACCGGACGGAATCCCAGCGGGCGTCGGCATCCGCCAGACGGGTCATGTCGGCATAGGTTGCCGATAGGTAGACTTCCGGTCGACCCTTTTCGGCCAGGACGGGAAGGGGCTGGATCGGACGGGGCATGGGGCCTCCTCTTCGTCGCCGCCAGAAAATGGGAAGCGGCACGGCTGGTTCCATTGTACCCGCCCGTCCGTCCCCTGTCCTGTCTGTTTTCAGGCCTGGGTTGTCCGTTTCAGGGATGTGAGGAGCGTTTCCAGGTGTTCCGCCGGTCCGTCCACCGGTACCAGCCGCTGGCCGTCGAATACAAGGAACCGGTCCGCTACGGCTTCCGCCAGGGCGATGTCATGGGTGGCCATGACCACCGTTCCGCCATACTCCAGCAGGACCGCCTGCAGCGCTTCCAGGCCCGGCAGGTCGAGATGGTTCGTGGGTTCGTCCAGCAGCAGGACATTGGCCCCGGAGACCAGGAGGCGGGCCAGGGACAAACGGACCCGCTCGCCGCCGCTCAGGACGCCGGCGGGCTTGAACACATCGTCGCCCCGGAACAGCAGCCGGGCCAGCAGGGTCCGGACCGCCGCCGGCGACTGGACGCTGTCGGCCAGGGCATTCTCCAGGACCGTCCGGCCGGGGTCGGGGCCGCCGAGATCCTGGCGGTACAAGCCGAACCGGACGGAAGGAGGAATCGAGAGGTCGGGATGGCGATCCGCCAGGGCTTGGAGCAGGGTCGTCTTGCCACAGCCGTTGGGACCGACGAGAATCGTCTTTTTCCTGTTTTCCAGGGCCAGGGGCACACGGTCCAGGAGGATTCGGCCGCCAGGACCGGGTGCCTCCAGGGTCAGGGCGTCCGACCAGGCGACAAAGCGGCCGGGAGGCGGTCGGGTTCGGGCCATGTCGATCCGGAGGGAAGGGTCCTCCCGGGGACGCTCTTTCTGCGGCAGCCGCGACAGGCGGCTTTGGATGGCGTTTCCGGCGTTGTGCAGCTTCTCCTGCCGTTCCGTGGCCTCCCGCCGGTGCAGCCGGGCCTCAGAGTTCCCCATCCGGGACGGGGCCTTCCGAATGGCCTTCGCCCGGGCTCTCCGGTCCGCCAGTGCGGCCTCCAGGTGCCGTTTCTCGGCGGCCACCCGTTCATACTCGTCCCATTCCCGCTGCCGCTCCCGCTCGGCCTGGACCCGGTATTCGGCGAATCCCCCGGGGAAGTCCCGCAGGCGGCCGTCCCGCAGCTCCACGATCCGGTTGCACAGCGACTCCAGCAGGTTCCGGTCATGGCTCGCCACCAGGAAGGATTCCGCCTCTTCCATCCGGCGTCGAAACACTGCGCGCCCGTCCAGGTCGAGGTGGTTCGTGGGCTCGTCGGCCAGGATCAGGTCCCCCTCCCTGGCGAAGGCCCGGGCCAGCCGAAGGCGGGTCCATTCGCCGCCGCTCATGTCCCCT
>JAKPNJ010000259.1 GCA_029548445.1 Bacillota bacterium | reverse complement strand
CCTCCCCGGCCAGCAGGGCCGCCTGGTTGGACGCCCGGACCCAGGGCCGGAAATCGTTGGGAGAGAAAATACCGACTCGAATGGCGGACATGGGGCCCTCCTTTCCGTCAGCGGAAGCCCGTGGCCTCGGCCAGGGCGCCGTATTCGCCCTGCACCTTGTCGTACAGGCGCCGGAAGATGGCGTAATACTCCATATACCGTGCATGGCGTCCGGGATCGGGCAGCATGGGATCACCCGGTCGCGACCAGGCCTTGACCACGTCGTAATTCGGGAACACGCCGGTCCCGACGCCGGCCGCCACCGCGTTGCCCACGGGAGCACCCTTGGAGGACGGATCGTAGACCACCGGGACGTTCAGGACATCGGCGATGATCTGGCGCCACAGGGGACTGCGGGCGCCTCCCTCGCCCAGGACAAGGGGCAGGTCGATCCGGATGCCGCTCTCGCGGATCAGCTCGAAATTGTGGAGGAGCGCATAGGCGGCGCCTTCCATCATGGCCCGGAGATAATGGCCCCGGGTGTGGGCCAGGGACAGGCCGAACAGGACGCCTCGGGCCAGGGGATCCCAGATGGGGGTTCGTTCGCCCATGAAATAGGGCAGGACGATCAGCCCGTCGCTTCCCGGCGGCACGGCGGCCGCTTCCAGGCCCAGGACTTCGTAGGCGTCCAGGCCCATGGCGGAGGCGAACTGCTTTTCATACTGGCCGAACGTGTCCCGGAAATATCGGGTCAGGGCGCCGCAGCAGACGATGGCGGCCAGGGTCGTGTAGGACGTCCGCGACCGGGCCGTATGGACGATGGTGATCATGTTCTTCGTGAACCGGGGTTCGTCGTGGACGATCCCCAGGACCCCGGCGGTCCCCATGACCAGGGAGGCCCGGCCCGGGTCCACGGCGCCTCCCGCGACCCAGGCGGCATTGCAGTCCACGGTGCCGGCGACGACCGGAGTCCCCCTGGCAAGGCCGGTCCGCTGCGCGGCTTCGGCGGTCACCTGGCCGATGACCTCGTCGCAGGGCCGGGGATCCGGAAACTTGTCCGGATCGAGGCCCAGCTCGTCCAGCAGCGCCGTATCCCACTTCCGGGCCACGATGTCGAAGGCGATGCCGATGAGGCTCGCGTTGGAGTAGTCCGTCACCGCCTGGCCGGTCAGCTTCATGACCGGGTAGTCGGCGGCGGTCTGGAGCTTGTAGGCCTGGCGATAGAGATCGGGCCGGTTGTCCCGCTCCCACATGAGCTTGATGGTGGCATAGTAGGGGTCCGTCGGGTTGCCCGACACGGCGAAGACCCGGTCTTCCCCGATGTGCTCCTTGACCCAGGCGGTCTGGGCGGTCCCCCGCCGGTCCATCCAGATATGGCCGTTCTGGAGGGGCCGCAGGCTCCGGTCCACCAGGATGCAGGCGGGCGACAGGGCGCTGACGCTGACCCCCCGGATCTCCTTCGGGTCCACCGCCGACTGGCGAATGCTCTCGCCGATGGTGTCCGCCACGGCGTTCCAATACCACTCCGGGTCGTGCTCGGCCCAGCCCGGCCTGGGCGTCAGGAGCGGGTACTCGATGTAGTGGCTCCCCAGCACCCGGCCCTGGTCATCCATCACCACCGCCTTGGTGCCGCTGGTCCCCACGTCGCAGCCCACCAGATAGTCCGCCATGGCGTTCACCTCCCGGAGAAAGGGGTCCCGGGGCCCTCGGGTCCCGGAACCCCTGTTCGGCTGATCGGTCCAGGCTTACTCGAAGGGGAAGTAGTCCTGGGGGTTGATGTCCTTGTCCGAAATGGAGCCGTAGTCGTCGAAGTCGATCTCGAGGAAGTCCGGCACCGGGGGACGGCTCTTGTCGGCCAGGGCGGCGTTGATCTCGTCAATCACATCCTGGCCACCGTTGTTGAGGAAGTCCTGGACCGCCTGGTTGTAGACCGCGATGTCGAAGGTCTCGGCGATCAGGAGCTGGTCCCGCATGGGGGTGATGAACTGGTCCACCAGCCCCGAGTACTTGGTTGTGAAGGACTCGGAGATGGTGCCCTTCCGGTAGTCGGGAATCGCGTTGGCGGCGGCTTCCCGGAACATCTGCTTCCGCATGTCGACGATGGACATGGCGTAGCTGTC
>JAKPNJ010000245.1 GCA_029548445.1 Bacillota bacterium | reverse complement strand
CGCACCGGGCGCCAGGTCCAGGAATACATGGCTTTTCAGTTCAATTGTCCCGGTAACGAACCGACCGGCCGGCACATGCACAGATCCGCCGCCGACCCTGGCGCAATCATCAATCGCCGACTGGATACTCCCGGTGCAAAGGGTTTCCCCGTTGCCTACGGCTCCATACTGTACGATATCGAATGCCATGGGCCATTCCCCCTTCCGACAGCCCGTCCGTCCATCGTCCTGCCGCCCGTCACGGCAGCGTCCAGGAGGCGCCATACGGAAACATGGGCTCCCCGGATTCCAGGGCGCCGATATCCGGGGCATTTCCCGAGAAGTCCCCCGTGATCCCGTCGATCACGATTCCGCCATCGATGGCGAAGGAACCAGGCACGGGACGGTAATCGGCCCCCACCTCGCCCCGCAGATTGTGGGATGACGTGATCCGCCTGTCCGGATTGACCGGAACCGGTACGGAACCATCCGCCAGGTTCCCGAGATAACTGCGGCTGATCCCGTCCTCGGTTCCGTAGTAGGAGATGTCGAGGCCCTTGAGATCGGCAAACAAGTTGTTGACGAACGAAACGCCGCGTCCGTCGGCATTGTCCTTGCTGACGGAGAAGAGTCCATACCCATGCTTCGCACCGATCACTGTATTGTTGGCGAAAATGGTGCCGGGATTGGGCAGATTGGTCGACAGTCCTCCCTCTCCGCCAATGACGATGTTGTGGTGGACAAGGAAGTTCGAACAGTAATTGTCGATATAGAGGCCGACTGTCAGCTTCATCATCGTCCCGTTATCGTTGCGGTTCCCGGTTTCGACGAGGTTGTACCGGATTTCGCTCTTTCCTCCGTCGGTGGACCAGGAACTGACCGCCCCCATGTCGCTGTTCAGGGTGGCATGATCCATGAAATGGTTGTACTCCACGATGCATTTCCCGAATGTTTTGCCCGGCTCGAATCCGATATGGTTTGAACTGGTCCCCCGGAATGTGCTGTGGGAGATCACGAGATCAGCGGATTCCAGCAGCTTGAGACTGCTGAAGTCGTTTCCGGAGCCGTTGCTGTTCCGGATGATGCAGTCCGTAAACAGGACATCCTTCCCGCCGAGGATGATCCCGCTGCCGGCCGTCGGTCCGAAGGCGCATCGCCGGATGGTGTTGTGGTCGCCGACCAGGATCATGTGGCTGCGCAGCGCGTAGGAGGCGTATCCGGTTCCCTGGAAGTGGTCCGCATACCGGACGGTACAATCTTCCATCACGATGTGGTTCGAGGCGGACATCCGGATGCCGCAGCCCAGGAAGGTCAACCCCTTGAGGTGGATATGGGATTTCCCGTCCGCCTCGATCGCCGCCGAATTCGCTCCGCGGAATCGTATGTCCCGGGAATTGGGATCGCCGCCACCCGGCAAGTAGAGATACAGGATCCTGTTCTCCCGGTCGTAATGGTACTCGCCCGGAGCATCCAGCAGGGACAGGGCCCCCTTGAGATAGAATGGATTCCCGGGATACGGGGTGTACGCATCGCCGCCGGTTACCGTCTCCTCCTGGTTCAGTGTCTTCTCCAGCCGAATGGTTCTCCCGTCGACCGATAGGACCGGGGAGGTCCATGCAACCCATCCCGCCAGTCCGTTGGTCCCTGGCCACACCACCGCAAGGGCTCCTTCAAGCCCCCCTGGCAGGTCATCGGGTGCGACGAGCGTGTTCCTGTCCGTTCCCTTCTGGGCCACGGCCCGACGATAGTCCATGAGGTCCTCCAGGTAGGGACCCATGTTGGGATACCGGGCCTCCACGAGGGCCTCTCCCTCGAGGAAGACCTGAGGGTTGAATTCATCCATGAGATGCACAAACGGGGAGACATCCAGGGAATAGATATCGCCTTCGTAGAGTTCCCAGGTTCCCTTGCTGGCGACCGTTGTCGTGAGGACCGGTTTGGCATCGCCCCATGCGGCCAATGTGATCGGCTTGCCTTCCTCACCGCTCCGCAGGTAGCTGGTTCCAACATGAACGCCCTGTCCGATGAACACAGTATCGCCCGGACCCGCTCGGTTGATGGCGTGCGAGAGAAGCGAGAAGGGAGATGACTGGGTGCCGGCTCCGTTCCGGGAACCCGATACGGCATCCACATAATAGGATCGGGTTCCGTCTCCGTTGGATTCACCATAATCCACGGGCACCGGATCGGTCGGCGATGCCGGAACGGTCGGAATCGGGTCCGTCGGCGAAAGCCCATGGGTTGGGCTGGGGTCCATCGTGCGACAGGCTGGAACCAGGATCAAGAGGAAAGCCAGGAC
>JAKPNJ010000244.1 GCA_029548445.1 Bacillota bacterium | reverse complement strand
CCACCGCGTCCCGGAAGAGCTTCGCCAGGGCGTTGGAATGGATATCCATGGCCAGCGGCCGGAGCCCCAGGGTCTTCAGGGCCTTATAATAGGCCTGGACCGCGTCGGCCTGGAGGGCGGCGGCCCGGACCCGGACCTTGGCGGGATCGTGGCCTGGCGCGTCCGGCAGGATCGTATAGGTCACGCTCATGTCCCGGTTGATCCCGATGGACTGCATGACCTCGAACCGGACGATGTCCGCCATGGCCTTGGGCTTGGCCTTTGGGATTTCGAATTCCTTCTGGAAGACCTGGTTGCTGTTGACCGTCAGGATGACGCCGCCCCGGGACATGCCATGCCGGGCCAGGGCGCTCTTCAGGGCCATCTCGAAACCGGCGGTGTCCCGTATGATCCCGTCCGTGACGGAGGCGGTGGGCAGGGCTTCGGTCCCGGTTCGGGCGATCGTGACGACCCCGTTCCGGTACCCGCCCTCCACCAGGTGGAGGTTTCGGCTGCCGACATCGATGGCGATGGGCATGGGCGGATCACATCCTTTCCGTCTGGGGCGGGGCCGGGGTCAGCCGCCGCCGATGGCCTCGTACATGCTGAACATGGGGAGCATGATGGAGATGATGATGAAGCCCACCACCACCGCCATGAAGATGATCATCAGGGGCTCCAGCAGGGAGACCAGCTTGGCGACGGCGGCGTCGCCCTCCTCGTCGTAGAAGGCTGCCGTTTTGTCCAAAACCGAGTCCAGCCGCCCGGACTCTTCGCCGATATGGATCATGCTGGTGACCATGATGGGGAATTCCGTTATCCGCTTCAGGGAGGCGGAAAGGGTCGTCCCCTTTCGGATGTCCTCCACGGCGGAGACGAGGCCCAGCTGGATTTTCCGATTCCCCACGACCCGGCCCGAGATTTCCAGGGCCTGGAGCATCTGGATGCCGCTGGAGAGGAGGGTGGAGAGGGTCCGGGTAAACCGGGAGGCGTAGATCATGGTCACGGACTTCCCTGCCACCGGGATCCTGAATTTCAGGGAGTCCCACCACAGGCGGCCGGCGTCGCTCCGGGTAAAGGCCTTCCAGGCCATGACCAGGGCCAGGGTCCCCCCGCCGATCAGGTACCAGTAATTCTGGATGACGTTGCTGATCCCCAGCAGGAATCGCGTCACGCCCGGGAGCTTTCCCCCGGCGCTCTCGATCAGGCCGATAAAGGTGGGGAGGACGAAGGTCAGGAGGATAATCACCACCACGATGGTCAGGGTCATCAGGACGATGGGGTAGATCATGGCGCCGCGGATTTTGTTCCGGAGCTTGTTTTCCTTTTCGAAGTTGTCGGCCATCCGGATCATGACGTTGTCCAGGGTGCCCGAGGCCTCGCCGGCCTCCACCATGTTGATCAGCAGCTCGGGGAAGGCGCCCCGGCGCTTCCGGAAGGCGTCGGACAGGGACTCGCCCTTCTGGACGCCCTCGTAAATCTGGCCGATGACCCCTTTCAGGACCCGATCCTCGGACTGTTGATAGAGGATATCCAGGGCCTTGACGATGGTCACGCCGGAGGTAATCAGCGTGGCGAACTGGCGGGCGAAAATCGCGAGGCTTTTCAGGGCCACTTTTTTGGACGGCCCCTTGGCGGTGGTCTTCTCGTCCTCCAGGTCGACGGCGTCGGTGCAGAAGATATTCTGCTCCTTCAGGCGCTGGTATAGGGCCGAGGGGTTCGCCGCGTCCAGGACGCCGCGGACGGTCCGTCCTCCGGTGTCGATGGCGGTGTAGCGATACTGCGGCACGGTTTCGGACCTCCTTTCGTTGGGGTGTCGGGCCGGGTCGGATCGGGACGCCTGCGGCTAGAAGAGGCCGCCGGCGGCCAGGTAGCGGCGGAGCAGCTCGGCGTCCTGGCAGTGGGAGTATGCTTCCGAGGAGTCGATCTTGCCCGCCCGGACCAGGTTCGCCAGGGCCATGTCCATGGTCATCATCCCCGCCCGGGCGGAGGTCTGGATGATTGTCGGGATCTGGTGGGACTTGCCTTCCCGGACCAGATTCCGGACCGCGTCGTTGGCCAGGAGGATCTCCAGGGCCGCCACCCGGCCCCGGCCGTCGGCGGTCAGCAGCAGCTGCTGGGAAATGATTCCCTGGAGGACGGCCGCCAGCTGGATCCGGATCTGGGTCTGCTGGTAAGGGGGGAAGACGTCAATGATCCGGTCCACGGTCTGGGCGGCGGAGGTGGTGTGGAGGGTGGACATCACCAGGTGGCCGGTCTCGGCGGCGGAGACGGCGGTGGAGATGGTCTCCAGGTCACGCATCTCGCCCACCAGGATCACGTCGGGGTCTTCCCGGAGGGCCGCCCGGAGGCCGGAGGCGAAGGAATGGCTGTCGTCGCCCACTTCCCGCTGGTTGACCATACTCTTCTTGTGGGTATGGAGGTACTCGATGGGCTCCTCGAGGGTCAGGATGTGGCAGTTCCGGGTGTTGTTGATGTGGTTGACCATGGCGGCCAGGGTGGTGGATTTCCCGCTGCCGGTTGGACCGGTCACAAGGATAAGCCCCCGGGGGAGACTCGCGAGACGGGTCAGGGTATCGGGAAAGTCCAGTTCCTTGAGGGTTGGAATTTTCATGAAGATGACGCGGATGGCGGCACCGCAACTCTTTCTCTGGCGATAGATGTTGACCCGGAAGCGACTGATTCCGGGAACGACATAGGAGAAATCCACTTCGCCCCTGTCGTCGAAGACCTGCCGCTGTCGCTCGTTCATCATGGCATAGCAGATGGCCAGGGTATCGTCGGGGCGCATCACCTCTTCACACCAAGGTAACAGGATGCCGTTGATCCGCAGCATTGGTGGGAGGGAGACAGTCAAGTGGATATCCGATGCCTTCCGCTCAACGGCAGCCAGGAGGATCGCGTTGAAATCAAATCGTTTC
>JAKPNJ010000235.1 GCA_029548445.1 Bacillota bacterium | reverse complement strand
GGGAAGCGAACATGGACATCCTGGACCACCCGGAAGATCTCGACCTCTTCGACACGAAGTGGCTCATCGCCGGCCGGAATCCCGTCAAGCCCGCCCACTATATCGCCCGGGGCGCCCGGATGGTCAATTCCTGCCTGACCGACGGCTGCGTGATCCAGGGCGACATCGAGCACTCGGTGCTGTTCCACAGCGTCCGGGTGGAGGCCGGCGCCATCGTGAAGGATTCCATCCTGATGCCCGGGGTCCGGGTCCGGGAAGGCGCCTACGTGAACAAGGCCATCGTCGGGCCCGGCGCGATCATCGGTCCCGGCGCCCGGATCGGCTACAGCTGCTTCGGCGTGTCCCCCTATACGAGCCCAATCTGCTCGGAGGACATTACTGTCATCGAAGACGGCATCGAGATCCGGGCCAACGTGGACATCCCCTGCAACGGCATGGTCGAGCTGCCCCAGGGCGTCGCGTCCGACGCGTGCATCGCCGGCCGGATCCCGCGGCACGGCTGAAAGGAGAGGATCGCATGTTCTATGACGTGATGGGACTCGTCATCGCCGACAACAAGCGGATCTCCCTGGGCGAACTGACCCGGCCCAGAGCCCTGGCGGCAACTCCTTTCGCCGGCCGGTACCGGTTTATCGACTTCATGCTGTCCAACATGGTGAATTCGGACATCGGGGTCATCGGTGTCGTAACCTTCAACAAGTATCGCTCGCTGATGGACCACCTGGGCACCGGCCGGGCCTGGGACCTGACCGGCCGCACCCGGGGCCTTTTCCTCCTGCCGCCCTTCGCCTATTCCATTACCGGCACGACCGGGGAGACGTCGACGGAATACGACGGGATTTCGGGCATCGTGGACTTCCTGCGCTCCCATCGGCACGAGCAGGTCATCGTCGCCTCCTCCAACGTCCTGTTCAACCACGCGTTCCAGGATTTTATCCAGCGGCACACGGATTCCGGCGCCGATGTCAGCATCCTGTTCAACCGGGACGGGACGCGGTTCGGAGGTCCCGTCATGATCCTCGAGACCGACCGGGCCGGGTGGGTCCGGGACGTCCTGGCCACGCCGGCCAAGTCCCGCAGCAACCGGAGCTCCATGGGCGTCGTGATCCTGCGGCGCCAGCTGCTGATCGACCTGCTGACGGAAGCCATCGCCAGGCGGGAGCGGGAGTTCAGCGTCGAATCCATCCTCCATCGCCATGCGGATCTCCGGATCATGGGCGTCGAAAGCGACTGGTTCACCCTGAGGATCAATTCGGTCCAGGGGTATTTCGCGGCCACCATGCGCCTGCTGGAGGACGATGCCCGGAACGCCCTGTTCTGGTCGGGCCTGCCGGTGTTCACCAAGGTCAAGGACATGGCGCCGGCCCTGTACGGCAGCGACAGCCAGGTCTCCAACAGCATGATCTCGGACGGCTGCCGGATCCACGGCACCGTGTCGGACAGCCTCCTGTTCCGGGGGGTCACGGTGGCCCGGGACAGCCGGCTGGAATCCTGCATCATCCTGCAGGACTCCTACATTTCCGAAAACTGCCGGCTGGAGAACGTCATCGTCGACAAGTACTGCACGATCCGGCCGGGGGTCCGCCTGGTCGGCACGCCGGGCTTTCCGATGGTCATCGGGAAGGGAGCCGTGGTGTGATGGGCGCGAAACGACCGCCAGCAGGTCCCGGGATCCTATTCGTCACGTCCGAGGCGGTGCCCTTCGCCAAGGTCGGCGGCCTGGCCGACGTGGCGGGGACGCTGCCGCTGGCCCTGCGCCGGCTGGGGGCCGACGCCCGTCTCCTGATGCCGCTGTATGGCTTTGTCCGCAAGCGCTTCGGCGACCGGCTCCGCTCCCTGGGCAGCCTGGAGGTGGCGATGGGATGGCGCCGCCAGTATTGCGGCCTTTTTGTGCTGGAAGAGAAGGGCATGCCCTGCTATTTCCTGGAGAACGAGTACTATTTCGGGCACGACAGGGTGTACATCGAGTATGGATTCGACATCGAGCGGTTCAGTTTCTTCCAGCGGGCTGCCGCCACGGTCCTCGACCGGCTGGAAGGGTTCCGGCCGGACGTGGTCCACGGCCATGACTGGCAGTGCGGCATGCTGCCCCTGCTCCTGCGGCGGGACCATGCGGACCGGGAGCCGGCGCCGAAATCGGTGCTGACCATCCACAACCTCAAGTACCAGGGCGTCCACGGCCGGGATGCCGTGGCCGACTTCATGGGCCTGGATCCGTCCGAGATGGCCGAGGATGGGATTCTCCACAACGGGGACCCGAATTTTCTCAAGACCGGCATCGTCTATGCCCATGCGATCACGACCGTCAGTCCCACCTATGCCCGGGAGATCATGACCCCGTATTACGGCGAGGGGCTGGACTGCCTGCTCCGGACCCATCGGGACAAGCTTCGGGGCATTCTCAACGGCATCGACACGGATGCCTACGATCCCTCGAAGGACGACTGCCTGCCGGCCCGCTACTCCCTGCGGAACTGGCGGAAGGGCAAGGCGGCCTGCCGTCAGGATGTCATGGAGGAGATGGGACTCGCCCCCAACCCGGACGGCCCCCTGGCCGTCATGATCAGCCGCCTGGTGGACCAGAAAGGCCTGGACCTGCTGATCCGCGTCCTGGACGACCTCATGGCCACGGGCCTCTCCCTGGCCATCCTGGGCACCGGCGACCCCTACTACGAACGCCTTCTCTCCGATGCGGCCGCCCGGTATCCCGGCCGCCTCTCGATCCGGATCGCCTACCACGATCCCCTGGCCCGCCGCCTCTATGCCGGCTCCGACCTCTTCCTGATGCCGTCGCTGTTCGAGCCCTGCGGCCTCTCCCAGATGATCGCCATGCGGTACGGATCCCTCCCGGTGGTCCGGGAAACCGGGGGGCTGAAGGATACCGTGACGCCCTTCAACCGCTTCACCTGCGAGGGGAACGGCTTTTCCTTCATGAACATCAACGCCCACGAATTCCTGTATACCGTCCAGGCCGCCTGCCGCCTCCATCGGGATGATCCCGACGCCTTCCGGGCCCTGGTCCGGTCGGCCATGGCCAGCGACTTCTCCTGGACAGTCTCCGCCCGGTCCTACCTGGACCTGTACCGCACCCTCATCGGGACGGATGCGTCGACATGACCCCTGCCGAACCGGTTCGCCTGTATCATGTCGCGAACGATCCCCGGTACCGGTCGCCCGGCGGCGCGGTCCCGGGCGGCACCGACGTGGCCCTTGCCGTCTCCCTGGCCGGCAGCGGACCCTTCGCGGGGGTCCTGTCCCTGCGGTGGGCATTCGGCCTGGATGCCTTCGCCCAGGGGACGATGCCCCTGGAACCCCTGCCGCCTCCTCCGGCGGCAGTCTCCGATCCGGACGGCGCCATGTCCTGGTTTGGCTGCCGCCTCCGGGTTCCCGACGAACCGGGCCTGCTGTTCTACTGGTTCGCGGTGACGGAAGGAGGGGAGTCGACCCATCATGCCGGCGATCCGGCCGGCCTGTCCGGATGGACCGCCCCCCTGCGTCGCCTGGCCGCGGAACCCCGGGTCTCCCGTTCCGGGGTCGAAGGCGACTGGCCCTTCCGCATGACGGTCTTCGAACGGGATTTCCGGGTACCGGACTGGTTCAGGGGCGCCGTGGTTTACCAGGTCTTTCCCGACCGCTTCCGCCGGGACGCCTCGTTCCGGCCCGAATCGGCCCTGGCCGCCCGTCCCGATCCTCTCCGGCAGGTCCATGCCGCCTGGGACGAGGAGGTCGACTGGACCGGCCTTCCGGAAACCGGGTACCGGGCCCTGGACTTCTTCGGCGGCTCCCTGGAGGGCATCGCCATGTCCCTGGACGACCTGGCCGACCTGGGCGTCGAGGTGCTGTACCTGAACCCGATCTTCGAAAGCCGGACCTACCATCGGTACGATACGGCCGACTACCAACGGATCGATCCCGTCCTGGGAACCCATGAGGACTTCCGACGGCTGTGCCGGGAGGCCGCGGACCGGGGCATCCGCATCGTCCTGGATCTCGTCCTGAGCCATACCGGGGACGACAGCCGGTACTTCAACCGCCACGGACGGTATCCGGAACCGGGGGCGTTCCAGGAAGCCCTGGGCGAAGGCCCTTCGCGGTACGGCAGCTGGTACCGGATCCGGAAGGGCCGGGACGGACAGCCGGCCTATGACGGATGGTGGGGGTTCGAGAACCTGCCGAACCTGGTGGAGACCGACCTGGGGTTCCGCCGCTTCCTGTTCGGGGAAGACGGCGTCATCCCGGGCTGGCTTGCAGCTGGCGCTTCGGGATTCCGCCTGGATGTCTCGGACGAGCTGCCGGACGATTTCCTTCGGGAGCTCCGGCGGGTGGTCAAGCGGTACGAGCCCGGGGCCGTCATCCTGGGCGAGGTCTGGGAGGAGGCGGCCGCCCGGGTCAGCTACGGCGGGTTCCGGGATTTCCTGTTCGGCCGGACCCACGACTGCGTCATGGGATACCCATTTCGGAGCGCCCTGGTGGGATGGCTCCTGGGCGAGATCCCCGGGCACCGGATGGTCCGGCAGCTGGACACGCTCCAGGAACAGTATCCGCAGGAGGCCTTCCAGGCCGGCCTGATCCTCCTGGGCAGCCACGATGTGCCGCGGATCCTGACGGTCCTGTCCGGCTGTGCCATCCCGCCGGACCGTGCCGGCCAGGCGGCCCTCCGGCTCACGCCGGGCGAGATGGACTGCGGCCTGGCCCGTCTCCGGCTGGCGGTGGCGTTCCAGTTCTGCTACCCGGGATCTCCCCTGATCTATTATGGGGACGAGATCGGCATGGAAGGCGCCATGGACCCCTTCAACCGCCGCCCCTATCCCTGGGGCGGGGGAAACGGGGCGATCCGGGCCTGGTACCGGCAGTTCGGCCGGCTCCGGAAGGAGTCGCCGGCCCTGCGGACCGGGTCCTGCCGCCTCGTGGCCCTGGATGACGACCGGATCCTGCTCCACCGCCGGTCGGAAGAGCAGGACGCCTGGCTCCTGGTCCGCCGCGACGGTGGTGACAGCGAACCGGCCGCAGCGGGGATGCCGGCGGATGGGCGGAGTCCAGGCTTACAGGGCCTGGAGGGAGCGGCCCTGCCGGAGGACCTGGATCACCAGGCACGATCCCTGCCGCCGGGGGGCCTGTTCCTCTGGCTGGACGGACGCCCGTGGACCGGGCTTTCGACCGATTGACGACAGGAAAGGGGAGAGGACCATGAAAAAGAAGTGGCCGCCCTGGGTCCTGCCGGCTGCTGCAGGATTCGGGATTCTCCTGGCCGGCGCCCTGGCGGGGGGGTGGACCGGCGTCCTGCAGAAAGCCATTTTCATCTGTCTCGAGTGCATCGGGATCGGGTAGGAGGGGGCGGCCATGGGAAGACGAAACAGGCAGGCCAGGCGGAACCGCCAGGGCAAGCGTCTCGTGGTCCAGGCGGCGGCTGCCCTGGCCATGAACCCCATGCTCCAGGGATTCGTCGCCGGCCGAATCTGGCAGGGCTCCGCCAAGGCGGCCTGCGTCCCTGGACTCAACTGCTACTCCTGCCCGGCCGCCGTCGGATCCTGTCCCCTGGGCGCCCTCCAGAACGGCTTTGCAACCCGCAGCCTCCCGATGCTGGCCTACGCCGGCGGCTTCATCCTCCTGGCCGGATCCCTGCTGGGCCGTTTTCTCTGCGGCTGGCTCTGTCCGTTCGGCTGGGCCCAGGACCTGCTGGGAAAGGCCGGATCCGCCTGCGGCATCCGCCAGGCCCCGTTCCTCGGCGTTCGGACCGCCCGGCTGCTCCGCCATGGCTTCCTGCTCGCGTTTGTCGTGGTGCTGCCCCTCTTCTTTCTGTCCTCGCCGGCGTTCTGCCAGTTCATCTGTCCCGCAGGAACCCTCCAGGCGGGGGTGCCGCTGCTCCTCCTGAATCCGGAGCTGAGGCGCCTGGTCGGTGTTCTCTTCTATGTAAAACTCTCGATTCTCCTGCTGGTCGCAGCCGGCTCGGTCCTGTCGATCCGCCCGTTCTGCCGCCTGGCCTGCCCTCTCGGCACCCTGCTCGGGTTCCTGAACCGGGTCAGCCTGATCGCCCTCCAGGTCGATCCGGTCCGCTGCACGCACTGCGGCATCTGTGCGAAGGCCTGCCCCCACGGGGTCGATCCCGTGGCCGACCCGGATTCCGACGCCTGCATCCGCTGTCGTCTATGCGCCGATGCCTGCCCGACTGCTGCCATTCGCCTGGGGATCCGGCGGCAGGATCCGGCCATGGAAAAAGGGACGGTTCCCTGAAGAACCATCCCTCCTGGTGCGGTCGATGGGACTCGAACCCATACGGTTGCCCACACGCCCCTCAAACGTGCGCGTCTGCCAGTTCCGCCACGACCGCGCGGCTTCCTTGCAGGACAGCAACGTGATTATAGCCGTGACACCCGGACGTGTCAAGGCAGGGACGACCGCCCGGAAACGGCGGAACGGGGCCGGAATGCGACCATTGGCGGAACATAGCGGCGCGTTGTTCCGTATACCCCTGAAGGGAGATGCCGCTCCCTGAATCATGGTATAATCCCGACATATTGGAGGTCGTTTCATGCCAAATCCGTTCGTGAGCCTGACCCGCTTCCTTCGGCGCGGAATCGATGCCATCCATCGTCGCCTTGCCGCCTGGATCGCCCGGATCCGTCCCAGGGACCGGGGCGATGCGATCCGCCTGGCGATCCGTGCGGTCGCCCTGCTCGTGTTCATCGGGTCGCTGGCCTGGATCGGCTACCGCCAGCTTCGCTATTCGGCTGAGCGGGAAGCCTATGAGCGGATCGAGGAGAGTCTTCCGACCAGTGTCCCCAGCGATCCTGGGGAAGCGTTCAACGACGTGACCCCCCTGCCGACTCCCGTCAACGAGATCGATCGGCTGCCGTACGATATCCTGAAGGGAACGACCAAGCTGACAGCCGACGGGATTCTCCCGGAATACGTGGAACTGCATCGGCAGAACCCGGATTTCGTGGGATGGATCCGGATGCCGGGCTACGAGGGAAAGCGCCCCCTGAGTTACCCCATCATGTACTCGGGGGACAACGACTTTTACATTTACCGTGACTTTTTCAAGCAGCAGTCCTATGCCGGGTCCATCTTCATGGAAGGGGCCAACGACCCCACCCGGGTCGACAAGAACATGGTCCTGTACGGCCATGCCATGAAGGACAAAACCATGTTCGGGCACATCGAGGATTACCCGAACGTTCCGGAGGAATACCTCAACAACCGGAAGATCTATGTCGACCTCCTTTTTACGCGGCTGGAATACGAGGTCTTTGCCGCCTACGAGGTCCGCCGGGAGTTCAACTATCGGCAGACCTGGTTCCGGAACGACCGGGAGTTCCTGGACTTCGTCAACAACCTTCTCCTGAAGAACACCATCGACTTCGGCGTCACCATAACGGAGAAGGACCGGATCCTGACGCTGTCGACCTGCAAGAATGACACCGGCAGCCGCTGGCGGGTTCCCCTCCATGCCCGGCTGGTCCGCCAGATCCTCTACGATCGGTCCGAGACCTCCTCCGACGACATTTCGCCGGTGCCCAGCAGCGCCGTGGTGCCTACCTACATGCCCATCAACATGCCATCCCCGACGCCGAAGCTGACGCCGTCCGTCTCCCCCGAGGCGTCGCCCACAGGCGAGGAGCCCTCCGGAACCCCTGCGCCGTCAGGTGAGCCGAGCCCCTATCCCAACGCGTGGAGCCGGATCCCCGAGGACGCCGTTACCCGGTGGTACCCCGCCAATGGGACCGGTCCGTTCCGGGCCGAAGCCGGGGCCACGGTGACAGTGGAAGGCCAGGCGATTCGCGTCAAGGCGGGCAAGAATGGCGAAGCGGGCCTGCTGGCCCTCTTCCCGGAAGGTAGCCGGCCGGACCTGGATGCCCTGAAGCAGCTGCGCTTCCGGATCCGAGCCCCCAGTGATACGACCCTCTCCCTCCTTGCCAACGGCCGGCCGGTTCGGACAATCCTCCTGGCCGGCGGCCCCGATGTCCTGGAGTACCGGCTGGACCTGTCGTCCGGGGATGGTGCCGCCGACTGGGCCGGCCCCCTGGAGAGCCTGGCCCTGCGGCTGCCCCCCGACGGGGAGGCCCTGGTGGAGGCCATCCTGCTGGAACCCGCCGGTGCCTGGTCCCTGGACATTTCCGGGTATGATACGGAAGCAGTCCTGTCGTTGGGCAGCCTGCGGGTGACACCCCCCGATCCTTCGGCAGAGTGGCCGGTCGATGGGGTAGAGGTCGTCCTTCGGGCGGGTCCCCTCCGGCGCCACCTGGCGTCCGACAGGACCTTGTCCATCGACACCGGGTTCGGGTCCGTAACCCTTCCCCTGGCTGCCCTGTCGACTCCCCTGGCGGACCTGCCGGACGATGTGCCGGTTTCCCTGCTCCTGCAGCGAACCGCCCTGGCCGGGTCCCCAGGCCTTGCGCCCGTCGGGGACGGCCTGTCGGTGGCGATCCGGATCGGGCAGACAGGGCGGAGCCCGGATTTCGCCGAACCGGACCGGCTTCTGTCGATCCGCCTGGCTGCATCGCCGGACCTGGCCGAGGGGGACCTGTCGAGGCTGGGCCTGTATCGCCTGGACACCGGCACGCCCGAGGCCCTGGCGGCCACCAGGACCGAACGGACTCTCGAGATCGGGGTCATGACGGGGGAATCGAACACAGGCACATTCGGACTGTACTTGTCCGATATCGTCGTGAGTCCCACGTCCCTGACCGCGACGCCGGTGCCGTCCGCGCCCCCCGAGCCTGTTTCCCCGAGTACCGAGCCGTCGGCGACATCCCCGCCTGTCCCTCCCAGCCCGGAACCGGGTCCATGATCATCCTGGGGATCGATCCGGGCTACGCCCTGACCGGGTTTGGGGTCATCGAGTCCAGGGGACCGCGCCTGACGCTGCTGGAATACGGCACCATCAGCACCCGGGCCGGCGTACCGTTCCCGGAGCGGCTGCTCCGCATCGACCAGGAACTGGGGAGTTTGCTGGCCCGCCATGCCCCGGAAGTGGCTGCCATCGAGGAATTGTTTTTCTATCGGAATGTGACCACCGCCATCGGGGCGGCCCAGGGCCGGGGCGCCGCCGTGGTGGCCATGGCGCGGGCCGGGATTCCCGTGGTGGAATATACACCCATGCAAGTCAAGCAGGCCGTTACCGGTTACGGAAAGGCCGACAAGGTCCAGGTCCAGCAGATGGTCCGCCTCCTGCTGGCCATGTCGGAACCGCCGAAGCCCGACGACGCCGCCGACGCGCTGGCCATTGCGATTTGCCACGCCCATGTTTCCGGGGGCATCCCCCGGCAGGGACGCTGAGACGGGAGGCACCATGTTCGCCTACATCGAAGGCCGACTGAGCGGAAGGAGCGGCGATTCGGTCATCCTGGAAACGGGAGGCGTCGGATTCCGCATCCATACCTCGACCCAGGCGCTGGCCCGCTTCGGCCAGGAGGGGGGAACCGTCCGCGCCTACACCTATCTGTGTGTCCGGGAGGACAGCCTGACCCTCTACGGCTTCCCCACCCAGGAAGAACTGACCACCTTCGAGATGCTCCTGACCGTCAGCGGCGTCGGCCCCAAGGTGGCCTGCGGGGTTTTGTCCGCCATCCCTCCCGGCCCCTTCGCCCTGGCGGTGGTGACCGGGGATGTCAAGGCCCTAACCCGGGCGCCGGGCATCGGGAAAAAGGGCGCCGAGCGGATCATCCTGGAGCTGAAGGACCGGCTGCGGGACCGACGGTTCCGGGAGGAGGAGACCGCCGCCGGATTCCCGGCCGGGGGAGATGGCGCGGGAGGGGACCGGTTCGACGAGGCCTGCAGCGCACTGCTGGTCCTGGGGTACTCCTCCGGAGACGCCATGCAGGCGGTCCGGGCCGTTTTCGATCCGGACGCACCGCTGGAGGAGCTGGTCCGGAAAGCCCTGAAGCGTCTCGCCCGATGACGGGCGGCTGCCGGGAAGGATGGAGGGAAGGCACCCATGCCGTTCGACGGATTCGATGAAGCGGACCACCTGCTGAACCGGGAGCGACGCCAGGAGGACGCCGACGAGGCGACGCTGCGCCCGACCCGATGGGCCGAGTTTTTCGGCCAGCAGCGGGTCAAGGAGAACCTGCAGGTTTTCATCGCGGCCGCCCGGACCCGCCGGGACGCCCTGGACCATGTCCTGCTGTACGGTCCCCCCGGCCTGGGCAAGACGACCCTGGCCGGCATTATCGCCAATGAACTGGGGGTCGGGTTCCGGGTGACCACCGGCCCGGCCATCGAGAAACCCGGCGACCTGGCCGCCATCCTGACCAACCTGGGGGACCGGGATGTCCTCTTCATCGACGAGATCCACCGACTCAACCGGAATGTGGAAGAAATCCTCTATCCGGCCATGGAGGACTATGCCCTCGACATCATGATCGGCAAGGGCCCCAGCGCCCGGTCCATCCGGCTGGACCTGCCCCACTTCACCCTCATCGGCGCCACCACCCGGGCCGGGCTCCTGACTTCGCCCCTGCGGGACCGCTTCGGCGTCATTAACCGACTGGCCCTGTATGATCCCGACGACCTGGCCCGGATCCTGGTACGGGACGCCGCCATCCTCCAGATCGGCATCGATGCCGACGGCCTTGACGTCATCGCCAGCCGATCCCGGGGAACCCCCCGGATTGCCATCCGCCTCCTGAAGCGGCTTCGGGACTTCGCCCAGGTCCGGGGCAGCGGGCGGATCACCCGCGATATCGCCGAATACGGCCTGGCAGCACTGGATATCGACGAACGGGGCCTGGACGCGGTGGATGTCCGGCTCATGCGCAGCATGGTGGAATACTTCGGCGGCGGACCGGTGGGCCTCGACACCCTGGCGGCCTGTACCGGCGAGGATCCCATTACCATCGAGGATGTGATGGAACCCTATCTCATGCAGATCGGCTTCCTGGCCAAGACTCCCCGGGGGCGCGTCCTGACCCGGCCCGCATTCGACCACCTGGGGCTGCCCTGCCCCCCCGACCACGAAGCCCGACTCAAGGGCCTGGGGACCGCCCTCCGGAACGGGCGGCCCCTGTCCCGGGCCAACGGATCCGGACCTGTCCAGCTGTCGCTGGAAGGACTGGAGGATCGGGCGGAGACTCCTGCGGACGAGGGAGAAGACGAGGGAGAAGAAGTGCCATGACGGATCCCGAACACCTCCCGACAGGTCCCCTGCTGCTCCATGTCTGTTGCGGCCCCTGTGCCGCCTGGCCCCTGTCCTGGTTGTCCTCCCAGGGGATTTCGCTGTCGTCCGGCAATTTTCTCGCCTATTTCGACAACCCCAACATCCACCCCCCGGAAGAGAATCTCCGCAGGCGGGATGCCATGGCCGAGCTGGCCCGGGTACTCGACATTCCCCTGGAAATCCGGGACTCCTGCGAGGAGGCTCCCTTCCTGGCCCTGGCCGGGGAGCCGCCCGTCCGGGGAGACGGGACCGCCGCGGCCCGGTGCCGGATGTGCTATGCCCTGCGAATGGACCGTGCGGCGGCCCGGGCGAAGGCGGGAGGCTTTCCCGATTTCTCCACGACCCTCCTGGTCAGTCCCTGGCAGGATCGACTCGCCATCTGCCAGGCGGGCCGGAAAGCCGGGGCCGACCATGGGGTCCGCTTCATCGAGTGGGATTTCCGCCCGGGGTACCGGATGGGCCAGGCCCTGGCCCGGGAATACGGGCTCTATCGACAGCGGTACTGCGGATGCCTGCCTTCCCTTACGGATGCCGAACGCCAGGCGGAGGCGAAGAAGAAGGAGAAGCGTCCAGCGCCTCGGGATTGAGGGGGCGGACCCGCAGGGTCCTGTGATGCCGATACAGCACCATCCCCGGTTTTGCCCCCCGGGGCTTCCACACGTTCCGAACGGGACAGGTGTCCACCGAAACCAGTGAATCGTTCCCAACACCGGATCGCAGGGCTTCCGATCCGCGGCTGAACCACGCCGCGATGCCGGCGGCCTCTTCCAGGCTTCTGTCGGGGACCGGCCGGCCTTCCGTCCGGAGGATGACATGGGGACCGGGGGCCTTGGCGACATGGAACCACAGGTCGTCCCGGTCGGATTCCCGCAGGGTCAGGCGGTCGTTTTGCAGGTTGTTCCGCCCGCAAAGCAGGACCAGGCCGTCGGAGGTCCGGAAGGAACGGGGCGGCAGGGGAGGCGGTTCCGCGGCGGACCGGCCGCGTCCGGTGGTCGACCCGCTCCGGGATTGTTTCGACCTGGCGGCGGCGGCCTTTCGAAGGGCCTTTTTTCCGGCCGGACGTCCCGGCAGAAGATCCCGGTTCGATCCGGAATCCGGCCGGTTTCCGGCCCGATTCGCCCCGGACGATTCCGATTCCGCGTCGCGTCCCGATTCGGATCCGAGAATCGCCAATTCCTCCGCCACGGCTCCCAGGTCAGTTTCATCCCGGGCGTTATCCAGGGCGGTCTGGATCGTGTCCAGCCAGGCCAGGGTCCGGAGGTCCTCGGCCAGGAATGCCGATGCAGCTTCCTTCCGGGCTTTTTTCTTTGCGTATCGATGGAAGTACCGGCGCGCGTTGCCGACGGGATCCAGGGTCGGATCCAGCGGGATGTCCACCGACGGGGCGGTGTCGTCGAACAGGTCCGGCAGCGATGCGGTTGCGGTTCCTGCTTCCACCTGGTTTCCCAGGGCCAGCAGCAGGTCCCCGAATCGCCGGTCCTGCTCGAAGCCTTCGCTGGCCGAGAGGTCGGATTCGTGAATCTCCCGGCGCCGGCGCGCCTTCTGGAAAGCGCTTCCCAGTTTCTTGCCCAGTCCGTTTTTCAGGGCATCCCGGCGGGCGGCCGCCTCCCGCTGTTCGTAAAACAGCCGACAGGCCTCCGAAACGTCCGGTGCCTCTTTCCGCAGGCCGGAGAACCGAAAGGCCAGGGCGTGGAAATCCGCCACCCGGGCGGGATCGTCCGGAGCCATGTAGAGGGACGGAGATGTCGTCGGTCCTGCCGCCGCCGCAAGCCATCGTGCCAGGCTGCCGGCCAGCCGGCGCCGGACGTCGTCGGTGCCGGGGATCGGCCGGTCGGGATCGAGACCGGCCTCGGCCAGGATTTCACGGCACAACAGGGGGCCTGCACCCTTGACCTGGCCCAGCAGCGCCTTCTCCGCGGACTGGGAAGGAGAGGCGGGAACCAGGGGCCACTCTCCGCTCCCCAGGGCTTCCAGCCACTCATCCGGCGATCGCTTGCCCTGGTCGGGGGGCGGCAAGTACGGACGGGCCGGCAGGATTTCCCGGACCCGGCTCATCTCGTCGTCCACATGAAGCAAGGCGTCCAGGATCCGTTCCTCTCCATTCAGCAGGACCAGGTTGCTGTGGCGGCCCATCATCTCCAACACCAACACCCGCTGCACCGGATCGCCCAGTTCGTTCTGGGCCTGGAACCGGATACGGAGGATCCGTTCCCACCCGGGAGCCTGGATATCCAGCACCCGGGCCCCGGTCAGGTGTCGCCGAAGCAGGGCCGCAAACTGGGTGGGATCCGTCGGAAGCCGCAGGGTGTCCGGCACCAGGTGGGCCCTGGCCAGGACGGGATGGCAGGACAGCAGGAGACGGAGGGATTCCCGGTTGGCCCGCAACGACAGGACCACCTGGTGTCGGTCCGGCTGGGCCACGCGGTCCACCCGGGCCTCCCGCAGTCGGGCGTCCAGCTCCAGGGCGAGAAACCGTGCGGTGATGCCATCCAGGGCATGGGAACTCCTTTCGGGGAAGGGGTCTGGTATAATCGGGTGAGAAGACCGATCCGGTGTCCATGACAGGAGGACCGACCCATGCCGGCGATCCGACGAAAACGCAGGAAGAACGCGCCTTCCGCCTCCCTGTTCGAACTGCTGGCCATGACCTTCCTGGGCCGGGTGGTCCTGGTGGCCCTGGTGGCGATCCTGGTGCTGGGCGTGAGCCTGCTGATTACGGGAGACGACCTGGACCGGTTCCTCCCCGTGGTGGGCGTGGAAATCCTGGTGGCCCTGGGCGCATACGGCGCCGTTTATCTCGTTCGAAGGACCCGGTCGTCCTGACCGGATTTCCCGCCGAACCGGCAGGCGAACCGGTCATTCCCCGTCCGTCGGGTTTCCGCGCCCCAGGCGCGTGCTGAAGGATTCCATCAGCTGGGTGGCGAAGTAAAACAGGACCAGCACCAGGAAAACCCCGAGAAGACCGCCGACGGCGATGATGACGCCCCGGATCATGGGGTCCGTGGCCCGGAGGGACATGAGCCCGTCGGAGGTCGGGGGCGCGGCCGACAGGAAGGCGGAGAGGGCGGATCCAACCATGGGAAGGACCTCCTTTCAGTGGATCAGGCCGAGGCCAGCAATAGGGACACCAGCGTGATGATGAACCCGCCGGCGACGATGGACCCCATCTGGCCGGCCACGTTGGCGCTGGTGGACTGCATCAGGACGAAATTGGTGGGATCCTCTTCCTTGGCCATCCGCTGGATGACCCGGGCCGACATGGGGAAGGCCGATATGCCGGCTGCACCGATCATGGGATTGACCTTCTTCTTGAGGAAAAGGTTCAGCAGCTTGGCGAACAGGACCCCGCCGGCGGTGTCGAAGACGAAGGCCACGAGGCCCAGCAGCATGATGAGCAGGGTGTCCCAGCGAATGAACTTGTCCGCCTGCATCGTGGAACCGATGGTCAGTCCCAGCAGGATTGTCACCAGGTTCGCCAGCTCGTTCTGGGCGGACTTGGACAGGCGCTCCAGCACGCCGCATTCCCGGAGCAGGTTGCCGAACATCAGCGAGCCCACCAGCGGGACGCTCATGGGGACGACGATGCCGGCCAGGAGGGTCATGACGATGGGGAAGAGGATCCGGACGGCCGGATGGATCGCCCGTTCGTGGTACTCCATCCGGATCAGCCGTTCGTGGCGGGTTGTCAGGGCCCGGATCACGGGCGGCTGGATGATGGGGACCATGGCCATATAGGAATAGGCCGCGACGGAAATGGGGGCCATGTAGTCCGCCAGTCGGAAATGGTTGGCGACGTAGATGGTGGTAGGACCGTCCGCGGCGCCGATGATCCCGATGGCCGCCGCCACCTTCAGGCGGAGGTCGGGGTCCGTGATCCCGACCAGGGGCGTCAGGGCCAGGGCGGCCAGGAAGGTAATGAAGATCCCGAACTGGGCGGCGGCGCCGAAGAACATCATGTACGGCGTCCGGAGCAGGGGACTGAAGTCGATCATGGCGCCCACGGCGATGAAGATCAGGATGGGAAACAGTTCGGTCACGATGCCGGCCTCGAACAAGGTTGTCAGAAAACCGGGCTCCTCCGGCGACCCGATGACGGCCGGAAACGCGCCGGCCTTCATCAGGACCGGCGGCAGGTTCGCCAGGATCGCGCCGAAGCCGATGGGCAGCAGCAGGGCCGGCTCGTAATCCTTACGGATGGCCAGGTAGATGAGCAGGCCGGCGATGGCGAACATGACCAGGGCCCGGATCCCTTCGGCCGTTCCGAAGTACAGGATCCCTCCGAACAGCTCACGCAGCAGTGTGGACATGCAGGCGCCTTCCTTTCTTGTCTGAAATGTCGAGTTGTCCTGACGTCAGGAGGAAAGAATAGGATACTTCCATTCAGCCTATCTGGGCTCTTGACAATGGCCGTTTCGGCAATACGAGTCCAGAAGGCTGCGGATCTTCACGGTGGGATCCATCAGCCCGGAAAGGGAGGAGTCGTGGTTGATGGCGTCGATGATCAGGGCGACGAACTTCGACATGTTCACGTCCACGAACCAGGGAGCCTCCAGGAGTTCCTTCCGTCGATAGATCAGGTTCGTGGCAAAGACCCGGCTGAGGATCCCTTCTTCGTACGCTTTCTGGAAATGGTCGATTCCGTCGGTAAAGAGGCCGAACGTAACGGCGCAGAAGATCCGGCGGGCGTTCCGGTTCTTGAGTTCACGGGCGATATCCAGCATCGAGTCGCCGGAGGAGATCATGTCGTCGACGATCAGGATGTCCATCCCGTCCACCGAGTCTCCCAGGAATTCATGGGCCACGATGACATTGCGCCCGTTCACGACCTGGGTATAGTCCCGCCGCTTGTAGAAGGTTCCCAGCGGCACCCCCAGCATGGAGGCATAATACATGGCCCGGGAAATGCCGCCCTCGTCCGGGCTGACGACCATCATCTTCCCGCCGTCGAAATCCATGTCGGGGATGGAGGCCAGGAGCGCCTTGATGATCTGGTAGGAGGACGGCACGTTCTCGAAGCCGCCGGTCGGCACGGCGTTGGCCACCCGCGAGTCATGGGCGTCGAAGGTGATGATGTTCGCGATGTCGAGGTTGTACAGTTCCTCCAGCATATAGGCGCAGTCCAGGGACTCCCGGGCGTTTCTCTTGTGCTGGCGGCTCTCGTAGAGGAAGGGCATGATGACATTGACCCGCCGGGCCTTCCCGCTGATGGCGAGAATGACGCGCTTCAGGTCCTGGTAATGGTCGTCGGGGCTCATGCGGTGATCGAAGCCGAACATGCGGAATGTGCAGGAGAAGTTCAGGACGTCCGACAGGATGAAAATATCGTGGCCGCGGACGGTGCTGTTAATGACCGCCTTGCCCTCGCCGGAAGAGAAGCGGAGGGTATCCACCGGGATCCGGAAATCGTCCCGCATGAAGCCGGGATGCTCGAAGGTGTGCTGCGGATTGGCCAGGTGGTACTCGGAACGGCGATTCACCAGGGCCTCGTTCACCAGGGCCGTAAAGTCCGCGCTGCCCCGGAGCGGCACGATGCCGAGAGGGCCGATGGGGGTCATCAGGTTGTCGCCGTACTGATTGTAATTATAATAAGTCTTGTCGGACGAAAGGGGAGGGGTCTGGTCCATGATGGAAAAACCTCCGTCACGTCGGCGAGCCGTCATGGGCTCGGACAGGCAAATTCATTATAGTTGATTCATGGGCGGGAAGAAAGCCATTCGGCATGCACTCCCGACCCGGACAGGAGGACCCCGATGCCGGATTTCAGGAAGACCGTGTTTCATGGCCAGGTGTCGCAACCAGGAGACCGGCCGCCCGAATCCCGGCCGGAGGTGGTCCTGGCCGGTCGATCCAATGTCGGCAAGTCCTCCCTGGTGAACCTGCTGGCCGGTGTCCGCCGCCTGGCCCGGGTCAGCTCCACGCCGGGCCGGACCCGCCAGGTGCTGTATTTCCTTGTGGACGGGGCCTTTTACCTGGTGGACCTTCCCGGATACGGCTATGCACGCGTTTCGGAGTCGGGCCGCCAGGGGGTCGGTAACCTGGTCGACTCCTACCTGGCATCCAGCCGGGACATCCGCCTGGTCGTCCACCTGGTGGACATCCGGCACGACCCTACCCGGGAGGATCTCCTCATGCAGGACTGGATCCGGGAAAGGGGCCTTGCCTGCCTCGTGGCGGCGAACAAGGCCGACAAACTCTCCGCCTCGGCGGTCCGCTCCCGGGCAGCGGCCCTTCGGGACGCCCTCTCCCTGCCGCCGGACATGCCGCTCCTTCCCTTGTCCCTCAAGGACCGGACGGGTCTTGAACCACTTCGGGAGGCCATCCTGGAGCGGATGACCTGATTCGTCCCATCCTGTCCGTTTCCGTCGCCGGATCGGTCGCCGCTTCCTTCCTGGAGCCGGCATACTGGAGGCCGGAGGTGGCGGCATGGCCTGGTCGGCGAGAGCGAATCCCGGACTCGGTCCCCGGCTGCAATCCGCCCTGGAGGCGATCCGTTCCGCGGTGTCGGCCCGTCCCGTTCCCCTGTGCCTGGCCGCCGGGGCAGGCGGGGCCTTCCTGGTCCTGGAACGAGGCCGGCTCCCAATCCTGGCCGGCGCGGCTGCCATCCTGGCGGGCATCCCGCTGCTGCCGGCCCTGCGCCGTTCCGGCCGGTTTCCGGCCGGCCCCTTCCTGGCCGCCGTCCTGGCCCTGCTGCTGGGCGGACTCCGCATGGGAGCGGCGATCCGGCCCGCCGAACAATGGGCCGAACGGATGGCGGGACGGGAGGCCGTCCTGGCCGGCGTGGTGGAGTCCTTTCCGCAGGAAGCGGACGGGGCGGATCGCAGCGGGGACTGGTCCCGGTTCCTGCTTCGGGCCGACGAAGGGTTCCTGGTCCGGGTGGAGGCGCCGATCCCGGCTCCCGAGTATGGAACGCGCCTGCGGATGCCCGTCCGGTTCGACCGCCCGGAAGGAGCCCGCAATCCTGGCGGCTTCGACGAAGCCGCCCTGCTCCTGCGCCGGGGAGTCCTGTCGGTGGCTTCCTGCGCCAGTGGGACGGCCGTCCGGGAGGAAGGCCGACGGATCCCGTCCTGGCCGGCGCTCCTGGGTCAATCGGTCCGGGACGCGGTGGCGGACGCCTATGCCCGGGTCCTGCCGCCGGAACCGGCGGCCCTGCTGTCCGGCATGCTGCTGGGGGATGTGCGCCGGTTGTCGGAACGGGCGAAGGAGGATTTCCGCCAGTCGGGCCTGTCTCACCTGACGGCGGTTTCGGGCGCCAACGTGTCGTTCGTGCTGGCCCCGGCCCTCGCCGCCGCCGGCAGGGCTCGGCTGGGCCGAAAGGCCAGGGCGGCCGCCCTGGGCCTCCTGCTCCTCCTGTTCGGCTGTGTCACGGGATGGCAGACCTCCGTGACCCGGGCCATCCTGATGGCCGCTGCCGTCCTGGCCGGCGCTGCGCTGCATCGCAGGAGCGATTCCCTATCGGCCCTCTCCCTGGCGGGAATCGCCATGCTGCTCCTGGATCCCCTCGTGATCCTGGATATGGGATTTTATCTCTCCATGGCCGCCACGGCCGGCCTGATCCTTTTTGAACCCGGGGTGTCGGCCTGGCTGGTCCGGGGCAACGATCGCATTCGGCAATGGAGCCGGTTCGGGATACCGGCGGTCCTCCGGGATACCCTCGCGGCTACGCTCTCGGCCCAGGCCGCCGTCCTGCCTTTAACCGCGGCCATGCAGGCCCGTCTGTCGCCGATCACGATCCTGGCCAATCTTCCCGTGGTTCCGGCGGCGGAGGCCGTGACCCTTTCCGGCGCCCTCCTGGCCCTTGCAGCCCCGGTCCTGCCGGGAACCGGCGGCGCGGCGTCAATTGTCTTCAGGGCGCTCCGGATCCTGTGCCTGCCCCTGTCGGGCCTGCTCTCCCTGATCCTGGAGATCGCCCGGATCGCGGCCGGCATCCGGTTCCTGGAGATCCCGACGGAGTCCATTTCGCCGCTTTTCTGGCTGGCAGGCGGAGCCCTGCTCCTGTCCGGGGCCAGGACTCCGGTCCTGCCCGCCGCCTTCGGCCGCGTCCTTGCGTCCGTCCTGGCGGCGGCGGCCCTGTTGGTTCCCCTGGCAAAACCGCTGGCGGGCCCGGCCCTGCGGATCCTGTTCGCCGATGTCGGACAGGGAGACTGTACCGTCCTCATGACCCGGTCCGGCACCTGCGCGGTCATCGACGGAGGACCGGGCGACGGGCCCTCCGGCAGCGGGCACCGGGTCCTCCTGCCGCTCCTGTCCTTTTATGGCGTGCGGCGGCCGGATGTCGTCCTCCTGACCCACGGTCACGAAGACCATGCCGCCGGCCTGTCGGACCTGCTGCAGTCCCGGGGTGCCGGCCTCCTGGTGGTTCCGGCGGGATTCGGGGCGGATGCGGGGCCGGATCCGGCGACGGAGGTCGTCGCCGATGCCGCCGACAGCAGCGCGGCCTTTCGCGAGGGCGACCTGTCGGCGGACATGCTTCGAATCGCCGACCAGTTGAAGATCCCGGTTTTTCGTGCGGATTCGAATGATACAATCAGGCTGGACGGAGAGACGGTCCTGCGGATCCTGCATCCCTTCCCGGAGGAAGCTGCGGCGACGGACGCCGACGCAGGGGGCGGGGCCCGGGATCCCAACGGGATCTCCCTGGTCGTCCGGATCGAATGCGGCGGGTTCTCGGCCCTCGTCTGCGGCGATGTGCCCGGGGCGGTCGAGGAATGTCTCCTGGATGCCGGCGCCCCCGTGGCGGCCGATGTCCTGCGGATCTCCCACCACGGGTCCGGCAAGTCCTCCGGTTCCCGTTTCCTGGCCGGCGTGCATCCCGCCTGGGCGGTCATCAGCGTCGGCCACAACCTGTATGGACACCCGTCGGCCGCCACCCTGGAGCGGCTGGACGCCGCCGGTTGCCGGGTCGCCCGGACGGATCGCCTCGGGGCCGTGGAAATCCGGGTGGGCCGATCCGGGGATGTCCGTCTCCGGACCATGATCCCCGTCGGCGAGGACGGCTGAACCCGGCCTTCCCGCATCCGACATCCCTGGAGGGACGCCATGCCTGCACCACGCCGCAACGACCGCCCCGCTACGGGTTCAACCATGGACCTGGACACCCTCCGCCGCAGGATGCGGAACCGGGAGTTCGACCGCCTGTATGTGTTTTACGGCGAGGAAGGATACCTGGTCGACGGGTTCCTGACCCACCTGGCGCGGGAACTGATCCACCCCTCCGCCCTGGCCCTGGACCGGGTGGTACTCCATGGTGACGGCCAGCCGTCCCGCCTCCCGGTTTCCAGGCTGGAGGCCGAGGTCCGGACGATCCCGTTCCTGTCGGCCCGCCGCCTGGTCATTGTCCGGGATTCAGGGTACTTCAGCCGCCCAGCCGGGGCCAGGAAGGAGACGGATTCCCCTGGCGCCCAGGGGCAGGAAGACGGGGGAGAAGGGGACCCGGACCGGAAGGACCGGGAAGCTCCGGTGCAGGAAACCGGACAGGACCGGTCCCAGGCCCTGGCCGCGCTGTTGGGATCCCTTCCGGAAACCGTGTGTCTCGCTTTTGTTGAAAAAACGGTGGACCTGCGCCTGAAAAAACTCGTGGAGGCAGTCCGGAACAATGGCGTGCTGTTCGAATCCGGATTCCAGGATCCGGGCGTTCTTCGGGATCATGTCGTCCGGACCCTGGCCAGGGACGGGATCGCCATCGATTCCGACGCGGCGGATTCCCTGGTGGAACGGTGCGGCCGCTCCCTGCAGCCGATCCGGACGGAAATGGACAAGATCCTCCTCTATGGCAGGGCGTCCGGCCTGCAGCGACTCACCCTGCAGGAACTGGACATCATCGCGGTGCCCGACCTCCACGCGTCCCTTTTCGACGTGACGGACGCCATCGGGGACGGGGAACCCGGCCGGGCCCTGGACCGGCTCGACCGTCTCGTCGCGTCGCGGGAACCTGTGATCCTTCTCCATTTCCAGCTGGCCCGGCACATCCGGCGCCTGCTGGCAGCCTGGTCGTATCCGGACGCCAGGGCCCTGGAGACGGGCCAGCGCATGTCCCCGTTCCATGCGGCCAAGGTTTTCCGGCAATCCCGCCGATTCCGGCCCCAGGAACTGGAAACCCTGTACATTCGCTTTGCCGAGGCCGATCGGTCGGTCAAGACCGGCCGGTTGCCGGATCGGCTGGCCCTGGAGATGCTGATCGCCGAAGCCGGGAGCCTGCCGGCCGGGCGCCGGACCGGCCGGTGACCGGCCCGCCCCGGATTGACTCGCTCTTCCGGAAGCCCATATAATGAGGACTGCCGTCGGCCGGACCGGCCCAACCCCGCGATTCAAGGAGGCCTCCATGACCCGAATCAGGATGACCACCCCCCTCGTCGAGATGGACGGGGATGAAATGACCCGCATCCTCTGGCACCAGATCCGGGACATCCTCCTGGTCCCCTTCGTCGACCTGGAAACCGAGTACTTTGACCTGGGCCTCGCCCATCGGGACGAGACCGACGACCAGGTTACGGTCGACGCCGCCCGCCGGACCCTGGAGCTGGGGGTGGCCGTCAAGTGCGCCACCATTACGCCCAACGCCCAGCGGGTGGAGGAGTACGGCCTGAAGAAGATGTGGAAGAGTCCCAACGGAACCATCCGGGCCATCCTGGACGGAACGGTGTTCCGGACCCCCATCGTGCTGCCGTCGGTGACGCCTTTCGTGCCCACCTGGAAGAAACCCATCACCATCGCCCGCCACGCCTATGGCGACGTGTACCGGGATGCGGAACTCCGGGTGGACGGACCTGCCCGGGTCGAGCTCCTGGTGACCCGGCCGGATGGCACCGAAACCCGGACGACCGTCCACGATTTCGACGACTCCGGTGTCGTGCTGGGCATGCACAACCTGGACGGATCGATCCGGAGCTTCGCCCGATCCTGCTTCCGCTATGCCCTGGAGACCCGGCAGGACCTGTGGTTCGCCACCAAGGACACGATCTCCAAGGTCTACGACCACCGGTTCAAGGACCTCTTCGAGGAGATCTACCGGGACGAGTTCCGCGACCGGTTCCGTGAGTCCGGAATCGAGTACTTTTACACCCTGATCGATGACGTGGTGGCGCGGATCGTCCGGTCGGAGGGCGGCGTCCTCTGGGCCTGCAAGAACTACGACGGGGACGTGATGTCCGACATGGTGGCCTCCGCCTTCGGCAGCCTGGCCATGATGACCTCGGTCCTGGTGTCCCCGGACGGCTGCCATGAGTACGAAGCCGCCCACGGCACGGTGACACGCCATTATTACCGCCACCTCAAGGGGGAGAAAACGTCCACGAACCCCATGGCAACCCTGTTCGCCTGGTCGGGCGCCCTGCGGAAGCGCGGCGAGCTGGACGGGCTTGCGCCCCTGGTCCGCTTCGCCGGGTTGCTGGAGGACAGCGCGCTCCGGACCATCGAGGACGACGGCGTCATGACGGGGGATATCGCGCCCCTGAGCGGCAGGGAGAGAAAAACCGTCGTCGACACCGAGGGCTTCCTCCGGGCCATCGCCGCCCGGGTGGCGGCTTCCCTGGAAAAGGAGTCCTGACATGTCCCATCATGACGAGTGGATTCGCCTGTCGGGCCAGGAAGGCCCCGGGGCGGCGGCGTTCATCGACCGGTATTACGCGCTGGAAACCGAGGCCTACCGACGGCTCCTGTCCGCCTATCCCGATCCCGTGTCGGGAACGGGAGGCGATGTGGCCGTCCGTCTTGGCTTCGACGGGGAGATGGCGGTGTTCGCCGGCTTCCTGGACGGGATCCGGGAGAGCGTCTCGATTCCGGTGGATCCCGAGGCCATGACCGACGAAACCGGCCTCACGATCGCCATCGATCCCGTCCTCCTGTTCCGGAACATGCTCCGTGCCAAGGCCCGCTGGCTGGCCGAGCTCCCGGAATGGGACCCGGTCCTTCCTGCCGACGTGCGGGACGGCATGGTGCGGGAGCATCGGCTGGCCGGCATGGCCCGCAGCGCCAGGACCGCCGGACGGAACGATCCCTGCCCTTGCGGCAGCGGCCGGAAATTCAAGCATTGCTGCGGGAAGACCGCAGGCGCCTGACGGGGCGGGGAGGGATCCATGGGGGAGATCATCGCCATCCGAAGCCTGTACCGGGAGCCCGAACGACACCTGGGCCGGACTGTCGATGTCGTCGGCTGGGTCCGGACCGTCCGGGACCAGAAACGCTTCGGATTCATCGAACTGAACGACGGCTCGTTCTTCCGCAGCCTCCAGGTCGTGTACCAGGCCGACGGCACCGCCAACGCCGACCTGGCGGCCCGGCTGGGGAGCGGCAGTGCGATCCGGGTGACCGGCCGGCTGGTGGCGACCCCCGAAGCGCCCCAACCCATCGAGCTCCAGGCCCTGTCCGTCGACCTGGAAGGGGAATGCCCGCCGGACTATCCGCTCCAGCCCAAGCGCCATTCCCCGGAATTCCTGAGAACCCTGGCCCACCTCCGGCCCAGGACCAACCTGTTCTCCGCCGTTTTCCGGGTCCGATCGGTGGCCGCCTTCGCCATCCACCGCTTCTTCCAGGAGCGGGGCTTCGTCCATGTCCATACGCCCATCATAACCGCCAGCGACTGTGAAGGGGCCGGCCAGATGTTTTCCGTGACGACCCTGGATCCGGAGGCCCCGCCCCGTTCCGAGGACGGCCGGGTGGACTTCCGCCGGGATTTTTTCGGGCGCCAGGCCCGGCTGACCGTCAGCGGCCAGCTGAACGCCGAGGCCTTCTGCCTCGCCTTCGGCAAGGTCTATACCTTCGGCCCCACGTTCCGGGCGGAACGGTCCAATACAACCCGCCACGCCGCGGAGTTCTGGATGATCGAGCCGGAAATCGCCTTCGCCGATCTCCGGGACAACATGCGCCTGGCCGAAGACCTGCTGAAGGACCTGATCCGGAGCGTCCTTGCGGAGTGCCCGGAGGAGATGGAGTTTTTCGGCCGCTTCGTGGACAAGGGGTTGATGCAGCGCCTGGCCGGCGTTGCGGACAGCCGGTTCGCCGTCATATCGTATACGGACGCCGTCGCGGAACTGGAGAAGGTCCGGGATCGGTTCGCCTATCCCGTTTCCTGGGGAGTCGATCTCCAGACCGAGCACGAACGCTTCCTGACCGAAGCGCTCTTCCGCTGCCCCGTGTTCGTCGTCGACTATCCCAAGGAGATCAAGGCATTCTACATGCGGCTCAACGATGACGGCCGGACCGTGGCGGCCATGGACTGCCTGGTGCCGGGCGTCGGTGAAATCGTCGGGGGGAGCCAGCGCGAGGAGCGGCAGGACGTTCTCCAGGGCCGGCTGGCCGACATGGGCCTCAGGGAAGAAGACTACGGCTGGTACCTGGACCTTCGGCGCTTCGGCGGAACCCGCCACGCGGGCTTCGGCCTCGGGTTCGAGCGGGCCCTGATGTACCTGACCGGGGTGTCCAACATCCGGGACGTGCTGCCCTTCCCCAGGACCTGCGGCGATGCGGCCTTCTGATCCCGCGACCCTCTGCCTCTCCTCCGCTTCGCCCCGACGGACGGCGCTTCTGTCGACACTGTTCGGGGAGGATGGTTTCCGGGTGCTCCATCCCAACGTGGATTAAACCCCGGAGCCGGGCGAACGGCAGGCTCCGGACCGGATGGTCGTCCGCCTGGCGGAACGGAAAGCCCTGGCGGTCCGGGGTGCCATGCCCCCCGACGGCTCCTGGGCGATCATCGCCGCGGACACCGACGTAGTCCTCGGGGACCGCATCCTGGGCAAGCCCGCCACGCCGGCGGAAGCCCGGGACATGCTG
>JAKPNJ010000167.1 GCA_029548445.1 Bacillota bacterium | reverse complement strand
AGAACTGGTTCGCGTCGGCATAGTCCTTGAGTTCAACGGCCATGCCCAGCTTCTCGCCTTCGGTCTTAATGCCGAGGACGATCGGGTAGGCCGGGTGGTCGCCCTCGCCGCCGGCCGGGATGGCGACGGTAATGGAGAGCTGCTTCCCGTCCTTCATCAGCTTGCCGTCGACCTGTGCGTAGCCGGCCTCGATGAACTTGGCCAGGGCCTTGGCGGGATCGAAGCCGTAGTACTCGGTGGCGTTCTTGGGATAGGCCCAGGAGACCTTGGAAATGGGCCGCTCGATGACGCTGGCCAGGTTTCCGTAATAGGCCTGGACGGCGGGGGCGCGATCCATCAGGTGCATGATGCCCTGGCGGACCAGCTGGCTCGTGATGCGCTCGGCGGCGATGCCGATGTACCCATAGCCCAGGTTGTCGATCAGTTCATAGTGGATGTCAGGCTCGGCTTCGACGTCCGCGACCGTGTCCGGTGAGGCCCGGGGATCGGAAATGTCGAAGTCGCCCAGCTTGACGCCTTCCAGCTTGTTGGACTGGCTGGTGACCTGGTACTTGATCTTCTTGACCTTGGGGGCGCCTTCGAAGTAGAAGTCGTTGGCCACCAGGGTCACCACGTTGTTCTCGAAGCTCCGGAAACGATAGGGACCGGCGCCCATGGGCTCGCCGTTCTTGGCCTCGACCATGGAAACGTCACCCTTCACGAAGCCCTCGCCATAGTAGTGCTTCGGGGCCACGGCCACGCCGCCCAGGTTGTAAATGGCCTTGGGGTCGACGCCGGAGATGGTCACCTGGACCGTCAGTTCGTCAACCTTGACGATGCCGGCCAGTTCCGGCACGTCGATCTGGCCGCCGGACAGGTTCTCGGAAATGTAGGCGGCTTCGTCGGCCTTGAACTTCTCGGTGCGGATGTCCGCCAGGGTGTAGTCCTCATAATACGGACCGCCCGGCATGAAATCTTCCTTGGCCATGCCGTAGGCATCGGCATAGCTCTGGGCCATGGCCTCGTTCTCCTCGGCCGTTGGCTCGTACACGTCGGCGGCGGCCTGGAGCGCCTCGATCTTCGCGGCATAATCGTTATCGTCATAGCGATACTCGTTGATGCCGAGGATCGGGGTGGTGTAGATGGTGGAGGGGCCCGTGTACATGGGATCGCACAGGACCATGTAGGAGAAGATGATGTCGTCGGCCGTGATCGGCTTGCCGTCGCTGAAAACCAGGCCTTCCTTCAGCTTGAAGGTGTAAATGGTCTTCTCGACCTTGCCGTCGCTGCCCTTGACTTCCTCGGGCGTCACATAATAGGCCAGGCCGCTGTCGTCGGGCATGGAGTTCCGGTCGAACCCGATAACCGGGGCGTGGACCAGGTCGGCGATCTCCATGTCGTATCCGGTCGTTCCGAAGAACGGGCTGAATACGCCGTTGAATTCGGTGGAGCCCATGACCAGGGCCGGCTCGTCGTCGTAGTTCCCCTGTTCGGGAGCCTTGGTGGCCGTCGGGGCGGGCGTCGGGGTCGCTTCCGGGGGAGGCGTCGCAGTGGGCTGCGGTGCGCACCCGGTCAGGACCATGGCTGCCGCCAGGAAGGCCGCCAGCAGGATGGGGATCAGTCTTCGCATCATGTTTCCCTCCTATTCTGATTTTGAGAACCGGATACGCGAGAAGCGCGGTCCGTCCGAACGGGCCGTCGCAACGTCGCGATCTTGCACGCATTATATCAAACGATTCGAGAACCTGTCCATCCCGCCGTGAAAGATGGACAGGACAACCTGTGCATCTGTCAAACTGCAGTGACCCTTGTGACGAAAAGCGCTACCCTTCCCGAAGGTAATCCCGGACCATCACGTCATCCAGGTATTCCTCGTCCCGGGTGAGGGTCCCGGTCTCGTCATACATCCGCCATCGGCCGGTCATTTTATCCGCCTTGTAAGGGCCCTCCTGCCGCAGGGCGCCGCTTTCGTAGAATCCCTGGCTCAGGCCCTCCCGGAGTCCCTGCACGTACGGGGTCCGGAGTTTCTCGGCGCCGGAGGGATGGTACTTGATCTCGAGGCCATCCTTCTTCCCGTCGACATAGCTGCATCGGAATTGGGGCAGGCCGGTTTCGGCCGCATATTCCTCATAGGGACCGTGCAGCATGCTGTTGCGATAGGCGGCCAGTCGGACCAGGGTGCCGGAATCCGTGAATTCCCGGACCTCCCCGTCGAGTTTTCCATCCAGGTAATGCATTTCCTTCCGGATGACCCCGTTGGGGTGGAAGGACAGGTGCCTCCCCACCAGGCCCCTGTCCTTGTCCCGGATCCCGATGGACTCGAGATAGGTGTCCTTGTACTCCGCAACGATGGTGTTTTGCCAATAGTCGTCACTCCATAGGACCTGGGAGATGCGGCCGGGGCTGGACCAGGAATCGAAGGACACCTTGATCCGGATCGCATCGGACGTGATGGTGAGATACTGAACCCGCCCCGGGGAGGCCTTGTGGTCCGGCGGGTAGAACGAGGCCCGGATGTTCCGGTCCATGCCCAGGACATGGGTCATGTCCTGGAGGATGGTCCTGCCGTCATCCCGGTAGTCCTTCATCCATCCGACCAGTGTCCCGTCCGCCCCCCGGAATCCCGTGCGCTTGCCGCTTTCCACCGTCTCCAGGGAACGATAGTCGATGGGATCCTGCCACCCGAACAGCCGGAGCAGCAGGGCCTCGGGATCCGCAACGGCTTCGAGGCCGGCCAGTGCCGCATAATCCGGGATCGCAAAATCACAGGCATAGGCGATCGGGTCCGTCGGTTCGGCCTGGGCGACGATGGAGACGGAAGCCGAGGCGTCCGACAGCCTCTTCCCGTCCAGGTCCTCAAGGACCACGGACACCTCGTATTCGCCGGTGGCGGCATATGGATGCACAGCATCGGATGTCCCGCCTGTCTCCGTATATGTC
>JAKPNJ010000159.1 GCA_029548445.1 Bacillota bacterium | reverse complement strand
GGAAGCATCGGGCTCCTGTTCCTCATGTCATGCGTCTTCCTGGCCGGCGCCCTGTCGCTCGGGATGCTCATCAGCATCACGGTCAGGAGCCAGCTGGCGGCCAGCCAGGTGGCCCTGGTGGCGACCATGCTCCCGGCCTTCCTCCTCTCCGGATTCATCTTCCCCATCGACAACATGCCGGCGCCGATCCGGGCCATCACCCATGTGGTCACGGCCCGCTATTTCGTCTCCATCCTGCGGGGGATCTACCTCAAGGACGTGGGACTGGGCGTCATGGCCGGCGAGGCGGCCCTGCTGGTCGCTTTCGCAGTCCTGGTGTTGGCGTTGTCCGTGCGGAAATTCCGGAAGAGGATTGAGTAGGCGGGGGAAGGTTATCCATGTTCGAACGTCTCAAATCAATGCTGATAAAGGAGTTCATCCAGGTCTTCCGCGACCCGCCGATGCGGTTTATCCTGTTCGTGGTTCCCATGTTCCAGACCGTGGTGTTCGGCTACGCGGTCAATACCGACGTGCGGGACATCAGGACCGCCGTTTATGACCTGGACAACAGCCCCGAGAGCCGGGACCTGGCAGCCCGCTTCGCGGGCTCGGGCTATTTCAGGATCATCGAGTACGTGAATGGGGAGGCCCGGGTCCGCGAGCTGATCGACCGCAGCCGGGTCAAGGCGGTGCTCCGCATGAACCGGGGATTCGGGGAGGCGCTTGCCGCCGGACGGGACGCGCCGCTGCAGATCATCCTGGACGGCTCGGATTCCAACACCGCCGGGATCGTCCTGAACTATGCCGGCAGGATCGCGGCCGGATACAACGACGGGGTGAGGGCGGAACAGGCGGCCCGCGCATTCGGCGGCGGCGTGCGGGTTGGGGGCGTGGAGCTGCGCAGCCGGGCCTGGTTCAACGAAAACCTGGAAAGCCGCAACTTCTACGTGCCCGCGGTGATAGCCAGCATCGTCTTCATCATCACCATGCTTCTCTCCAGCATGGCCGTGGTAAGGGAGACCGAGATCGGCACCATGGAGCAGATCATCGTGACACCCATCCGCAGGAGCGAATTCATCCTGGGCAAGACCGTCCCGTTCGTGCTCATCGGCTTCATGGACGTGGCCCTCATCATCCTGGTGGCGGTCTTCTGGTTCCAGATCCCCATCAGGGGGAGCGTCCCCCTCCTGTTCGGCGCCACTGCCCTCTTCCTCATGAGCAGCCTCGGGTTCGGGCTCCTGATCTCCACCATGTGCCGGACCCAGCAGCAGGCCATGATGAGCGCCTTCTTCTTCATCTTCCCGGCCATGCTCCTGTCGGGGTTCGCCTTTCCCATCGAGAACATGCCGGAGCCGGTCCAGTGGTTCACCTACGGCAACCCGCTCCGCTACTACATGGTCATCATCCGGGGCATCTTCCTCAAGGGCGTGGGGCTGGACATCCTCTGGCCCCAGTTCCTGGCCCTGCTCGTCCTGGGCGTAGTCATCCTCCGGATCGCGGTGGGACGGTTCCGGAAGACCCTCTAGTGTCCTGTGCGGTTAGTTCACCG
>JAKPNJ010000135.1 GCA_029548445.1 Bacillota bacterium | reverse complement strand
ACGCCCTGGCCTACTTCGGCTACTCCTACTACGCCGAGAATACCGGCACCCTCAAGGCCGTGGCCATCGGCGGCGTCCTGCCCAGCGACCAGACCGTGGGCGACGGCACCTACTCCCCCCTGTCCCGCCCGCTCTTCATCTACGTGAAGAAGGCCTCCTACGCCGAGAAGCCCCAGGTCAAGGCCTTCGTGGACTTCATGCTGGAGAACGGCCCGGCCCTCGTTCCCTCAACCGGCTACATCCCCATGTCGGAAGCCCAGTACCAGGAACAGCTGGCCAAGCTGGGCTGACCGACACCGGATTCCGAGTCATCGGACATCACCGCCCCGACGGGGCGGATCCTGGACCCCGGCGTCACGGGCCTCGACGCCGGGGTTTGGATCGTCCTGAATTTTACCGGGTTTTTACAATGTCCTGACCTTCCGGCAGGCGAGGAGCGGGCCCGGGGGGAGTACCATGGAGACAGCATGGATATGGCACGGATACGGTACGATCATCCCCCGGGGACCGGGCCTTGCCGGCAGGGAGGAGGGAACGCCCATGAATAGGCAAGCCAACGGACGGATCGGCCGGCTGGACGGCACCGGCCCGGCGGATCCGATCCGGCGCTACCGTCGCCTCCGGGAACTGGCCGTCTCCCGGCTTTTTCTCCTATCCGCACTGGTCTCCGTCCTGACCACCATGGGAATTATCGCGATCCTGGCGGAAGAAACCATCCAATTCCTCCGGGAAGTCTCCATCGTCGAGTTCCTGTTCGGCACCGAGTGGACCGCCCTGTTCAAGAATCCCAAGTTCGGCGTCCTGCCCCTGGTCGGCGGCACCCTCCTGATCGCCCTGTATGCCAGCGTCTTCTCGATTCCCATCGGCCTGGGCAGTGCCATCTACCTCAGCGAGTACGCCTCCGAGCGGACCCGCCGGATCGTCAAGCCGATCCTGGAGATCCTGGCCGGCATCCCCTCCATCGTCTACGGATACTTCGCCCTGACCTTCATCACCCCCCTGCTCCGTCCCCTGATTCCCGGCATGAGCGTCTTCAATGCCCTGTCCGCCGCCATCGCCGTGGGCATCATGACCATCCCCCTGGTCTCCTCCCTGTCCGAAGACGCCATGCGGGCGGTGCCGGACAACCTGCGGGAAGGCGCCTACGCCCTGGGCAGTACCCGGTTCGAGGTGGCCACCCGGGTCGTCGTCCCCGCCGCCCTGTCCAGCATCATGGCCTCCTTCGTCCTGGCCATCTCACGGGCGGTGGGCGAGACCATGATCGTGGCCCTGGCCGCCGGGTCCACACCGCGGCTGACCCTGAACCCGCTGGAGTCCATCCAGACCATGACGGGCTTCATCGTCCAGGTGGCGTCAGGAGACATCGTCCACGGCGGCACCATCTACAAGACCATCTTCGCCGTGGGCATGCTGCTGTTCCTCATGACCCTGGTCCTGAACATGGTCTCCCGGGCCATCGTCCGGCGCTACAGGGAGGAATACTGATGGACAGGCTGCGCCGCCGCCGGCTCTTCGACCGGGTCTTCCACGGCCTCGTTTTCCTCTGTACGTTCTTCGGGGTGGCGGTGCTGGCCGTTCTCCTCATCGACATCGTGGCGGACGGCATTCGCTGGATCCGGCCGGACTTCTTCCGGAACTTCGCCTCCCGCATTCCCGCCCAGGCCGGCATCCGGGCCGCCCTGGCCGGCAGCGTGTGGGTCATCGCCCTGACCGCTTTGTTCGCATTCCCCATCGGGGTCGCCGCCGCCATCCACATTGAGGAATACGCGCCCCGGAACCGCCTGACCGGCCTGGTCCAGCTCAACATCGCGAACCTGGCGGGGGTGCCCTCCATCGTGTACGGAATTCTCGGACTCGGAGTCTTCGTCAATGTTTTTGGCTTCGGCCGGAGCATCCTGTCCGGCGCCCTGACCCTGGCCCTGCTGGTCCTGCCCGTGATCATCGTGGCCTCCCAGGAAGCCCTGAAGAGCGTCCCCACGGAATTGCGCCACGGCGCCTACGCCCTGGGGGCCACCCGGCTCCAGATGATCACCCACGTGGTGCTCCCCTATGCCTTCCCAGGCATCCTGACCGGCACCATCCTGGCCATCGCCCGGGCCCTGGGCGAGACCGCCCCCCTGCTGCTGGTCGGGGCCGTGGCCTTCATCGCCTTCGTTCCCGATGGCGTCCTGGATTCCTATACGACGCTGCCGATGCAGATTTACAACTGGTCCGGGCGGCCCCAGGCGGATTTCCACAGCCTGGCGGCGGCGGGCATCCTCGTGCTGCTGGGGGTCCTGCTGTCGGCCAACGCCGCGGCCATCCTCCTCCGCAACCGGTTCCAGGGCCGGATCAAGGGCTGACCGGGACAGAAAGGGACAACGCCGATGGCCATCATTGAAGCCAGGGACCTGAATTTTTACTATGGCGACTTCCAGGCGCTGAAACGAATCCACCTGGACATCGAGCCCAACGAGGTCACGGCCCTGATCGGCCCGTCGGGGTGCGGCAAATCCACGTTCCTGCGGATCCTGAACCGGATGAACGACCTGATTCCCGGCACCCGCACCGAGGGCCGGATCCTGCTGGACGGCCAGGACCTCTATGGCCCCGAGGTGGACGTGGTCCTGCTGCGCCAAAAGGTGGGCATGGTCTTCCAGAAGCCCAATCCCTTCCCCAAGTCCATCTTCGAGAACGTGGCCTTCGGCCCCCGGCGCCAGGGCGTCCGCGATCGGAAACAACTCGCCGCCATCGTGGAGAAGAGCCTCCAGGACGCGGCCCTGTGGGACGAGGTCAAGGACCGGCTGCACAAGTCCGCCTGGGCCCTGTCCGGCGGCCAGCAGCAGCGTCTGTGCATCGCCCGGGCCCTGGCCATGGAACCCGAGGTGGTGCTCATGGACGAGCCCACGTCGGCGCTGGACCCCCTGGCGACCCTGCGGATCGAGGAACTGATCGACGAGCTGAAACGGAAGTACACGATCATCATCGTGACCCACTCCATGCAGCAGGCCGGGCGGATTTCGGACAAGACCGCCTTCTTCCTGCTGGGGGAGCTCATCGAGTCCGGCCGGACCGGGGAGATGTTCTCCACTCCCGCGGACCGTCGTACCGAGGATTACATCACGGGCCGTTTCGGCTGATGCCGGGGAGCCATAGGGCCAGGAACCCCCGGACCGTTTCCTTCATGGACCGGTACACCGCTTCCTGGCGATAGGCGGTCGTGAAATGGGTCAGGGCGCCGGCGGACCCCGTGTCCAGGGCCCTGGGACCCAGCCATCCCGACTCCGACAATTCCCGGACTTTCCCGACGCCCGCTACCCGGACGGCGTTTCGGACCATATCGTCGAAAAGGACTGGCGACGCATCCCGCTCCAGGATCGTCCAGACATTGACCTTGGCCACCCCGTCTTCCCAGAGCCGGGCCACCTGGCTGGCCGGGACCGACGACGTGCCGTGGAGCACGATCCGGTGGCCCACCCGGTCCCGGATGTTCCGGGCCATGTCGCCGTGATAGGTCAGCGTGGTCGACGAGGCCCGATGCTCGGTCCCCAGGTTCGCCACCATGAGGTCGGCGCCGGTCCGGGCCATGAAACGGGCCGCCCGGTCCGGGGACGTGATGTCGTTCCTCTCCTGCCCGTCGGCGTCGACGATCTCGTCGCAGGCCCCCTCCACCACGATCTCGTGCCGGCGCTTTTCCACGAAGTCCGCGGTCATCCGGACATTCTCGTCGAAGGGCCGTGTCGACGCGTCGTACAGGATGGAGGAGTAGCCCGACAGGTCGGACGACAGCAGCTCGTCGTCCGGTCCGGGCTGGACATGGTCCAGGTGGACCATGACCCGCAGGTCCGCGAAGGGCCCGTCGGGATCCAGGAGCACGTCGAGGCTTCTCCGGAAGAGGCCGAGGCCGGTCTGCCACCTTCGGGTCTGTGTATACAGCCGGGCCTGGGGCCGATGGTCGTAGTTAACGGTCATGGCGACGGTGACCGGCAGGTCCCGGATGCCCGTCTCCCGGGCGTGGTCCGCGGCCGCCGCAAGGATCGCCTCGGTGGTCGCCAGGTTTTCCGAACAGAAGCAGGGCAGGACCCATCGGCGATCGACGGCCTCGTCATAGAGGGCCCGCACGGCGGCGGGTTCGAGGACCAGGGGCATGGCCGGCTCCTTTCATCGGATCCCGGGGCATCGACGCGGGACGCAGCACCAGGGGTACATGAAGGACATGGACGGGTTGGATCGGGCTTGACATCGTGTATCGATACACATTATGCTCGAACCGGGGAATCCGTGTCAACCGAACCCCAGTATAGCATGGGCAGGCCCCCGCTTCCGCCGGGGAGCCCCCTTCGAGGGAGGTGCGACCGATGGCCCTGGTCGGCATCGATGCCGGATCGTCGGCAGTGAAATGCCTCGTCCTGGACGAGAGGGGCGCCGTCCTGGCGGAATCCCTGGTGGAGCTGCCTCGCCGGGCCGGGGAAGGCGAACTGGACCCCGACGCCCTGTGGGACGCCACCCGCCTCGCCCTGGAACAAGCCCTGTCCCGCAGCCCGGACCGGCGGATCGAAGCCATCGGGGTGTCCTCCTTCGGGGAATCCTTCGTGGCGGTGGACCGGGACGGCGGCGCCCTGGCGCCGGTCCTGCTCTATACGGACCCGCGAGGCGCCGAGGAGCTGCCCGGCCTGGTGGCGGCAGCCGGGATCGACCACATCCGCCGGACCGCCGGGGTGGAGCCCCTTCCCATGTACTCGCTGCCCAAGATTCTCCGCTTCCGCCGCCGGTTCCCGGACCTGGCCGCCCGGACCTGGAAGTATCTGCCGATCGGTTCGTTTCTCGTTTTCCGGCTCTGCGGCGCCACCGCCATCGATCCCTCCCTGGCCGCCCGGACCATGGCCCTGGATGTCATTCGCCATCGGTGGGACCCGGACCTGCTGGCCGCGGCGGGAATCGGGGCGGACCTGCTGCCGGACCTGGTGCCGCCGGCCACCGCGGTGGGGCGCCTGGACCCGGTCCTGGCCGCCCAGGTCGGGATCCGGGGGAGTCCCCTGGTCATCCCGGCCGGCCACGACCAGGTCTGCGCCGCCATGGGCGCCGGCGTCGTGGCACCGGGCCAGGCCGTGGACGGGACCGGTTCCGTGGAATGCATCACGCCGGTCTTCGGCCGACCGGTCCTGGACCCGGCCTTCCTGGGCCGCCATTTCGCCTGCGTACCCCACGCGGTGCCCGGCCTGTTCGTGACGTATGCCTTCAATTTCACCGGGGGCGCCCTGCTGAAGTGGTACCGGGACACCTTCGCCGACTCCCTGAAAGCCGAAGCCGCCGCCCGGGGGACCTCGGCGTACGCCCTGCTGGACGAACGCGCGTCCCCGGAGCCGTCGACGGTCCTGGTGGTGCCGCATTTCGCCGGCTCGGGCACGCCGGATATGGAGGCCGCCCGGAAAGGCGCCTTCCTGGGACTGACGTTCGGGACCACCCAGGGGGACCTGTACCGGGGGCTCCTGGAGGGCGTGGCCCTGGAACTCCGCTACAATCTCGAGATCCTGGAGGCCGCCGGGATCCCGATCCGCGGCATGCGGGCCGTGGGCGGAGGCGCCCGGTCCGCCCTGTGGCTAAGTATCAAGGCGTCGATCTTCGGCTGTCCCGTCCAGACCCTGGAAACCCAGGAAGCCGGTGCTTCCGGGGCAGCCATGCTGGCCGGCATCGCAGCAGGATCCCATGCCGATGCCCGGGCGGCGGCCGACGCCATGGTCCGGGTCACCGGTACCGTGGATCCGGAGCCGGCCCTCGAGGCCCATTACAACCGTCGCTATGCCCTGTATCGGGATGTCCGGGCCGCGATGCCCGCCATTTCATGAGGAGGAGAGACACATGACCTTCGCACTGTACTTCGGAAACCGCGGGTTCTTCCCGGAAAGCCTCATCGAGGGCGCCCGGGAGGAGATGGTCCGCGCCCTGGGGCGCAACGGCTTCGACGCCCTGGTGCCTCCGGTTGGCCTGACCCGGTACGGCGCCGTGGAAACGGCGGAGGAGGGGCGTCGCTACGCTGCCTTCCTGGCGGACCACCGGGGGGAGTATGACGGCGTGATCCTCTGCCTGCCGAACTTCGGGGACGAGAACGGCGCCATTGAGGCGCTGCGGGACTGCGGCACGCCGATCCTGGTCCAGGCCTATCCGGACGAGATCGGGAAGTTGGACTTCGCCCACCGGCGGGACGCCTTCTGCGGCAAGCTCTCCATCCTGGATGTCTTTACCCAGTACGAACTGCCCTTCACGGCCTTCGAACCCCACACGGTGCACCCGGATTCCGCCGCCTTCGACGACCAGCTGACCCGGTTTGCGGCCGTCTGCCGGGTGGTCCGGGGCCTTCGCCGACTGGTGGTGGGCGCCATCGGGGCCCGAACCACGGCCTTCAAGACGATCCGGTTCGACGAGCTGGCTTTCCAGCGGAAGGGCATCACCGTGGAGAGCCTGGACCTGTCGGAGGTCTTCCGCCGGATCCGGGCCCTGTCCGGCGACGCGGAGGCCGTCCGGGATCGGATCCGCCGCCTGGAGGCCTACACGGGATTCGGGAAGGTTCCGCCCAAAAAGACCGAGATGCTGGCGAAGGTGTCCTGCGTTCTCGACGACCTCGTGGCCGAGTACCGGATGGACTGCCTGGCCCTCCGCTGCTGGGACGAGCTGGAACGGGAGTTCGGCATTTCGCCCTGTGTCCTCCTGAGCGAAATGAACGACCGGGGCCTCGCCGCGGCCTGCGAGCTGGACGTGTGCAACGCCGTGGCCATGCACGCCCTGAAGCTGGCCTCGGGCCGGCCGGCCATCTGCCTCGACTGGAACAACAATTACGGGGAGGACCCGGACCGGTGCATCCTGTTCCACTGCGGCCCCGTGGCCCAGTCCCTGATGGCGGGTCCCGGGGAGGTCATCGACCACCTCATGTTCGCCAAGGCCTATGGCGAGGGGTGCGGATGGGGCTGCAACGTGGGGCGCATCGCCCCGTTCCCCATGACGTTCCTGAGCTCCCGGACCGACCGGGGCGAGGTCGTCTGGTACATGGGCGAAGGCGAATTCACCGACGACCCCATCGAGGAAGGCTTCTTCGGATGCGGCGGGGTCGCCCGGATCCCGGATCTCCAGGGGAAGCTGCTGCGCATCGGGAAGGGCGGGTTCCGGCATCATGTGGGCGTCACGTCCGGGCACTGGGAAGCGGCCGTCCGGGAAGCCCTGACCACATACCTTGGGTATCCGACCTACGACATCTGACCGGCTTCCGGCGCCGGCCGGGCCGATTCCCGGACCACGACCACCGGCAGTACTTCCAGGATTCCGAGGGCCTCGCCCGATGCGGCGGGGCCTTTCGCTGCGTCATTCGATGCCTCCCCGGCGGCCTCCCCGGCGGCGTCCTCCGGAACCCCCAGGGCGGCGGCCATCAGGCGGACCGCCGCCTCCCCCATCTCCCGGATCGGCAGGGACACCGTGGTCAGGGGCGGATCGACCATGGCGGCCAGGGGAATGTCGTCGAATCCCGTCACCCAGAGGTCATCCGGAACCCGAACCCCCATCTCCCGGGCCCCCCGCAGGCAGCCGACGGCCAGCAGGTCGTTTTCCGCCACCAGGCAATCGGGCCGCCGGGCGGGATCGGCCAGGAGGGACCGGGCCGCGTCATGGCCGGCCTGGAGGGAGAAGGGCCCCCGCTGGACCGGGACGGCTTGGACCGGCAGGCCGGCGGTTGCCAAGGCGTCCCGGAACCCGGCGAGTTTCTGGATGGACACCGTGCTGTCCTCCGGTCCGCCGACATAGGCTGGCGCGACGCGCCCCGCGTCCAGCAGGCCCCGGACCATCCGCCGCATCCCGGACCGGACGTCCAGCAGGACCGTCCCGCCGCCTTGGGGACTGGCCTGCCAGCTGACCGGGATCACCGGTGTCCGGCCGTGGAGGGCTTCCGCCAGCCCCGATGCGGTGTGCTCGTCGTCGAGAAAGCAGGGAATCACGCCGTCCACGGAACCCACCGAGAGGCTTCGGACCGCGGCCAGCAGGCCCTGCAGGTCGTCCGAGGTTTCCAGCAGGGCCAGCCAGCCCCGGGCCCGGGCGGCGATCCGGATCGAGTCGAAGAGCTCCGCAAAAAAGGGATTGCGGACATCCGGCACCACGACGGCGATCATGCCCGACCGGCGGGTCCGGAGGGACCGGGCGAAGGGGCTGGGCCTGTACTGGAGCGCCCGGATCGCGGACTCGATTCGCACCCGGGTGTCCGGACGGACGCTTCCGGGATTCTTGAGGTACTTCGATACCGCGGCCACAGACAGGCCGGCGTGGCGCGCAACGTCCTTGATGGCCGGCATGGCGACCTCCCGATCTTTTGGGGTGTCCCGGCTGGCATGGATCCGGCTCCCGATGCTGTCCCCATTGTACCAGACCCCGTCGGATCGGTCCGGCCTTCCGGCCGGGGACGGGGTGGCTCTCCGGTCCGCTGCCGGATCAAGATCAAGCAGACATGTATGAAAAATACAACATACTGGTAAATCCTTGCAACAAATAGACAAATATTGCACACATCCTTGGGAGATTCGACGGAATCCCTCGCCAGATGCCCTTTACTTGTGCCGGATCGTGACCTACAATGCAGGTGCGGGCCGTCAATTGTATGGTTTTTTCGGCCCGATGGGGAGGCCAGCCATGAAACCCCGTCCCGACATCCTGGTGATCCTGTCCGACCAGCAGCGGGCCGACAGCCTGGGCTGCTACGGCCAGCCGATGCCGGTCTCGCCGGTCTTCGACCGGCTCGCCGCCGAGGGCGTCCGGTACGAACGGGCCTTTACGGTCCAGCCGGTCTGCGGACCCGCCCGGGCCTGCCTCCAGACCGGACTGTACGCCACCCGGACCGGCAACTACCGAAACGACGTCCCCCTGCCCGCCGATGTCCCAACGCTGCCGAAGCTGTTGTCCGCCGTCGGGTACCGATCGGCCTATTTTGGGAAATGGCACCTGGCGTCCCGGAGTCCCGGCGAAATCTACCACGACCGGCCGGTTCCCAAGGAGCGGCGGGGCGGTTACGACGACTGGCTGGCGGCGGACGCCCTGGAAATCAGCTCCCACGGCCTGGGCGGCCATGTCTTCGACGGGGACGGCCGCCAGGTGGATTTTTCCGGCCACCGGATCGACTTCCTGGCCGACCGGGTCCTGGCGTACATGGACGCGCGGGATCCAGGCCAACCCTCCCTGGTATTTGTTTCCTTTCTCGAACCCCACCAGCAGAACGACACCCGTCGCTGCGAACCCCCGCCGGACCTGTCGGGCCGCTTCGGGGGCGGCGGGATGCCGGGAGACCTCGAGGCCCTGCCCGGCAACCAGGGCGGGATGTACGGGGACTACCTGGCCTGCTGCGCCGGCATCGACCGGGCCTGCGGACGGATCCTGGACCGTCTGCGGGAGACAGGCCGCCTGGAGAACACCCTGGTGGTCTACACCAGTGACCACGGATGCCACTTCCAGACCCGGAACCGCCACCTGCCGGGGGGCGCGGGCTGTTACAAGCGATCCTGCCACGAGGCGTCGATCCGGATTCCCCTGATCCTGCGGGGTCCGGGATTCCGGGGCGGCCGGACGGCGTCGGCGCCGGCCACCCTCCTGGACCTGCTGCCGACCCTGCTCCGGGCCGCGGGGGCCGAAGACGCCCTGTCGGCGGGATATCGCCTGGACGGGCGTCCCCTCCAGGATCTGCCCGAGGCTCCGGAGACGCATCGCGATGTATTCGTCCAGATCAGCGAGGTCCAGGCCGCCCGGGCGATCCGGCGGGGCCCCTACACCTATTGTGTCCGCGGATACGGCGTTGACGGGGGTCGGGAGTCCCGCAGCGATGCCTACACCGAGGATTACCTCTATGACCGGACCGACGATCCCCACGAGCTGCGGAACCGGGTGGCGGACCCGGCCCTGGCTGATCTCCGGGCGGATCTCCGGCAGCGGCTGCTGGAGAAGATCCGGGACGTGGAAGGCCAGTCGCCCCGGATCCTGCCGGCAGATCCACTGGATCCCCGGAGGGCGCCGTGACGAACCGGGAGCGGATCCTCCGGACCTTCCGGTGCGAGCCCGTGGACCGCCTTCCGTTTCTCTGCGAGTTCGGGCCCTGGCAGGAAACCCTGGTCCGGTGGGAATCGGAGGGCATGACCCCGGCATGGAACTGGCGCGACGGCCTGGGCCTCGACCCGGCGCCCCTGCTGGTCCCGGTGGAGCTGGGCTTTTATCCCCCCTTTCCCGAGGAGATCCTGGAGGACCGGGGAGACCGGGTGCTCCGGCGGAATCGCCACGGGGCGGTGGAAGAACGGCTGAAGGACGCGTCCTCCCCGCCGCGGCCGATCTCGTATCCCATTCGGACCCGGGAGGACTGGGACCGGCTGCGGGAGCGGCTGGATCCCGACTCGCCGGGCCGGCTCCCCGCCCATCTCGACGAGCTGGCGGCGGACCTCGCCACCGGGGACCGCGTGACCCGGATCGGCAAGTACCCCTATGGGTTCTTCGGCACCCTGCGGGAATGGATGGGCGTGGAGGCTTTCCTCATCGCCTGCCTGGACGACCCGGAGTGGGTCCTGGAGATGATGGCGACCC
>JAKPNJ010000134.1 GCA_029548445.1 Bacillota bacterium | reverse complement strand
TGCCATGAAGGCGATAACACAAAGAATCGTCGTGAATTTTCTTCTCATTCATATGCCTCCTACTTATTCATCTCCAACTGCTGATCTTGACACAGATCCATTTCCAGGAACGCCAGGACACCTTTGGACATCTGCGGGACTCGCTTGGCTTTTTGATGCCTTCACAATGAATTCCGCTGTTTGGAGAGATCGATTGTTATTCGGATGCTCCTTTCCGCCCGTTATCGCTTGTTCAATTTCAAACATGAAGCACAAATAAATTACTTGATGAGACAATCAGCAAGCATCTTGGCGCGATATTCGCCAGATCCGTTTCACTGTGACACTGTTTCCGGATATTTGCATGAAATATAGGATCCTACGATTTCATTCTATTGGTCCGAATGGAAGAGTGAATATAATATTTTTTACTTTCGCGTTCTTCCTTTACATCCTGAGTTTCATGTTGGCTCCTGTCCGAAGCCCAAGTATGCACGCATTCCGACGGACAGATCCGTACCTCATCCGCGATGAGGTCCATTTGTCCGGAACGCGGCTGTGTTCACACTGTCGCGCAATTCCTGCTTAAGCAAATTCGCGCTCTTCGAATTCATGGGCGTCGAAGCCAATACCATCACCAACCTGGAATCCTTATCGCATGCTGTCCATTGGATTTTGGGCCGGCAAAGCCTGCCCCCCTTCCGGAGTTTCACAGACTTCTTCCTGCATCGTGCCGACATCACCCGCGACAGTCGAATAGTCCTGGTCATGGACGAGTACCCGTATCTTGCAGCGGTGGTGCCTGAGAAATCGCCGATTCTACGGCCCTTCTGCAATCATGATTGGCCCGCCGCCTGGGGCGGGACGACATCCTGCCGGCGGAGTTCGCCGAGGGGTTGCGGAGATGAGGGATACGCGACAGGCCGGCGCCCTCGGCAAGGCGCCATGCCTCGGGCTTGGGAGTTCCGCTTCGCTCCAACGAACCCTCGATGAAAGCCGGTAGAAAGCCTCCTCGGGTTCTCATCCCTCGCTCTCCGCCCCGTGAAAACGGCACCGCGTCTGCGGTGCCGTCTCTTGGCGGAGAGAGAGGGATACCCGGCGCCCTCGGCAAGGCGCCATGCCTCGGGCTTGGGAGTTCCGCTTCGCTCCAACGAACCCTCGATGGAAGTCGGTAGAAAGCCTCCTCGGGTTCTCATCCCTCTCTCTCCATGAAAAGGGCCATCCCACAACATTGTGGAATGGCCCCATGGCGGAGAGAGAGGGATTCGAACCCTCGGACGGTTTCATCCGTCACACGATTTCCAGTCGTGCGCCTTAGACCAGCTCAGCCATCTCTCCGCGAAGCAGGGCGTGTCGGTACCGACAGGCGCGAAAGAATGGTATCATCGGGCGGCCTCCCGTGTCAACGATCGCGTTGCCTTACAAATTTTCTAACCATAGGATGGCATCCGGAGGGGGTGTCATCCATCCCGTGCGCATGGGGGGTCATTTTCAGCGCATGGGATTTGGATGTACGTTGTGAACGTAACATAGGTTACGTACATTGTGTACGCGAAAACCACAGGGAATTCGAAAGGGCCTATGGCCGGTCCCCGATCAACCGGTCCCTTCCCGTGGCCGTATTGGCCGGAAACACCGGAGCCGCCGAAAACCGCCGGAAACCTCCGGAACCCCCGCGCGTCCAACCTGCACCGGATCCGGGCCGACTGGTACAATCAGGGAGGAAGGACTGCATCCGCGGACGGAGGACGCCCGACAATGAAGGGATTCCACGAATCGCCCCTGTTGCATGCGGGCCCGGGCCTGCCCGCGGCCCTGTTCCGGAACGAAGCCGAGCCGGGCCGGCACAGGCCCCTGCAGTTTTCCGCCGCGTGGCTCCTGTCCTGGCTCGTCCGCCTGGAATCCGGCGCCCCGGCCCCCTCTCCACAGGAACGGGCCTGGCTGTCCCGGCTCCAGCCGGTCCTGGACCATGTCCGCCGGAATCCCGGGGACCCGTTGCCGGCACAGAAGGCCGCGTCCCTGTGCCACATGAGCCTCCACCATTTTTGCCGGGTCTTCCGGCAGGCGGGAAGGGGATCCGGCGCTATCCTGAACCGGAAAGGGAGGATCCGACCATGCGGGAACCGAATTTTGCGAATCTCCTGGCCGTCCTGGCCCGGCAGGAACCGGAACGCCCCACCCTGTTCGAGTTCTTCATGAACGACATCGTCTACAACCACTTCACGCAGGGCGAAACCTTCGACGACACCGACGGGCTCGGCGGGTTTCGCAAACTGGTCCGGGCCTTCCGGAACGCCGGGTATGATCATGTGACCCTGGGCGGGTCGGCCTTCGGCTTCCCGTCGCCCCCGATCCCCCACGCCCGGTCCATCTCCCAGAGCCACCCCGGCGTCATCACGGACCGCCACAGCTTCGACGCCTACCCCTGGCCCGACCCCGACCGCTTCGACTTCAGCCGACTGGAGCGCCTGGCCCCCGACCTGCCGGAGGGCATGAAGATCATCGTCAGCGGCCCGTGCGGTGTCCTGGAAAATGTCGTGACACTCCTGGGGTACGAGACCCTCTGTTTCATGACGGCGGAGGACCCCGAGCTCCTGGACGACATCTGCGCCGCCGTTGGCTCCCGGATCCTGCGATACTACGAGACCTGCCTCGCCTATCCTGCCGTGGGGGCGATCATCGTCAATGACGACTGGGGGTTCGCCCAGCAGACCCTGCTGTCGCCCGACGACATGCGGCGGTATATCTTCCCCTGGCACCGGCGCATGGTGGAGGCCATCCACCGGGCCGGCCGCCCGGCGATCCTCCATTCCTGCGGCAACCTGCGGGAGGTGTGGGACGACATTCTCGACGACATGCGGTTCGACGGGAAACACTCGTTCGAGGACAAGATCCAGCCGGTGGAGGAGGCGTACGAGGCCTACGGCGCCCGCATCGCCATCCTGGGCGGGTTCGACCTGGACTTCATCTGCCGGTCGACGCCCGACGGGATCCGGCAGCGGGTTCGGGCCATGATGGAACGCACCCGGGGACGCGGCCGCTTCGCCATCGGGACCGGCAACAGCGTGCCGGACTATGTGCCCATGGAAAACTACCTGGCCATGATCCGCTGCGCCACGGGGGACTGAATCGGCGTTCCCGGCCCCGGCGACTGGCATCGCCGGGAAAAAGCATGGTACAATTTTCCCGAGACAGGATACGAACGGGAGGATGCGCCATGCTGTTCGAACAATTGAACCCCCATGCCTGCAAGACCTACCTCATCGGCGACGGAACATCGGGAGATGTCGTCCTGGTGGACCCCGTCATCGACCACACGTCGGACTACCTGGACCTGCTCCGCAAGCGGAACTTGCGCCTGGACGCCGTCATCGACACCCACACCCATGCCGACCACATTTCGGCAGGCCCGGCCCTCCGGGACGCTACGGACTGCCATTACGCCATGCACCGGAACGCGGCGCCGAAGTGTGTCACGATCCACCTGGAGGACGGGGAAACCCGCCATTTCGCGGGCGTGACCTTCCGGTTCCTGCATACGCCGGGCCATACCCAGGACTCCATGACCGTCGTCGTCGACGGGAAGCTGCTGACCGGGGATTTCCTGTTCCTGGACGATGCCGGCGGCGGCCGGGACGACCTGCCCGGCGGCGATCCGGGCGCCCATTGGGAGAGCCTGCGGAAGCTCGAGGCCCTGCCGGACGACCTCATGGTCCATCCTGCCCACGAGTACCGGGATCGGAAGCCCTCCAGCCTGGGAACCCAGCGGCGGACGAATCCCCATCTCCGACCCCGGAGCCGGGCCGATTTCGTCCAGTATCTGGAGGACCTGCGGCTGGGGCCCGCCGACTGGATGAAGGACGTCCTGAAGGCCAATTACGCCTGTGCCCGGGACCCGAAGGCCGCCTGGATCCCGGTGGATTCGCCCGCCTGTGAAATCAGCGGCACCCGGGACAAGTCCCTGGAGGACCAGGCGGTGGGCATGATCCGGCCGGCAGACCTTCGGAAGCGGCTTGCATCCGGCGACCGGCCCTTCCTCCTGGATGTCCGGGAGCCGCATGAACTGCGGGACATGCTGGGACACATCGACGGGGTCGTCAATGTGCCCATCGGCAGCCTGGCCCACAGCCTCGACCGCCTGGCGCCCCGGAAGGAGAACGAGATCGTGGTGGTGTGCCGGTCCGGCGCCCGGGCCATGACCGGCGCCCAGATCCTGAAGAAGACGGGATTCCGGAAGGTGTCGGTGCTGGAGGGCGGCATGATCGGCTGGAGAAGGGGATAGGCAGGCGCCGGCCGTCCTGGCCGGCGGAGCGGGGGATCATGGCATCAGCAGCTGCACGTCGAAGGCTGTTCATCCCGGATGACGAGTTTGCCGTCCTTCGTGTCCAGGGTCACGAACTCGGTCCGGACCCGGGCGGCTTCCTCCATTTGGACGGGAATGCCGTTGACCGAATCCGTCTCGGCCCCCTCTTCCAGGAGGACCGGCGCGATCAGGGCCGCCGTCCCGCAGCACGAGGGCTTGACCGTGACCTTCAGGGCGTTGCAGTTGCGCCCCTTCAGGATCTCTTGCAGCAGGATCCGGGCGTCGTCTGTAATGGTCATGGATGGGTCCTCCCGCGATCCGCTCCCTTCGTTCCGGAACGGACCGTCTTTCGGTTCATTCGACCACAGGTTGGGCGGTCCGTCAACGGATGGCCCCGCACCCAACACATTGACAACCATCAATATGAACACTAGAATCAGATTGACACATATCAATATATAAGCCGGATCGACCCGATATCCAGGCCGGATCGACCCGGTGCCCGAGAGGCAGGGACCAGAGGCAGGAGGTGGCCCGACCCATGACGACGCACACGGAAGCGGCGGCCCGATTCAAGGCGTTGTCCGATGCCACCCGGCTGCGGATCCTGGGGATGCTCCCGGCGGAAGGAGAGCTGTGCGCCTGCGAGATCCTGGAAGCCCTGGACATTACCCAGCCAACCTTGTCGTACCATATGAAGCTGCTGGCCGCCGCCGGGCTGGTCCTGGCCCGTCGGGACGGCATCTGGATGCGATACCGACTGAATGGCCCCGCCCTGTCGGATCTTCGCTGGTACCTGGACGACCTGTCGGCCGACCGGGTCGGGACGGACCGCTGCGGCTGCTGACGGCAGCCGGCTGCGAGGCCGGATACGTCGGGGGACCGAGCCATACGGAAGAGAGGGAACCGGATCATGCTGCAATCGAAACCCGGGGAGGCCAGGCGCCGGATCCACGTGGCGTTCCTCTACCTGGACCTGAATGTCTGCACCCGCTGCCAGGGGACCGACGAGGTCCTGGACGAGGCGGTTCGGGAACTTGCGCCCATTCTTGAGGCCGTCGGCATCGACCTCCTGGTCCGCAAGGTCAATGTGGATACCGCCGAGGCAGCCCACCGGTACCGGTTCATGAGTTCCCCGACGATCCGTGTCGACGGCCGGGACATCGATCCTGCGGGGGCCGAAAGCCTGTGCGAATCCTGCGGCGACCTGTGCGGGGACGCAGTGGACTGCCGGGACTGGACCTGGCGGGGCCGGAAGTACCCGCGTCCGCCGAAGGCCATGATCCTGGACGCCCTGCTCCGGGCGGCCTATGGGACGCCAGCGGCGTCGACCGGGGGTGGGCGGGAGGAGCAGGAGGACGCGCCCTATCGGATGCCGGCGAACCTGGCCCGGTTCTATGCGGCCATGGACCGCCTGGGCCGGGGGAAGGACCCGGAGGAAGGGACCCCGGCGGCCGGGTGCGGATGCGGCCCGGCTTGCCGGACAGGACGGACAGGCCGGGAGGACACGACATGAGCGCGGAGTCACCCCCCCTCCGGATCGTCATCATCGGGGCGGTGGCCGCCGGGACGTCAGCCGCGGCCAAGGCCCGCCGGAACGACGAGACCGCGGAGATCGTCCTGTACGACCGGGACCGGCACATCTCCTACTCCGGCTGCGGCCTGCCGTACTATATCGGGGGACAGGTACAGGATTTCGGGAGCCTGGTGCCCCGGGACGCCGGGTTCTTCCGGAAAAAATACAACGTCGAGGTTCGGGTCCGCCACGAGGTCCTGTCCGTCGACGCCGGCCGAAAGCGCCTCCGGGTCCGGAACCTGGAGGACGGCAGCGAGTTCGAGGACCGGTACGACATCCTGGTCCTGGCCACCGGGGCCGCCTCGGTGGTGCCGCCGATTCCCGGCGCCGACCGACCCCATGTGTTCGCCCTCCGGAATCCCTCGGACGCCCTGGCAATCCGGAAGTACATGGACGATCGGCACCCCGCGTCGGCGGTGGTGGTGGGGAGCGGCTTCATCGGCATGGAGATGACGGAAAGCTTTGTCCGGGCGGGCCTGTCCGTGACGGTCGTCGAGAAGCTCCCCCGGGTCTGCCCCTTCCTGGATCCCGACATGTCGCCCTACCTGGCGGACCACCTCGAGAAACAGGGCGTCGCCCTCCGGACCGGACGGATCGCGACGGAGATCCTGGACTCCGCCGTCCGGCTGGACGACGGGTCCGAGGTACCGGGAGAGCTGGTCCTGCTGGCCGTGGGCATCCGCCCCGAGACCTCCCTGGCCCGGGCCATGGGGATCGAAATGGGAACGACCGGCGCCATCCGGGTAGACGAGAGGATGCGAACGAGCCTTCCCGATGTCTTTGCCTGCGGGGACTGTGCCGAGAGCGTCTCTATCGTGGATGGCCGGCCGGTCTATCGGCCCCTGGGCTCGACGGCCAACAAGATGGGGCGCATCGCAGGGGACGCCATGACCGGAGGGAGCCTGGCCCATCGGGGCATCGCCGGCACCGGAATTTTTCAGGTCTTGGACATGGCCGTGGCCGCAGCGGGCCTGTCCGAGAAGGAAGCCCGGGACAGCGGCTACGACGTGGTGGTCAGCCACAACATCAAGCCCGATAAACCGGAGTATTTCGGTGGTCGTGAGATGGTGATCAAGACCCTGGCCGATCGGCGGACCGGCCGGCTCCTGGGGGTCCAGATCGTGGGATACGAGGGCGTCGACAAGCGGATGGACGTCCTTGTGACCGCCATGACCGCCGGCATGACCGCCGAGGACCTGTTCCACCTGGACCTGGCCTATGCGCCACCCTTCTCCACCACCAAGGATCCCGTCCACTATACCGGCATGATCCTGGAGAACGCGGTCCATCGGGGGCGGGACCTGCTGACGGCCGCGGAAGTCGATCGGCGGGTGGCGGAGGGAACCCTCCAGGTCATCGACGCCCGGGTGCCGGGCCAGTTCGAGAAGGGACACGTGGATCGGGCCGTGAACCTGCCCCACGACCGGATCCGGGAGGCCATGGCCGGCCTCGATCCGGAGGTTCCGGTGGTGACCTACTGCAACAAGGGCGTCACCGGGAACGCGGCCCAGAACATCCTGCTGAACCACGGCTTCAGGGAAGTCTATTGCCTGTCCGGTGGATACCGGCAGTACCGGGCCGACCGGAAAGGGCGGCGGCCCTCCGGGCAGTCGGACTGACGCCCCAACGCCCTGGTGCCTTCGTGCCCTGGCACCCTTTCTCCCTGGCGCCCTAGCGTTCTGTCCCGGGCGATGCCGGCCGGGCGGGGCCGTTCTGCCCCATGGCCTTCCAGGCCAGGAAGAAGACGGGCACCGACAGGAGCATCAGGATTGTCGAAAACAGGACGAGCCCGCCCAGGGACCGGTCGTACAGGACGCCCATCAGCCAGCTGCCCGCGAACCAGAAGAGGCCGAAAGAGGTCTGGAACACCCCGAACCCCGTGGAGCGACGCGCCTTCGGCGTGAGCCGGGTCACGGCGGCCTTCAGGATCGACTCCTGGGCGCCCATGCCGACCCCCCAGAGCAGGACGCCGGCCGCCAGGGCCCAGGGGGATGTCCCCAGGAAGACGAGGAGCGGAAACCCGGCCGACAGGAGGCTCGATACCATCAGGACCCGGAAGCCGAACCGGTCGAAGAGCCACCCGAACAGGAGGGCGGCCACCGCGTCGGCCGCCATGGCCCCGGCATACAGCAGCGGCACCAGGTCCGGCGCGACCAGTTCCCGGCGGACCGCATGCATCGACATCAGCGGGAAATCGGCGAACCCCAGGGCCAGGAGGCCTGTCGCCGCCAGGTAAAGAAGAAAGGCGGACCGGAGACGCAGCGGCTCCGGATCCGGGGAGGCCGATTCGAACCGGTCCGGGGCAGGGAACCGTCGCCGGGCCAGGACCAGGACGAGGAGGGTCAGGACGGCGGGAATGCCCAGCCAGGCGAACCCGATCCGGTAGCTCGCCAGGAGAGTCTCCCCCTTGCGCAGCTGCAGGACGAGAAAGAGGAGGACCGGTCCCAGGAAGGCGCCCAACTGGTCTAGAAACTCCTGGATTGCGAAGGCCTTTCCCTCGCCGACCTGTCTCGATGCGAAGGAGACCAGCGTGTTCTTGGCCGGGTGCCGGATCGCCTTGCCCGTCCGCTCCGCCACGATCAGGATTCCGGCCAGGATCCAGCCATTCTCGGACACCAGGGCCAGGGCCGGCACGGCCAGCAGGTTGATGGCATATCCCAGGATCACCAGGGTCCAGTAGTTCCGTTTCCGGTCGGCCAGGTAGCCGAAGAGGAGACGGAGCGAATGGCCCGCCATCTCCCCGAGGCCCGTCACGAACCCGATGGCGGCGGCGGACGCGCCGGACAGGTAGAGGAAGGGCCCCAGGCTGCTCCGGGCGCCTTCGTGGGTCATGTCGGCCAACAGGCTCACGACTCCCATCAGGAGGATGAAGGCCATGGCCGGCGTTCGAATCTTCCGGAGCGACTGTCGCATCGGGCCTCCCTGGGGGTTAGGGGGACGAAAGGGAGTTCGCTACCTGGCTGACGATTCCCATTATAGCGAAGACCCGGTTCGACGACAGGCCTGATCCCGGATGCGCCTCCGTACCATGCTTTCGCATCGGCTCCCGCTCCGGCAGGCCGCCTTCCCCGGACCGGTGCGGTATACTGGAACAAGGACCGCAAGGCGGCCGCTTTTGCGGGCCGCGGTCCGCGAAAGGAGGGGATCCCGCCATGTCCGATAAACAGGAAAAAGTCGTGTTGTTCGCGTTCCGGGGCGATCCCATGTGCTTCGTCCATGTCATGCTGAACGCCCTGGACCTGGACCGGAGGGGAGCCGAGGTCCGGGTGGTGCTGGAGGGCGAGGCCGTGACGCTGGTCCGGTCCATGCAGGAATCCGGGAACCGGATGTTCCGGGAGATGCAGGAGAAGGGGCTCATCGACGGCGTCTGCAAGGCCTGTTCCAACAAGATGGGGGTCCTGGAGTACAACCGGGGATCCGGCCTTCGGCTGCTGGACGCCCTGCAGGGGCACCCCGCCATGGGCGATTACCTGGAGCAGGGATTCCGACTCCTCGTCCTGTAGGGACCGGTCGGTCGGATCGAAGGGGGAGCCCCGGAACGGGGCCGCGCTGTCGTGCCTGCCAGGGCTGTCGGTTCCCATTCGCCGCTGTCGTTCCCGCCCCCTGCGATCCTGGCCCCAGTCTACCGCGATGGCGTTGCACGCATCGTGAAACCGGGGGGCGATCGGGCCTTTTTTCTCCGTTGCGACAAGGATCCATCGGCCTATTGGTATAATCGAAAACAAGCTCCCGAGCAGCCAGAAGGACCCCCCCCATGGA
>JAKPNJ010000073.1 GCA_029548445.1 Bacillota bacterium | reverse complement strand
TCCAGGGTTCCAACCGGCTGCCGGTCCGGACGCCGGAGCAGCTCGCCAAGGACAGGCAGGGCCGGGCCCTGGCAGGGAAGACCGAGAAGGGCCGTTGACGCCTGGCGGACCGGAGTGCTATTCTTCTCCTGGAGATATGGGCAAATGCCCAAATAAATCCACAAAGAGAAGGATGGTCCGGCTGCATGAAAAGGGAAGGGTCGATCCGCCACGCGGTGGCGGTGGTCAGCGGAAAGGGCGGTGTGGGGAAATCCCTCGTGACCGCCCTTCTTGCCGTCATGATGCGGCGCAGGGGGTATCGGGTCGGGGTCCTGGACGCGGATGTGACGGGACCGACCATTCCCAGGGTCTTCGGGGCCGATGAATGCAAATTGCAGGCGTCCGAGGCCGGCATGGTGCCGGTCCGGACCCACAGCGACATCCGCCTGATGTCCATCGGGTTCCTGCTGGACCGGCCGGACACGCCGGTGATCTGGCGGGGACCGCTGCTGGCCAATGCCGTGAAGCAGTTCCATACCGAGGTGGAGTGGGGCGACCTGGACCTGTTGCTGCTGGACATGCCGCCCGGAACGGGCGATGTACCCCTGACCGTGTTCCAGTCCATCCGCCTGGACGGGATCCTGGTGGTGACCTCGCCCCAGGAACTGGTGTCCCAAATTGTCCGGAAAGCCTTCCACATGGCCGAGGCCATGGGGATCCCCGTGCTGGGCCTTGTGGAAAACATGAGTCATGTCCTGTGCCCCGATTGCGGGCGGAGGATCGACCTGTTCGGCGAAAGCCGGACCGAAGGGGTGGCCCGGGAACTGGGGATTCCGCTGCTGGACTCGATGCCGGTGGATCCGGCCCTGACCGCCCTGTGCGACGAAGGGGCCATCGAGCGGGTGTTCCCGGATCGGCTGGACGGCTGCGTCACGTTCCTGGCGGATCGTTTCGGGCCGCCGGCGGCCGATGGAGAAGGGAACTTGGAGGAAGACAGGCCGGAACGCCGGGAATAGGAAGGAGGTCGGTTCACGATGGAGAACAAAAGTACCGAGCCGAGACGGAAGGGCCTGGTGGCCGTGGCAGCCGACGGAAACGCCGTGTCCGCCCATTTCGGCCACTGCGAGGGGTTTCGCCTGGCGACGGTGGAGAGCGGCGCCGTGGTGGCCTGGGGGTTCGTCCCGAATCCGGGCCATCGGCCGGGATTCCTGCCGGTCTTCCTTCATGAGCGGGGCGTGACTGCGATCCTGGCCGGCGGCATGGGCCAGGGAGCCGTGGATCTGTTCCTGGAGAAGGGGATCGAGGTGGTGACCGGCGCCGCCGGTTCCGCAGAGGCGGCCGTGGCGGCCTACCTGGCCGGAACCCTCCAGGGCGGGAGCGTCTGCCGGGAGCATGCCCACGGCCGGGAGCATACCCACGGCGGTTGACCGGCCGGGCCGTGCTATACTCATAGGCAGGTACGGAACCGGATCCGGAGGAAACCTGCCATGGCCGACCCGTGCATGACAAAGGGCTGTTCCCGGTGCGAGAGCTGCCTGCACAAGCTCTGCACCCGCAGCGTCCCCATCTTCGCCTCCCTGCCCCAGGAGGACCTGTCCCGGATCGTGGAACGGATCCACCACCGGGACTATCTCAAGGGGGAGAGGATTTTGTCCGAGGGAGCGCCCGCGGAATTCGTGGCGATCCTCAGTGAGGGCCGGGCCAAGGCCTACCGCGACTCGGCCGACGGCCGGGAGCAGATTCTCTACCTCTTCGACGAGGGGGATTTTTTCGGCGAGACCCACCTCCTGTCGCAGCCGGCGCCCTCGACCTACTCGGTGGAAGCCCTGGAAACTGTCCGAGCCTGCCTGCTGTACCGGCGGGATTTTCTCCAGCTGCTGCGGGACTATCCCGACATGGGCATCCGGGTCATCGGCGAGCTGTCGGCCCGGCTGTCCCGCCTGGAGCACGCGGTCCAGCGCATGGGAACCGGAAGCCTGGATGCCCGGATCGCGGCGACCCTCCTGGAGTTCGGCGACAAGTACGGCCGAAGGACGCCGGACGGCGTCCGCATCCGGCTCCCCCTGAGCCGGGAGGGCATGGCCGGCTACCTGGGCATCGCCCGGGAAACCGTCAGCCGGAAGCTCGGCCAGATGGAGCAGGACGGCCTCCTGCGGTCCATCGGCCACAAGACCCTGGTGGTCCGGGATCCGGACGCCCTGGCCCGGATGGCGGGGGAAGGGGAATTTTCCGAATCTTGATTCCCGTCACGGTTTTTTCTTCCGTTTCGCCGTACCGTGAGGGCGTAGGACAAGGCAGCGGACCGCACCGCGGGACGCCCGACGAAACGGAGGTACATCCCCATGAAGACCGATTGGAACCGGATGCGTGTCGGACAGATCGTGGCCCGCTTTCCCAGGGCCTCGGAGCCCTTTATCGAGTTCGCCATCGACTACTGCTGCGGCGGAGCGAAGATCCTGGGCGACGTGATCCAGGCCCAGGACCTGGACGGGGAGGCTGTCCGGGCCGCCCTGGACCGGATCGAGGCCGAGTCGCTGGCCGCTGCCGCCCGGGCTTCCGCGGACGGGGCCGGTGAGGCGGATTTCCGGGCCATGAGCCCGGCCGACCTGGCGGACTGGATCGAGTCCCGCCACCATGGGCCCCTGCGGGAGGTCATGGCCGAGGTCGGCGAACTGATTCCCCGGCTGCTGGCCGCCCACGGCGCCAACCATCCCGAGCTGTTCCGGGTCCATCGGGTGTTCAACGCCCTTCGCACCGAGCTCGAGCAGCACCTGGTCCGGGAAGAGGAGATTCTTTTCCCCGCCTGGCAGACCCCCCGTCCCGGACGCCCCGTTCCAGCCGAGGACCCGGCCCTTCGGGCCCTGTCCGACGAGCTGCGTCGGGAGCACGAGGCGGCCGGCGCCCTGCTGCGGGACCTGCGGGAAGCCGCGGGCGGCTACAAGGTCCCGGACGACGGGTGCTCGACCTACCGTCGGACCTATCGCCTGCTGGATGCCATGGAGGTGGATCTCCACCAGCACATCCACCTGGAGAACAACATCCTCTTCCCGCCGCCCGGAGGCACCTGATGGCTCCCCCGCCCCGGGACCTGGACGTGGGCCGGTCGGTCCATGACCTCTGCGGCCGGTATCCGGATCTTCAGGATATCCTGAGGGACCTGGGATTCGTCGACATTGTCCTCCCGGGGATGCTCTCCACTGTTGGCCGGTTCATGACCCTGCCCCGGGGCGCGGCCCTGAAGAGGATTCCCTGGGACACCGTCCGGGCCCGCCTGGAAGAGGCGGGCTTCCGGGTGGAAGGCGACACGGCCGATTCGAAAACATGACAGGAGACCCGTCACCGCCGGTGGCGAACCGGGCGGTACCGGGTTCGATGCGATACAGGAGGAAACCACCATGAGCGAAATGATCCAAAACCGTCCCTACCGCCAGCAGGTCCTCAAGGACCTGATCCGCCGCCTCCACGACGGGGAGGACCCGGCCGCCGTGAAGGCGGACTTCGAGGCCACTTTCTCCGGCGTGTCCGCCACCGAGATCTCCGATATGGAACAGGCCCTGGTCCGGGACGGACTGCCCGTCGAGGAGATCCAGCGCCTCTGTGACATCCACGCGGCGGTCTTCCAGGGATCCGTGGCCGAGATCCACCGGGTGGTGGACCCGACGCAGGAACCGGGGCATCCCGTCCGGGTCATGAAGGAAGAGAACCGCGCCATGGAGGCCCTGGTCGCCGGGCGCATGGAGCCGGCCCTGTCGGCCCTGGAGACAGCGGCAGCGGGAGCCGGGGATGCCGCCCCGGCCTTCGCCGCAACGGCTGCGGCGCTGAAGGCCCTGCTGGCGGTGGATCTCCATTACAGCCGCAAGGAGAACCTGGTATTTCCCTTTCTCGAGCGCCACGGCATCACCACGCCGCCCAAGGTCATGTGGGCCGTGGACGACGACATCCGCAAGAAACTGAAGAAGGCCCGGGACCTGGCCCTGGCCGGCGAGGACGCCGCCGAGACGCTCCGGATCGCCCGGATGGGCCTGACCCAGCTCCTGGAGATGGTT
>JAKPNJ010000108.1 GCA_029548445.1 Bacillota bacterium | reverse complement strand
ATCATGGGACGAAGCGCCAGTTTCGCCTGTCCGGTCATGGAACCGCCTCCTCCGATAGAATCCGGTCGGCTTCTGCCGACATGCGCGGGCCCGCTTCCTCCACGGACACCCCGCCCAGGACCAGCTGCAGCTTTTCCGCGTCGAAAGTGGCTGCCACTGCTTCATCCCATCCGGGTACATTGGAGACGCCGGATGCCACCATGTGGTCCTGCAGGGACCACAGGCCCCGGAGCGCCTCTCCCTTGCCGACGCCGTCGAACACCCGGTCCCAGGCCCTCTCGTCCCGAACGGCAGGCAGCATGCCTTTCGGATACCCGGTCCGGGCCAGGAAGATCGTCGACCGGGGGTCCAGCGCCAGGAATCCCGCCATTCGTACCGCCTCGGCCGCCGATTCCGTCCGGCCGGAGACGCAGACCAGGTTGACCGTCACGGGCAGCCTTCCCTCCGTCCCGGCAGGCGGAGGCAGGACCGTCAGGTCATACTCCGTCGTATTGGACCAGAAATCGATGTCGGTGCTGTCGCCGAACCAGAAGGCCACATGGCCGGAAGCCCGGGGATCCGTTCCCAGGTAGGCTTCGGTGAGCTCCTCCTGCGTCAGGTGGTGGAGGGAGAGCGCCTCCTCCACGAATGTCCTGAGAAGCGTCACGGACTGGTCGAAGACAGGGCCGTCGAAATCGAACCGTGTGCCGTTCCAGGCCGCCCATCCGGTTTTCCGGTCCATCTGGGCCGGCAGGTACCGAAGCCATTCGGTCAGGTCCGAAAAGGCAAACTGCATGGCGTCGGGGTTCCGAAGGCTCCTGGCCAGCCGGGTCAGGTCTTCCAGGGTCCACCGGTCGCTGGGCAGGGGCTGCAGGGAATCCCGGACCAGGTCCAGGTTCACGAAGACGAGGCGGGCCGAGGCGTTCCAGGGAAGCCCCACCAGCCGGCCGCGGAACTTGCCGGCTTCGACCAGGGGGACCGGTACCTTGCCGGGATCCAGGTAGGGCTGGAGGACCGCTTCGTCGGTCAGGTCCCTGGCCTGGCCGAGCCGCATGGCAGGCAGGAGCCGGCGGGTCATATAGAGGTCGGGGAATTGGCCTGACGCATCGAGCAGCGACAGCGCATCGGCACTCAGGCCCGACAGGGGCGTGGCCAGGAGGGTAACGCGGAAGTCGGCCGGAAGGGGCGGCAGGGTATCGGGATTCACCAGGACAGGATCCAGGTCGGAGGGAGTTCCCCCGTTCCCATAGAGGGCCTGGATCCGGATGGCATGATAATAGCGGGCCAGGCGATCGAGGGTGTCCGAGGTCAGGGGAAGGGCGATCCGGAGAGTTGCCTCGGGCGGCGACGGAACCCCGGTCGGGGTCGGGACGGCCGGAAGCGTAATGTCCGGCGGCGAAAAGGATGGCTCCGGGAACTGGTCCCCGGCTTCGAAGGCACATCCGGCCAGGAGCAGGAGGGTTGCGACAGCGGCAAGGAGACGCCGGCCGGGGTGGCCGGCTGCACCGGAGCGTCTCATGTCGCGGACTCCGGGCCCGGCTCCAGGATGCGGATCATGATCCAATATTCCTTGTACCGCTTGGCGCCCAGGCTCTCGGTATTGGAGATGGAGGGCAGGTTCTCCTCCCCGACCGTCGAGGCGTCCGCCCAGGTATAGCCGCGAGGAATGCCGCGCCGGAAAACCTCGTGGAAGATGGCGCTCATGACCGCTTTCTTGTGATAATCCGGCACAACGAACTGGGCGATGCCGCGGACGCCTGTAATCCGTCGGCGCCAGTACATCAGTTTCAGGATCGCGATGGGATGGAGCCGTCCGCGGATATGGCTCAGGGCCTCGTTCAGGTTCGGCAGGACCAGGGCGAAGCCGAGAGGGCGGCCATCCGGAACCCGCCGGGCGATGTGCAGCAGGTCCGGATCCGCGTACCTCTTCAGGGCGTTCGCTTCCTTGCGGAGGGCCGACACATCGGGAGGCGTCAGGTCCTCCCAGCTTTCGAGGATCGCCTCGGACAGGATCTTCTGGATGTCCTCGAGTTCCCGCTCCAGGTGGTCGAAGTCCAGCGGGTCCACCCGGAAGGAGTACCGCTGTTTTGCGTACTCCACGACCCGGGAAAACCGTTCCATTGGGATGTCGTCCTTGTGCAGATAATAGGCATACAGATGGTGGACCTGGTCGAAGCCGTGGGCCTGGAAAAAGGGCGCATACCACTCGGGATTGTGGGAGCAGAGATAGGCTGCCTGCGTGTCATGCCCCCGGACGAGAAAGCCCTTGGAATCATCGCCGCCGGAGGCGGACAGGGGGCCGAGGAGTTTTCGGATGCCGTTGGACCGCATCCAGTCGACCACCTGGTCGACCAGGGCCTCGGCGGCGTCCCGGTCGTCCTCGAGGCATTCAAAGAGCGCAAACCAGCCATTCCGGACCTTCCGGAGGGTGTTGGCCTCCTCGTCGATGCCTGCCAGGATCCGGGCCACGGGCCGTCCGCCGCGAACCGCGAGGAGGATCCGATAGGGCCCCCGCGTCAGCATGCCGTTGGTTTTCGGGTCCAGGAGCCGCATGATGTCCCGCCGCAGCGGGGCGACCCAGTGGGGATCCCGGGCATAAACCCGGTAGGCCAGGTCCGCAAATCGCCGGATGTCCCGACGGCTCCTGACCTCCAGTACCTGCAGTTCCCGCATGGATTCACCTCGACGCTCGTCTTTTTGTCCATTATACCGTGAACGGATGATCCTGGACAGAAAGAAGCCGCACCGGCCGGACACGGGGCCCGGATCGATGCGGCGCTTCGCTTTGGAGCCGCTGGTGGGAATCGAACCCACGACCTATTCATTACGAGTGAATTGCTCTACCCCTGAGCCACAGCGGCGAGGACCGGCAACGGCCGGACAAGTACATTGCAAGGATATGGATTCGGTCGGTTCCTGTCAAGCACCCGGGAACCGGACGTCACCCGGAAACCCGATGGCGATCATCCCCGGAGATGGGCGGCGGACGAACGGGCCTCGGCCACGATCCGTTCCTCGTCCAGGGTCGTGAGGGCGCCTTTCCAGAGAAGCGGCCGTCCCTGGCAGACGACGGTGTCGACCCGGCCGCCGTCAGCGCTGTAGACCAGGGCGGAGACAGGATCCCCCTCCGGCTGCATGGACGGATGATCGAACCGCACCACCTGGAGATCGGCTTCGCATCCGGGTGCCACGCGGCCGCACCGGGGGAACCCGATGCCCTCGAACCCGTCACAGGTCGCCATCCGAAGAACCCGGGCGGCGGGAAGCCGGGTGGCGTCCCGATACAGCCCCTTGGCCAGGAAGGAAGCCAGCCGGACCTCCCGATAGAGGTCCAGCGTGTTGTTGCTGGCCGCGCCGTCGGTGCCGAGGGCAACGCGGATGCCGGCCGCCTGCATGGCCGGCACATCGGCGAATCCGCTGCCCAGTTTCAGGTTGCTGGACGGATTGTGGACCGCCGTCACGCCGTGCCGGGAAAGGATCGCCCGGTCCGCGTCGTCCAGGTGGACGCAGTGGGCGGCCAGGGTGGGGCCATCCAGGAGCCCGAACCGCTCCAGGATCTCCGGAGGACGGGCCCCGTAGGTGTCGATGCAGTCGCGGACCTCCCGCTCGGTTTCGGAGACATGGACATGGATCCGGGCTCCCAGGCTCCGGGCTGCCTCGGCCATGGCGGGATAGAGTTCCGGCTCGTACAGGTAAATGGAATGGACCAGGAGGGCAGTCCGGATCCTCCCGTCTCCCGCCCCCTCGAACTGCGAGAGAAACCGCTCCAGGTCCTCGGGTCGGAGCCGGCGACGCCCCGTCCCCGGATCCTGTTCCTTGGCGTCGACGGACAGCAGCATCCGGAATCCGCTCTCCAGGACCGCTTCCGCCGTGAGGTCGGGCAGGAAGTACATGTCGGCGGAGGCCGTGGTGCCGGAACGGATCATCTCGCAAAGGCCCAACCGGGTTCCCGCCTGGATATCCCGGGGCCGAAGCCGGGCTTCCCGGGGGAAGATGTCCTCGAACAGCCATTCGTGGAGCGCCTTGTCGTCGGCGGCGTTGCGGAGCAGGGTCATGGCCGTATGGGTGTGGGCATTGGCGAAGGACGGCAGCAGGCAGGCATCCCGGCCGTCGACGACGGACAGGTCCGTGTCCTCGACGCATCGGCGGGCTTCCTCCCGGGACGGGCCCACATAGGCGACCAGGGG
>JAKPNJ010000107.1 GCA_029548445.1 Bacillota bacterium | reverse complement strand
ATCCTCGTCCGTGATGTCGGGCATGGACAGGTCCCGGGGCCGGTCCAGGCCCAGGAGTCCGGAGACCCCGGGAATCCGGAGCAGGGCCCGGATACCGCCCGTACTGAAGATCGTCGCCAGGGCGCCCCCAAGCAGGAGCAGCGACAGCAGCACGGCGCCCAGGGCTGCCAGGACGCGGCGGTGGATGGGCTTTTGGATACGGGGCGGGCGAGGGGCGGAATCCATGGCGGAAGGCTCCTTGGAAGGGGTCCGGTCCGGGATGCGACTGGACGGCCACATCCGGCCGAACCGGGTGGGTTTCATTATATATCACAGGATCGGCGATCCTGGCGATACAGGTACGGGACCGGGCCATATTTCGTTCGGGCCGTTCGGGCCAGTCCGGCCGTTCGGGCCGTTCCGGCCGTTCGGGCCGGTCCGGCGGCGGCCCGCCGATGCCGTTCCGGACTCAGCCGACGAGAAGCAGGGGTCCCTGGGCCATGACCGCCACCTGGAACAGGAAGGAGGCGGCGATCGCCCCGGCCAGGGGGAGACGGGAGTTCTGCCGGATCGCCCGTCCGAACCCGACGGCCGGCACCAGGGCCAGCAACAGGCCGGCGGCGGCCAGGACCCCGGTTACGGAGCCGGAGAGGACCATCGGGAGCAGGAGGAGCACGATGGGCAGGAACCGGACCAGCAGGGATCCTGCCCGGTCCCGGCGACGGGGACTGTCCAGGTCCCGGAGCAGGCCGGCGAAGCAGGGAACGGACCAAAGGGAAGCCAGGAGGGTCCACAGGAGGCGGGGTCCGACAGGAAGGACCTGGTACCAGCCGGCCTGGGCCCAGGCGAGAAAGGCGCCGATAAAGGCGAGCACCGGCAGGAGGCGATTCCCGATGGACGGAAGGTCGGAATCCTGGGGCCGGATCCAGCTTCGCCGAGAAGGCCGGCGAACGCCGGAGCGGAATCGGGTCCGGAGGTCCCGGATCCGGGACAGGAGGATTTCGGCGATCCCGTGAGCGCCTGGGGCGAAAGCCGGTACCAGGTTCAGGATGGGAAGGCCGCCGGTGGCCGCCCATCCGGCGAGGACCGGGAGGGGAACCAGGACCAGGGCGGGCAGCCATGCCAGCAGGAGGGTCCGCCGGGCGGCCGGGCCTGGAGGCGGTGCGGCATGGGCGGCAGCGTCGGGAGGCGCGGCCACTGCGGCGGCCACCGATTCGGATGGGGCGGGGCCCCCGGGTGCGGCCGGCACCTCGGCAGACGGCATGGGGGCGACGGGGGCCGGGACGATCGCGGCTTTCCTCGCAAACGCCCGGGGCGCCAGCAGGGCGGCCGCCAGCAGGAGCAGGAGCGACAGGCGCCACAGGGATTCCCGCAGGGCTGTCGACCCGATGGCCAGGGTGGAGGCCGGGCCGGCCTGGTCCCGGACGAAGTCGACGGCGTCGTCCAGGACCCGGGGCGACAGGGGCTCGTAGTTGTGGGCCAGCAGCGGATACCGCCTCAGGAAGAACCGACCGTCCGCGCTGCGGACGGTTTCGGTCTGCAGGAAGGGAGCCCCCGACAGGATGGGAAAGAGGGACGCATCCTCGCCGGAGAGGCGCTCGAAAACCTCCCGGGCTGCCTCCGCCGGCAGGATCTCGTCCAGGCTGCCGGCCAGGATGGCGGCCGGAATGGCGGGCAGGGCGGGGGACAACCGGTCGAACCACGCCTCCGTCGGGGTCCCGTGGGACGCCATGTCCGCGGGCATGCCCACCAGCACGAGGCCGGCGAAGGCGGAAGGACCCGCCTCGACGGCGCTCCGCAGCATGGACCGGGCCCCCATGCTGTGGCCGAAGAGGAAGATCCGCTCCGGGGGAATGCCGGTGCGGTCGGACAGGGTCCGGGCCATGAGGTCGATGATCCGAGCGGTCCGGTCGGTTTGGGCGTTGTCGAGGCCCAGGGTGCCCCCGGACCGCCCCTGGCCCGGGAAGTCGAAGGTGCAGGCCGCGAGGCCCGCCCGGGCAAAGGCCAGGGCCGCCGACCGAAGTCCGACCTGGTCGCCGCCGAATCCCTCCGCCAGGAGCACGGCATAGGGGGGGCCCTCCAGGCCGGTATCCACACGACGTTCATAGAGGATCGCCTCGATCCGGACGCCGCTTCCCTCCTCCCCGACCCGAAACGCCGCCTGGCGGAAGGCCATGGCTTCCTCCGCGAGGAGGCCGCAGGACAGCAGCAGGGATCCGCCCAGGCAGGCGGCCAGGAGAATCGTCCGCAGGCCCGCCGGGCGCGTCACAGTCCCTTCCTCCCGTGGTGCCGGGCGGTTTCCACGGCCTGTTCCCAGTCGGTCCTGCGGGACTCCCGCCAGGCGGGTTCCCGGGTCGGGACGAATCGCCGATCCATGCGCCAGCAGGCCTCCAGGTCCTGCAGCCCGTCGTGGACCCCCACTCCCAGGCCGGCCAGGGACGCCGCCCCCCAGGCCGTGGTCTCGGTCACGGCGGGCCGCACCACGGGAACACCGGACAGGTCGGCCTGGAGCTGCATCAGGAAGTCGCTGACGCTGGCGCCGCCATCCACCCGGATTTCGGCAACCGGCGCCCCGGTGTCCGCCGCCATGGCGGACAGGAGCGCGTCGCTCTGGAACGCGATGGATTCCAGGACGGCCCGGGCCAGGTGGGCCCGGGTGGTGCCCCGGGTCAGGCCGGTCAGGGTGCCCCGGGCGTACATGTCCCAGTAGGGGGCGCCCAGTCCGGTAAAGGCCGGGACGAAGACGACGCCGCCGGTGTCGGGCACGGTGTCCGCCAGGCGGTCGCATTCGGGAGCGCTTCCGACGAGGCCCAGTTCGTCCCGGAGCCACTGGATGGCGGATCCGGCGTTGAAGACGCTGCCTTCCAGGGCATAGTGGGGTCCGTCGCCCAGGTCCCAGGCCACTGTGGCCAGCAGGCCGTTCCGGGACCGGACCGGCGCCCGGCCGGTCGGGGACAGGAGGAAACAGCCCGTTCCGTATGTATTCTTGACGCGGCCGGCCTCGAAGCAGGCCTGTCCGAAGAGGGCCGCCTGCTGGTCCCCGGCCATGCCGGCGACGGGAACGGGCACCCCGAGGATCGAGGGGTCCAGGTCCCCGAATCGGCCGGAAGACGGACGCACTTCGGGCAGCATCGAAAGCGGCACGTCCATCATCCCGCAGAGCTCCGGGTCCCATCGGTGCTCCAGGAAATTGTACAGGAGAGTCCGGGAGGCGTTGGACGGGTCCGTGGCGTGGACCCGGCCGCCGGTCAGCCGGAACAGGAGCCAGCTGTCGATGGTGCCGGCCGCGAGCCCGCCTTCCTCGGCGCGCCGGCGGGCGCCGGGCACATGATCCAGGATCCAGGCGATCTTGGTGCCGGAGAAGTAGGCATCGGGCACGAGGCCGGTCTTCTCCGCGATCCGGGCCGACAGGTTACGGGCCAAAAGCGTCTCGACGGCGGGGGCGGTCCGGCGGCACTGCCAGACGATGGCGGGATGGATGGGGGCCCCGGTATCCCGGTCCCAGACCACAACGGTCTCCCGCTGGTTGGTCAGGCCCACCGCCGCGATGGATCGGGGATCGACGCCGGAACGGGCCACGGCCTCCCGGAGGGACCGGACCTGGGCGTCGAGGATTTCCTCCGGGTCGTGTTCCACCCATCCCGGCTGGGGATAGGACTGCCGGTGGGCCTGCCAGGCGGAGGCCAGGGGCCGGCCGGTCCGGTCGAAGACGATGGCCCGGGAGCTGGTGGTGCCCTGGTCCAGGGCCAGGAGGAGGGGGCCCTCGGGATGGGTCATGGGCGGTCGCTCCCTTCGTCGTCCTGCCGCGGGGCGCTTTCCGCCGCCACCACGTCGATGCCGGTCCCGGCCAGGTCCCGGAAGACCACGTCGCCCATGCGGACCGGCGCTTCCACCGCGATCTCCCGGAGTTGTCCCATGGCCTGGGGAATCCGGTCCCGGGGAATGGGGACGCAGGTCCGGACCGGCAGCAGGGGCCGGTCGGCATGCCGCAGCCGGACCGTCGTGGACAGCATCCGCCTGGGATCCAGGACCTCCTGGATGCAGGATTCCCGCCCCCGGCGGCAGGCGGCCCCCTCCAGGGACTCGATGGCGCCGTTGTGCAGGACCACATCCACGGCGCATCCCTTCGGGCACACGGTACAGGTCAGGCGCCGGTGCTGGCGCCCGTCGCCCCTTGTCCCGTCCGTCATGGCGCCGCCTCCTCCACCGACAGGACCAGGTCCCGGGCGCGGCGGGCTGCGGCCAGGCGGTCGCCGGCCAGCTCCAGGCGGTCCATCTCTCCCGGCGTGGCCCGGCTGCGGGACGAATCGGCCAGGAGTCGCGTGCCGTCCGGTGCCGTTGCCAGGAGGCGAACCCGGCACCGACCGAAAATCCGGCTCACCCGGAAGTACAGCGACACCGGTTCGTCGTCAGGGGCGATCCGAAGCAGCTTCTGGGGCACAACGGCCCGGACGCCCTCCCCCGGACGGATGTCGACTGTCCCGGAGACATCGCGGGATTCGCCGCCGTCCGATCCGGAATCCGCGCCGGAACCCTCGCCGGAAGCCACGCGGGAACCCGCGCCGTGCTTCGCCCCGGGCCCCGCAAGACGGCCGGCATGGCGCCCGGCCAGGGCGGCCTCTTCCGAGACGTGGTCCACCAGGTCATGGACGTGGAGCACATTGCCGCAGGCAAAGACGCCGGGCACCGAGGTTTCCCGGGTCTCGTCCACCAGGGG
>JAKPNJ010000068.1 GCA_029548445.1 Bacillota bacterium | reverse complement strand
GATCTCCCTGGTGGACTTCAACTACAGCCTCGGGACCGCGGTGGGACTCTTCAAGTCCGTGGTCTCGTTCATCCTCCTGGTCATCTCGTATACCCTGGCCTACAAGTATTCCGACTACCGGATCTTCTGAGGGAGGGGACGATGAACGATTCCGCCGCATTTCGGGTTTTCCGCGCCTTCATTTACTCCTTCATGGGCTTCCTGGCCTTCCTCTGCCTGCTGCCCCTGATCAACATCCTGGCCATCTCCCTGTCCGACTACAAGGAGGTCTCCAAGGGCCTCGTCAACCTCTGGCCCGTGGGCTTCAACATCGACTCGTACAAGGTCATCCTGAACCAACGGGCGTTCCTCAATTCCTTTGGCATCAGCGTCCTCCGGATCATCCTCGGCACCTCCCTGAACATCGTCCTGACGGTCCTGATGGCCTATCCCCTCAGCAAGACCAGCCGGACCATGCCGGGGCGGAACATCCTCATGTGGCTGCTGATCTTCGCGATGCTTTTCAATGGCGGCCTGGTGCCGACATACATGCTCATCAAGAACCTGGGCCTCATCAACCGGCTCTGGGTCCTGATCCTTCCCGGCGCCCTGCCTCTCTTCAATGTCATCCTGATCATGAATTTCATCCGGATGCTGCCCAAGGACTGCGAGGAGGCGGCCATCATCGACGGCGCCAGTTACTGGCAGGTCCTCCTGAAGGTGATCGTCCCCCTGTCCATGCCCTCCCTGGCCACGGTGACCCTGTTCTCCCTGGTGGGCCACTGGAACGAGTACTTCTCGGGCATCATTTACCTGGACATATCCAAATACCCCCTCCAGACCTACCTTTTCACCATGAATGTGAACCGGGACATCACAAACCTGGAACAGGCCCTGCTGTTCGCCCGGGTCAACGACAAGACCATGCTGTCGGCCCAGATCTTCGTGGCCATGATCCCCATCCTGGTGATCTATCCGCTGCTCCAGCGGTACTTCGTCAAGGGCATCGTCCTGGGAGCCGTCAAGGGATAGGGCCCTGTCGTGGCGTCCCTGACGCTGCGTGCCCCAGGCCTTCTTTGGGCTATAATAACCCTGTGACGGACCGCAGGCGGGGGCCCGGTCCGGCGAACAGGGGGGGCCATGCCGCCTGCAATCGAAACCCGACTCCTGAGTTCCCTTGAGAAGGTGTTTCCCGACGAGCCCGGCCGGGGGCCGGAGCGGACAGCCGGGACCATGCTCCGCAACGAATGGCATTCCGCCTGCCTGGCTGTCCGGGTCGGCGGCAGGAACCAGGGCCGCGTACCCCTCCGGGTGTCGGTGGCGTCATCCATCGCCCCCTGGGTCGAAGTCCGGAAGGTGGGGCTGGTCCCGTCGGAACTGCCTTGCTATGGCGAACCGGACGCAGGCTTCCTGAGGACGACGCCGGGCCTCTACCCCGACGTGGTCCATCCGGCATCGAACGATGCCTCCTGGGCCATTCCCGGCCGATGGGAGGCATTCTGGATCCGGATCCGGGGCGACGGCGCCCTGCCGCCGGGCACCCATGACCTCGCGATTCGCCTGGAGACGCCCCCTGTCGGGCTTCGTTCCGACGGGACCGACGATTCGTCCGCAACCTGCCGAACCTATCGCGTGACTGTCCGGGACGCCCTTCTCCCGCCCCAGCGCTTCGAATTTACCCAGTGGCTCCATGTGGACTGCATCGCCCGGTTCCACGGGGTGGAACCCTTCTCGGCGCCGTTCTGGCCGGTATTGGAGCGCTACCTGCGGATGGCAGCGGACCATGGCGCCACCCTGGTCCTGACGCCGATCCTGACCCCCCCGCTCGATACCGCCCCGGGCGGGGAGAGGATGACCGTCCAGCTGGTGGGGGTTACCCGGTCCGGGGACCGCTATGGTTTCGATTTCTCGCTGCTGGACCGCTGGATCGATACCGCCCTGGGCTGCGGCCTCCGGGGATTCGAGTTTTCGCACCTGTTTACCCAGTGGGGAGCCGCCCACGCCCCCAAGATCCTGGCCACCGTCGACGGGACCCTGCGCCGGCTCTTCGGATGGGACACCGATGCGGCCGGCCCCGAATACCGGGCGTTCCTGCAGGCGCTCCTGCCGGCCCTGCGCCGCCACCTGGCGTCCCGAAACCTTCTGGACGCCTGTCGGTTCCATCTTTCGGACGAGCCCGGCGCGGCCCACCTGGCCCGGTACCGGGATGCCTACCAGCTCGTGTCGTCCTGCCTGGGAGGCCTGCCGATCCTCGATGCCCTGTCCGATCGCTCCTTTGGCCGCATGGGCCCGGACCATATCCCCGTGGTGGCCCTGGACCACATCGGACCGTTCCTGGACGCCGGGATCCGCCCCCTGTGGGGATACTATTGCTGCGGCCAGGACCGGGAGGTCAGCAACCGGTTCTTCGCCATGCCCTCCATCCGGAACCGGATCCTGGGGGTCCAGACCTATGTCCACGACCTGCAGGGATTCCTCCACTGGGGCTACAATTTCTACAATTCCCGACTGTCCCTCCGGGCCGTCGACCCCTATGCCGTGACCGATGCCGACGGGGCCTTCCCCTCCGGCGATCCGTTCTCGGTCTACCCGGTTCCCGACGGCTGCACCGAGTCCCTGCGGCTCATGGTGTTCCACGACGCCCTCCAGGACCACCGGGCCCTCTGCCTGCTGGAGGACCGCGTTGGACGGGAAGGGGTCCTGGCCCTGGTCCGGAACCACTTCGGCCCCGACTTCTCCTTCTTCCGATATCCCATGGACCCGGATCCCCTGCTCCGCTTCCGCGACGAGATCAACGGCCTCCTGTAGGCGCCATGCCGGGGCCGGATGTAGGGGCCCATGTCCTCCGGTTCCAACGGGAACCGATCCGGCCTGCAGGACGTATCTATTGAGAAGACATGGCCGCCTGGGCCTTGGATTGGTGTGGCTCCCGGCGAGTGCCTTGTCCGGAGGAGGAATCCCATGACACATCCGATCCATCCGGGACGGAAGGGCCGCCGGTCCGTCTCCCTTCTCAGCCTCCTGGCCGTCGCAAGCCTCCTCCTGGGTCTCGTCGCCTGTGCCGGCCCGGAACCCACGACAGGCCCATCCCCCACAGACGCCCCCGGAAACCCGACACAACCGGCCTCTCCGACCGCCGATCCTTCGGAACCGCCGGCAACGCCCACCCAACCGACGGACGCGACACCGGTCCCGACGCAGCCCTCGTCCCCCACGCCTGGCACACCCACCTCTCCGCCGACCCCGACCCCCGACCTCGGCAGCCAGCATCAATACATTGCCCTGTCCGCCAATCCGACCTATCCCGACAGGCCGGCGACCCATGTGCTGGATCCGGCCTATGTCGCCTCCCTGCAGCGGCTGGGGGCGGCGCTGCTGTCGGACCTGGCCGGGGAGGACCCGGGCGCCAACCAGCTCCTGTCGCCCCTGAGCCTGTCCATGGCCTTCTCCATGGCCTGGATGGGCGCCCGGGGCGAGACCGCCGCGGAGATGGCATCCGCCCTTCAATATGGCGCCCTCTCCGATGAAGCCATCCTGGCCCAGAACCGCCTGGCCTTCGAGTCCCTCTACAGAAACCTGCCCGATCTCCAGGTCCTGCTGGCCAACTCGATCTGGTGCCTGGACGACTATCCCTTCGAGGATGCATTCCTGGACCAGGCAGTCGAGGACTTCTACGCCTCGGTCCGGGCGGTCCGCCGGGCGGAGGGGGCCGATCCCGTAGCCCTGATCAACCAGTGGGCGTCGGACAATACAGCGGGCAAGATTCCGGGCATTCTCGAGGATCTCGATCCGAATATCGTGATGGTGCTCCTGAACGCCCTGTACTTCAAGGGGGACTGGGTGAATCCCTTCCCCAGCGACGCGACGGCGCCGGCTCCCTTTACCTGTCCGGACGGCCGCATCGTCCAGGCGGCCACCATGAACCTGCGGGAAACCTTCCTGCTGAAGGAGGCCAAGGAGTACCTGGCCGTGTCGCTTCCCTACGAGGGAGGCCTGTCCATGGTCCTGGCCCTGTCGGGCAGCGGACTTGGCGCCGATGACAAGCTTCTGGGATTCCTTCCCATGATTCTCGGACCCGAGGCATGGAGCGCTGCGGACCTGCAGGTCGCCCTGCCAAAGTTCGATTTCGCCGTCACCATGGACCTGCCCGACCGGATGCGATCCCTGGGGATGGAGAAGGCCTTTCTTTCCGGTGTGGCGGATTTCTCCGGCATGAGCCCCAGGGCCATGGCGGACGGGATGTACATCGCCAAGGCCATCCAGAAAACCGCCATTACGGTCACGGAGAAGGGCACGGAAGCCGCCGCCGTGACCGCCATCGGCATGGGCACGACCTCGATGCCGCGGTCGATCCGGTTTGACCGCTCCTTCCTGTTCGCCATCGTGGACGGACAGGGGGTTCCGCTGTTTGTCGGCCTCGTGGCCGATCCCACCGCAGGCTGACGGTCCGATGCCGCCAAGCCTATTCCGAAAGGAGGCTTTCCCATGATTCGCTTCCTGTCTTCGGACCGCAACCCGTCACCGGCTGACCTGCGGTCTCCGGTCGTCACCCGGATCCGGACCGTTCCCCTGGCGGCGGTCCTGGCGCTGGCCCTGGCCTTCT